>NZ_JBVVNO010000023.1:0-64428 GCF_056850255.1 Methylomonas sp. Uni0011
TAATACCTTGATCTCTTTATTTTTTGTTTCTTTCATGATCTGCGCTAATTCAACTGTCATTTTAAAATGACTATCTTGGCCCACTTGAGCCGGTTGGTGAAGTGGGGCGGACCATTCCATTAGGTCTCGCTCCATCTAAACCTTAAGGAAAACTGCCATGACATCAACCATCGTTCGCTCGCTAGCCGCCGCCATCGTGTTTTCCTTGACGGCGTGCGCTCCGGCCTCCCGGCCCATTGCGATTTCGGAGTCACACCGTAAAGTGCTGTCGACCGACGAAGCGCATCAAATTTCGTTTTTAATTCGCGATGTACTCGGTAGCCGGAGTAAAAGGCAAGATGTTCAGGATTTAATGTATCAACAATTCCAGGCCAAGCAGTTTAAGACCCGCAAAGAGGCAATGGCTGCGATACCAGCCGGTGGGTCCGATCCGATACGGAATATGGCCGAAGACGCCAGTTTCGTCGGGGCGGTGGCCACTGGCGCACCGTTGTCCCCGGCCGGAATGGACGTCAGCACGGGCATCGGAATGGCGGGATTGGCACTGAGCCTGTTAACACCCTCTGCAAAGCCGGCCGACTTGTACAAAGTGTATGGCCGCTTGTATATGGACGAGAGCTATGCCAATTCACTCAGCATCCCGGTCACTGCTCGCTTGGATATGATTCGCCGCTTCGAAACCGCTGTGCGGCAAGCCGGATTGACGGCGACGTGCCAGGATAACTGCGGTGATGACAAAAGCGTACGCTGGCGGGTGTATAGCCTGACGGGTGGCGGCGAACCGTTGTGGGCAGTATTGCGTCTCGCCGATATGGAGCCGGCGCCCCGCGATCCCGCGCGCGACGAAATCTTAGGTTATCCGGTAATTTTGCAAAGCGCCACGGACAAAGACGATAGCGTGGCCACCGCCCACAGCCTGGTAATCCGCCGGGCGCCACCGGTACCGGCCACCTTCGATCCGGCGAATCAGTTTCAGGATGCGGGACAAACCGCGTGGGATAACCCGAAAGCTCGTCAAGTCTTGCGCGGCATGACGGCCGACGGCCATTGGTTATTCGCTTGGTGTCTCAGTGAAGGACAACACCTCGCAGCCTGGAAAGGGCGATTATTCGCGATATCGCAGCCGAGCTATTGGGTGGATATCCGAAATTCCATTGACTATGAAATTCTGGAGTGAAAACAATGACCGAAAACTCGACTACCGTAAACGCCTTGCTAGAAATCGTCAAAAGCAACGCGGATGTCATGCGCAAAACCCAGCGCATCAATACCGCATTTAGAACGCTATCGCTATTGGCAGTATTGAGTTTTTTAGGACTGTCCGTCTACTCCAATTGGTCGTCTCTGACTAACCGGAATCAACCCCATGTCGCGATGGTGCGTATTAGCGGCGAAATCGCCCCGGACGGCCAAACCAATGCCGATAGCGTGATTGCCAGCTTGCGCACCGCCTTCGAGCAGAATCAGGCGAAAGCTGTGATGCTGGAAATTAATAGTCCCGGCGGGACGCCGGTACAAGCCGGCATGATCTTCGATGAAGTGCTACGCCTGAAAACAAAATTTCCGGATAAGAAAGTAGTGTCCGTGATCAGCGACCTTGGCGCTTCCGGCGGATACTACGTAGCAGTGGCCGGCGATGAAATCTATGCCAATCGGGCCAGCATAGTCGGATCGATCGGCGTGCGAATGGACTCGTTCGGATTTACCGGCATCATGCAAAAACTGGGCGTTGAGCGCCGATTGTATACGGCTGGAAAATTCAAGGGCGTCGGCGATATGTTCTCCGACCCGGAACCCGAAGCCGTCGAACAGCTGCAAACCATGTTGTCTCACGTACACCACCAATTCATCGAGGTGGTGAAAACGCACCGCGGGAATCGGTTGAAAGACGATCCGAATCTCTTTACGGGAATGGTCTGGAGCGGAGAAGACGCGTTAGGACTTGGCTTGGTCGACGGGATGGGCGATCGCCGCAGCGTGGCGGAACACATCCTGAAGTTCCAGAAAATCGTCGATTACACTCAGCCGGCCGATGTGTTCAGTAAATTGAGCCAGATTCAGGCCACCGCGACTTCGGCGATATCCACCGTGATGGGTCTGGTGTCAATGCTTGCCGCTATGCCGATGACCTAGGGGATGACAGAGAGATTGCCCAAATATTACACAGTTTTCTAACTGGTTGAATTGTGGGGGCGTTTGCCGATGATTGACTGATTTGTCACAAGCTTGTCCACAGATTTTGTGGATAAGTCGGTGATTGCCGCGCTTAATTGATGTCGGATCGGCCTTTTGGGCTCACCACGTCGAATGCCGTCGGAGCGCGTAACTCTAAGCGGCTGAGGCCGTTCCGGAGCAATTCGTTACGCCATTCGAGGAGTTTTTCGGCCAGCTTGAACAGGCGCATTTCATCCAATTCGGTTTGTCCGGGTGAGCTTTGGGGTTGAGCAGGAATCGCGCCTAATTCGGCGTCGACGTCTCTTACCGCCAGAGCATGGGCGAGTTTCAACCAGAATTGATCCTCATTTAACGACTCGCTGAAGATTTTGTAAATGAGTTTTGATTCTAAGGAGTCGGACACCATTCGGTGAGGGAGTCCGGGGATATCGACGACCAAATCGGCACATTGGAACCGTTCGGCGTAGCTCAAAAGTTTTTCGATCAGCGCGCGATAAGGCTCGGTGGACTTGAGGTTCTTCCGTTCTGCACTGAGCACGCACCTGTCGGCCAAGAACAAAAACTCCAGTAATAACCTGTATTCATCTTTCGAAATAGAAATTTCCATGTCATCGATCATCAGGGTACTCGTTGAAAGGGGATTGAAACGGCCAGGGGGCCTGAGTAGGTGAATTTCAGAGGCATTTAGCCAGCGGGTTTGAATTTTTAAAAACGAGATAATGAAACCATGAATCCATGTCTGCTCCTATTGCTGTGCCTGCTGCTCCCGTTGACGGCTCGATCCGATGAGGGAGAGCCGTCTTTTTTTCTGGACAAACAGCGGGGATGGTTTTGGCGTGAAACAACTCCTGACACTAGTATAGAGCAAACTGCCAGTCCGCCTCAGACAGAGGAAAAGATTTCATCAAATCCTAATCCTCCCTCTGAACCCCCTCGGCCGCCCGAATACCTCTCTGCTGAATGGTTTAGAAAAAATCTCGAACACTACAAGGACGCCGCCGTCGATAACCCCACTGAAAAGAACGTGGCGGCTTACTACTACTTGCAACGGGTAATGATGGATAAAGCCCAGAAGTTTGCCACTGTGGCGCAACGAGTAGTTATGAGCGATCCGCGGCTGGACGAGAATAACCGCCGGCCGATGGCCACGTTTGCATCCAATGCCGCCAATCAAATGGCGACACAGGCGAATGAACGGGCCATGTCGACGATATCCAGACAAGCTGCCCTTTTGTTTTTTTTTCGTTCGGATTGCCATTTTTGCGAAGCGCAAGCGCCCTTGTTAACGGTGTTGGAGCAGCGTTTCGGTTTCAAAATTTATCCGGTGTCTTTGGATGGCAAGCCGATGCCGTCGGGATTCTATAAGCAATTCAGATCGGATACTGGACAGGCAAAGGCGTTAGGCGTGATGTCTACTCCGGCTTTGTTCTTAATGAAGCCCCCAAACGAAATCTTGCCGATTGCTCAAGGCGTGGTCTCGCTTGACGACTTGACCACTCGGGTATTGGTGTCGGCCAAAAACGCCGGGTGGGTATCGGATCAACTGTTTAGCACGGCGCGCGGTGTTACGGATTCGAGTTATTTGATTCCGGAGGCAGGATCATTGACCGAGCCGGTAATGAACGATCCTGGCCGATTGGTCGAGGCATTGCGAGGGCAACCAGTACTGCCTTAACTGTTTTGTTAACTTGCCTACTGGGAGCTGCTATGAGGCACTTGCGTATTTCTCGAATGATCTTTCTGGCGTGGATGCTTGCGCTACCGGCCAGTGGGTTTGCCGACTTGCAAGAGGAATTGGATGCGATGTTCGGCACAATGACTAATGTCACAACACCTACCGCACACCTAGGTCAAAGGCGAGGAGTAATTACCGGTGGATCAATCGTCTCCCGTAATAAGATTGTGGAAACCAAGATGATCTCCTTGCAACCCCCTTCGTTTAGCGCCGGTTGCGGCGGGATTGATTTATTTGGTGGCAGTTTCTCGTTCATCAATAAAGACCAGTTCATCACCTTGATGCGAGCGGTCGCTGCTAACGCAACCGGTTATGCCTTTCAACTGGCGATTGATGCGATGTGTAATCAGTGCGGGGTTCTGATGTCCGGCTTGCAAAAACGGATCCAGGATCTCAATCAGATGTTCTCGAATTCCTGTCAATTGGCTCAAGGTATTGTGAATGATACCACCAGCCTGTTACCGGCATGGGCTACCGAGAACATGAAAAAGTCGGAACTCTCGTTTACCAGAGGAATTACCGACGTTTTTGGATCGAGAACAAATACCAGCACCCAAGGAGACCCGACACAACAAGTCAAAAACAATGCCGCTTCCGCAATGAAAACCAAAATTCAAGGCAATTTGGTTTGGCGGGCGCTGAACGAAAAGCAAGCGAGCAACTGGTTTCAATTTGGGGGGAATAGTTTACTGGAAGCGATGATGAGTATCAGCGGTACTGTCATTGTCAACGAACCGACTTCAGCACCGGACGGCAATGGCGAAAGCAATCCGGTTCAGACATTCAAAGGCATTCTTGGTCTTAAAGAACTCTTGAATGGCACCGGCACTGGCAATTACGCGAAAGTCAATATTTACGAATGCGATACCGACGATGCTGATGGTTGTTTAAATCCCACTCCCAAACCGGTGACTCTGGTCGGCTTGCGAAAAAGAGTTTCAGATTTACTAGTCGGCAATAATGTAAAGCCAGGCCTTGTATACAAATTCGGGACCAATAGTGGCGAGTTAACAGCGGAAGAAAAAGCCTTCATGGAACTAGTGCCAGGTGCCGTCTCAGCGATGATTCGCAACATGGCGAGGCAAGATTACGGCATGGCCCGTTTGTTTGCTGAGGACGCGTCACCGGCAATCGCCCTTGAACTGGCGCAACTGATTGTACAGGGACTTTATGATGCCGTCCGGCAAGCGGCTTCGCTTCAAGATGGCGCCTATGCCAGCAAGCTGGCCGAAACCCTAAATGCTGCTCGGCAACAAATTGAAGCGGAATCCACGGAATTGGCGATGCGATACGGCAATATCAAAGCTGTGGTCGACTTTTACTCGAATATCATGAAAGCCACCCCAACCCGTAACTACGCGTCATTCGATCAAACCGGCGCTAGCGCCGCCAATTATCCCACTCAGGAGGAAACCAGGTGATTTACGAAATATTTTCGATTGGAGACTCCCAGTTCCTCGCAGCGATACTGAATGCGATCGCGATGATTTCTTTAACCGACGATTACAAAGGAGCTGCTGCAGTCGGCGCATCACTGGGAGTGACGATGGTGATGCTGCGAGGTTTGACCCAATTCAATGCGAGTGGCATTCGCTATCAGGATGTCTTTGCCTCTATGCTGATTTATACCGCGCTCTTTGCGCCGGGTGTAGTCGTCAAGGTTGAAGACGCCTACTCGGGTAACGTGGTTGTGGTCAACAATGTGCCGTTTGGGCCGGCGGTAGCGGGTTCCATCCTGTCCAATATGGGTTATCGCATGACGCGCTTGTTCGAACAGGCGTTCGCGGTACCGAGTATGACCGAACACGGGTTCGCGGATCCGCTCAATACCTTAATTGCTGTCCGAAAAAACCTGTTATCGCGGATAACTCTGGGAAAAGCCAATTCACCGAGGGCCAAGGTCGATCTCGAAGCTTCGTTCGTCAATTACATAAAAGAATGTACGTTAACCGGGGTCGATTTAAATCAGACCACGTTAGACGCGATCATGCGCACGCAGAGCGTGATGGCGGCTATACGTTTCAATTCCAAAATCTACACCACAGAAGTCTACTTGGGCGCCGGTCCGACGGTATTGACCTGTACCGATGCCTATGTCGCGCTGGATGATTACATTACCAACAATGGCATCACAGGTTTAGAAGATTTACTGAAACAAACCTTGAATCTCGAAAGCTCGGAGGACGTGTCCACGCGGATCAGCGATGCGTTAACAGCCTTGTCCAATAGCACTATCAGTGCGAACGATTACATGCTGGCTAGCCTGATCGTGCCAATGTTCGAAAAAGGTATCGTCGGGCGCTACGAAGATGGCTTGAAGTGGAACAAAGCGGCCATGGTCCATCAATCCATCCAGCAACGCAACATGCAATGGGCCGCAGAACAGACGCTGTTTACCCGGATCGTCCGGCCGATGATGACCTGGATAGAGGGTCTCAGTTACGCCATTACCCCGCTCATGGTCTTCGCCGTCATGCTGGGGTCTGCCGGGATTTCGATGGTTGGCCAGTACTTCAAAATGCTGTTATGGATCCAACTGTGGATGCCGATCATGGCGGTCATCAATTTGTACATCACCATGTCGGCTCTCGGAAAAATGGACGCCCTGGATGCGCAAGGCTTCAATATTCCCTCGATCGAAGGGATTTACCAAATGGATATGGTGTTGCAAGATTGGGTGGCAATCGGCGGCATGCTGGCGTCTTCGACGCCGGCGATCGCCTTGATGCTGGTCTACGGCGGCTCGGTCACCGCCACGCATTTCATGGGCCGCATGCAGAGCGGAGATTATATCGACGAGCGTGCAGGATCGCCTGCCGTGTTGGCGACGGCCCCGGTGTTTGCCAATCAGTCGGCCTATCAACACTCTCCGCTGAAAGGCACCCACCGAACCGGCGCGGAAAATGTGCTGCCGACCTTCAATGTGTCTCGCGAGGCTTCCGAAGCCGTCTCGTCGTCATCGAACTATATGCGCCAGGCCGGTGCTCAATTTATGAGTTCACTGGCGAATTCGGCGGGCAACAGTTTTGCCTCGAATCGCGACGCCTCGACAGGACAATCATTTTCTCGCCGGCTAAACAGCAGTTCGTCGGAAACCGACAAGCTGATGCGCAGCGAAGGGTCATCATACGCACAGCGCTATAGCGATACCGATATGACCTCGGATCAAATGGCTTCCGTCTTGTCAGGCGCCGTGGCTCTGGGCAGCGGACTGGAAAGAAAAGAGGTTGATGGAAAAGATGGCGATGGAACCCAGAGTAATTCTAACGGTGGCTCCAGGAAGGACATGGTACAAGCCAATATCAGTGATCGACTCCAAAGCCAATTCGGCTTGAGCAGCCAACGTTCCAACGAAATCGCCCACGATATGGCGACGCGGCTCACCGAAGATGCGGGATTTCAAACTGACTTAGCGCGCAGCGTGGCAACCGATGCGCAGTCCGGTACCCGCGAAGTTGTGTCGCTGGGTCTTAACAACCAAACACTACAAAGTTTGCAATCGTCTGCCAATGATGTGTTGTCCGCTTCGGAAGCCTATAGCGCCACGGCGTCGATGCAAAGCCGCCTCGGCACGAACGCCCAATTCGGCGCATTGGAATCCGGACAGGCGATCAGTACAAAACCCGGTTTAATGAGCCGCCTGAATAATGAGTTAACGCGGTTTGGGTTAAGCGGCGATGCACAGACACTCGCCAGTGACTGGAGATCCTCTGGTTTAATTACCGATAAAAACCAGGCCTACGCGGCGGCCGGCATGTCGTTGTTGACAGGACATTCGCCGGCGAGATTCAGATCTATGAATCCAAGCGAATCGCAACAGGCAAAAACGGCCGGGTTCGAATTGCTGCGCGACTCGTTCGCAGCGAAAACCGGCGAGATAGCCGACCCGAACAAGAACGCGGGTCTTCGAGCCGATGCGCCCAAGCACGGCCAGGCACGTGCGGAATTTGATCGCGCCAGCGTGGTTGACCCACGCGCGGCGGCCGGCAATTTGCCGGATCAGGTGAATGCACGGATAAGCGAAATCGGGAATGAAGTGCACAACGGCGACGAAAGCGTCGACCGGTTTCACGACAAAGAAACAAGCGAACTCAATGCCGGTACCCGATCTGAATTTTCAGAAATGGCGGGGGCTAAGGCTGAATACTTTGCCAAAGAGATTGCGCATCTCGCCAGAGGCGAAAAATCGGTTGGTGAGATGAATTACGATGGAGTAGCTGGGACTCTTTATAGTGCTAGAAATTACGTTGAAAAAGTCGGTAGTTCGGCCTACGCAGGTGCGAATTCATTCTTTGAAAGCATGTCGGCGTACATAAATCAAGGCGATAGCTATTGGAATGCTGCTGAAAAGGCTTTCAATGAATCAGGCGAAGCGGGTGCTCAAGCGGTGGAAGCCTGGCGGGATATGAAGGGTAACGAGATTGCCCATCAGCTTACACCGAGCCAGCTCGAGTACTACAAAGCTGCTTTGACAGAAACATTCAGCGGCATACAAACAGCGGATTACGGCCTGAGCGACGGTTTCGGGACAACAGCCGCGCGAGAAAAATTAGTTGCTGAACATGGCCAGATAGTTGGTGATGACATCGCTAAATTGCTCAATCGCGCTGCGACACAGAATAGACCGGATCTCGCTCACTCGATTGGTAATTACAACGACGCCGTAAAAAAAAACAATAGTGCTGGATCAGTAGAGGTGCCGAAGCCGTTGCAGCCGATTTTCGATCAAGTGGAAAGCCGATACGGGCTGCCTGCCGGGATTTTAAGCAAGATGGCGTCCGCTGAGTCGGCGTTCGATAATGATGCACGGTCACGAAAGGGTGCGCAAGGCATCATGCAGTTGATGCCGGACACGGCGGAGCGGTTTGGTGTTAAAGATCCGAATAATCCAGAGCAAGCCATTGATGGCGCAGGGCAATATATGCGCTTTTTGCTTGACCGTTATGACGGCAATTTAGAACTAGCAGTAGCGGCGTATAACTCGGGGGAGGGCAATGTCGATAAACATAATGGTGTACCGCCATTTAAAGAGACGCAGAAATACGTGCGTGACGTGTTGGGCTAATATCCCGTAACTTTTGTCAGCCCTAAAACCGTGTAGAGGCTGGCGTTGTAGCGCTGGTACTATAGCGCTTAGCGTTTACCTGAGAATTTATGCATGAGTCAAGGGCCACTAACCCAGTGAGAAAGAGCAATATACGTAAGAGGAGCCCTGGTAATGACACCGATTTATGGACTTTGAAAACCTGAACAGTCCCTCCACACAACTTGCAGACTGAATGCATGGCCACGCCGTATGAAAAATACACATACGGCACAATTCTTCGATGGCAATGCGGGCAAGCAATGCGGCCGTCATCGATTTTACGTGTGCGAGTTCTTAGGGCAGCGGACTTATTCGTACTCAGTCTTAGCATATCAAATGAGTGAGGTTACGATAATTAAAATAGCTTTACTTAACGTCTTGCAGTATCAGCATACACCTTGGGCGGAGGTTAGCAAATATTGTCCGCCGACTATGCTCCCTGCCAGGTGTAACTATCTCTAACCGGGCCATTTTAAAAAGCCACCTGTAAGGCGGTGAACTCAATTATTTGGCCAGAGGAGAGAAATCAGTTTTTCTAAACCGCCTATACGGCGGCGGACGATTATTTGGCGCTGGTGTAGCGTCGAGTGTATTTCTAAGCCGCCTGTGCGGCGGCGGACATCCACACGTCGAATCGGAAAAAGGAGCGAAATTTCTAAGCCGCCTGTGCGGCGGCGGACGAAGAACGGCGCCTACGGTCCGGACAAAAAGTTTTCTAAGCCGCCTGTGCGGCGGCGGACCAGGACTGGGACAGCTATTGCCCGCCGGATACTTTCTAAGCCGCCTGTGCGGCGGCGGACGCAACAAGGAACCACGTCGAGCAAGCTTTGATTTTCTAAGCCGCCTGTGCGGCGGCGGACCCTGGAAAGAAGGAAACGAAATCCCGGAGTTTTTTCTAAGCCGCCTGTGCGGCGGCGGACGGGGATCCAGAACACCTCGTCGATGTACAGATTTTCTAAGCCGCCTGTGCGGCGGCGGACTGATTATAAATAAACGGGAAGCCGGTTGCGGCAAGGGTTGCGAATGGATAAAGCCATTATCACCATCCGCAAGAGCCCCGGCCGTAACCGGCTGATTTAGTTCACATTGTTAAAGAGCAAAAAAATTGGGTCAAAATTCAGGTATGGTGGCAACGCTGCTCAGGCCATAGGCACTAAAACTGCCTACCACCGGATCGGCGGTTGCGGTTTTGCTGATCCACAAACAAAAGGTTTGACCGCCGCTCAAGCTTTGCAAGCGAATGAAAGGCAAGGCCACAGAAGGCTTGAGCATGTCGCAATAGCGGAACGATAGCGGGTAAGCCGGGTTCCCGCCCGCCGCCCTCAGTTCCACCGTCATGTTCAACGCGGTCGCCAAATCGACGCCGTGACGCTTGGCGTAGCGCCGGGCCAGACGTTCGGGATTGGTTTTGGGCTGCACCCGCCGGTAAACCGCATACCCGACCAGCTTGTCCGGCACCGGTCGGATGCCGGTGCAATGCACGTAGTCGCTCAGCCGCGCCAAACGCTGCGGCGCGGCGAAGCGTTCCAGCGTAGTTTCATCCTCGGCGAACAGGCGGCATTTGTCGCCCAACCCCAGGCGCTTACCATCCGCGCTGTGTTTGGGAAAACCGACACCAATAGCGCCGCGTTTATCCGCATCCAGCATCTCTACAAAGCCCAGATGGAGCTGCTGGAATACTTTGGACCACAGAAAATTCAGCCCGACTTCGGGATTGGGCAGCAAGGTGATTTCCAAATAAAAGCGCATGGCTCAATCCTTGCCGCTTTCGCCGAACACGCCGCCGCGCACCAATACCGCCATCACGTAATGCTGTTCGGTCTGGCTTAGTGAACCGCCTCGGGCGAAACTATCGAACAAGGTGTAAAAATCGACCTTGGCTTTGGGGGTTCTAAAAGCCTTGCCCAAGTTGGTGACCGCGCCGTAGGGTTCGATGGCGATTGGCCCGATGTAAGGGCTGTCTTCATCCACCGGATACCAGGTGTCGATGCTGCGCAAAGCATTGCCGATTTTTTGCGAGTGCATGCCGGCGTGGCCGTCAATGTGATAGAGGATTTTGCTTTTCTTGGATTTGCTGTTGCTTTTGTCCAGCACCAGTTCTTCGCTGGGGTAAACATCTTGCGCCAAACCGACTTGGGCATAGGCCGTAACCGACAGCATCAAAAATTCGCGGCGGCCGCTCAACGCATCGGCGATCAGATCGGCAAGTTCCAACACGCCAGCCGGCAAGTTGTCGAAGTCGCGGACGCTGAAAGTTTTGGCATTGAAGGTCCAATCGCGCTGTTCGCCTTCGTTACAGACCCACACCCGTACTTCGATATTTTCCGCGCCAACCCGGTTACGCCATAGGAAGCGGCCGTTGGCGAGGTTGGCAGCGTAGCGCTTAGCCAGTTCTTTAAAACCTTCGGCTTGGATGTAAGCATCGGCGGCCTGCTTGTAGCTGGCGGCGAATTCCGCGCTGTTGCAGGCGGAAGGCTGTTGGACGCCACTCAGCACTTTCAGGGTAAAGCTGAGTATCAACGTGTCTTGTTCGCTACCTAAAGCACAACTGTCCACGGTTTGCAGGTTGGGCTTTTCGATTTTTGCATTCAACTTGATAGGATCTTTGTCAGCTTCTTTCGTAATTCGGTTGGAAATGGTGCCGCGCACCGATTTTTCTTGCAGCTTGAGCACTGTCGCCGATTCATCGCGCTTATCCCACTGGGTGCCGTAAAGCCGTCCATCCGAGGGCACCAGTTTTTTCTCGAAGGCCAGTACCGAAGCGGTGGCTAATTTGTCTGTTTTTGCCATGGTGATTTTCCTTGCTGCTAAGCGTTGTGGGAGTGTTGTTCGATGAGATACAGATAGTTCTCTGCATCGTAGCGGCTGCGCCAAAGCAGGTCGTCCAGGCGTTTCAGCCGATGCGGCATGACGAATTCGCCCAAAGTGACCAGGCTTTCGGCAAACCGATGCGGCGTAATTTGATCGCGCTGGTGTTCGGCGTGGCCCAATGCGCTGACGCCATGAAAACCGGCTGCAATCGGCACGATCCAGCCCTTGGCTTTACGCTCGGCCGTCCAGGACACATGGCCGTCATCGTCGGTGCGGCTTTGGTAGTGAACCGCCAGATAATCCAGCAACGCGTCGATGGCATCCTGGCCTTCGGCCATGGCTTGCGCCATCAGGTCGCGGCGCTGTTTCAACACGTAGCTCGGCATCAGTTTTCGGGTCAGATTGGCCAATTCACTGTCGCCGGCTAGTGCCAGCCACTGCGGCACTTTATAGCCGAGGCTGTCGCCGCCCGCCCATTTTAGTTTGGGTAGATGGCGGTTGACGGCGGCCAGGAATTCGTCTTCATCGGCTTTGCCTATGCCCTGAGTTTCTATCGCCAGACTGACGTCGAGGTGGCAGCGGGCTTCTTCTATGAACGACGGACGGTCGCCGCTTTTATCGAGCGGATTGCCGGTGCCGACGATGGAATACAGATAATCGCCGGCATGTTTGTAGGTCTGTAAATCGATGCGGTGGCAGGCAACCGCCGTGCGCGAAAAACTGAGCTGCGGCAAGCCGTCGGCATTAAGTTTGCGTTGCAAGGCATGCACGCCGCCCAACCAGGCCGTCAACGCCGGAAAACCGATGGTATACGGGCTGGACAAGGCATTGGCGTTGTGGATGCGCAAGCGCGGAATCAACAAAATGCGGTTCATCGCAAGACCTCCCGATGGTCGTCCAATAATTGCCGAAAATGTTTGAGCTCGGCATCTCCCAAGGCTTTGGCCTGGCGCTCGCCGATGGCGTGTTTATAGGTAATCGCCAACCAATCGGCCAAGGCGACGATTACGGCGTCCAGCCAATCGTCGGCTTGCTCGCGTTGTTCGGCATGGTCTTGATCCAGCCAGATTTTCTGCGTCGGAGGCAGTTGTCCCTGTTCCGACCAACCGCCAGGCAGTTCGCGCAACGCCCAAACGGTTTCCATCACCTGCTCGGCGATTTGCAACAACCAATAGTCGCGGCCTTCCCGCACGTGGATGTTGGCAGGTACGTTGTCTTGGAACAAGGCATGCAAGGCCTGAAACTTTTCCAGGAAATGCTTGGCGTATACGCTTTGGAGAAAAAAATCGGTCTTCGGTGGCTGCAGCTTGTTTAGCGTGAGCGGCGGCGGCAAAGACGGCAACAGATAGGCGGTTCCGCCGTTTTGGTTGTTCAGCACGCTGATGTTTTGCGGCTTGGTGCCGCCAAAGCCGATTTCGGTCAAGCCATAGAATTCCTGGTAACCCGTGTCGTGATGCTGTTGATTGCGTCGGGCTTCGCGAGCCTGCTTGGTGGTTTCGGCAAAGCGGATCGAGTTGATTCGTTCCTTGAGCTTAAACATCAGGCCGGACGGCGTCAGTAGCGATAGCAAATGGTAGCCGCCGTCCACCGGGAAATAGACTTGTTTGATCTTGTCCGAAGTGCTTGTCCTATCCGGTAATTGATTGATCTGCAATAGACCCTGCCGAATGTCCGTATAGGGTAGCGACGGCAGTTCGAGCTGTTGCTTGACCAGGTCGCTGTCGTTTTCGAGATGGGCCAAAATGGATAGGCCATCCGCCAATTTCAGACTCAAAAATTTCAAAATCGGAATGTTGGCGGCGGTATCGAACACCATGTCCGGCTCGACCGCGACATTGCCGCTGCGCAGAAAACCGTCTGGTTTGCGTTCGGCGCTTACACGAATTTCGCTGGTATTTTTGACGTCGGGATGGCTGAATTTGACGGGGTGGGTCACGCGAAACAGCTTATGGGTTTTAGTTACCGCCGTCGGTAACCAGTCATTCAGTTCTTGCTGTAATTCCGCTTCGTTTGGCGCAGATGAAGTTTTCTTCTTCAGCCGTTCGGATAAAAATTGTTGCAAAGCCGGGTCCATCATTTTTAATATCCTTGATGAGTTATGGCGCAGCAGAGTTTAAGCTAGAACCTATCAATATTCAATTTGTACCCTAAAGTTAATAAAATTGTGGGTACAATGAGTACTTTATCGGGAGAGGATTATGCCTATCGAAAACGGCAAACAAGACGTCTTAAAAGTTCGTATGGACTTGGCAACCCTGCAAATGCTGGAACAAGCGCGCCAATACGTTGGCCTGGACAAAAGCAAATTCATTCGGCAGAGCGTTCGGGAAAAGGCGGAAGCCATAATCGCAGAGCATCAACAAACCCGATTCAGCCAGGAGGACTGGCACATGTTTTTCGAGCTGTTGGACCACCCTCCGGAACCGACCGAGCGGATGAAAAAAGCGCTGCAAACCTATAACCGCATCGTCGGCGATGAAGTTTGAGTTATTGCAACCCAAGCTTCACGACCGGCAAAACTTCGATTGCGGCGACAGCGTTTTAAACCGCTATTTGCGCCAATTTGCGCAACAGGACCAAAGCCGCGACCTGAGCCGGGTCTATGTGTTGGCCGATACGCAACGCATCGTCGGCTATTACTCGATCAGCGCGTGTTCGGTGAACCGCGACGAATTGCCCGATGCAACCAGAGTTACGGCTTACCGGGAATTGCCGTTCATTTTGCTGGGCCGCCTGGCAGTAGATAAACAGTTTCAAGGCCAGGGGTATGGCGATGCACTGATCATGCATGCCTTTAAAACCACGAACGAGGCCGCCGAAAAAATCGGCATCTTCGGCATGATCGTCGACGCCAAACATGAACGCGCCGCCGAGTTTTACCAAAAGTTCGGTTTCAGACGCTTGAACGCCACGCCGAATCGTTTGGTGTTGCCGTTCTCGGCGATCAGAAAAGCAATTTAGTCGCCGCCATCCCGCCAAATCCCTAGTTGTTCGCAATAATTAAACTGCGTTTGCCGTTGCCGGTCGGTATCGCTGATCCGCACATTGATTTCGCCGTAATACAGCGCGGCATATTCACGACTCCAGCCGTGGCGTTCCGCCTGTTCCTCCAATAACTCGGAATAGTCATGCCATAGCCACCAACGCTGTTGCTCCAGTGAAGTTAGCGCAACGCGCTGGATTTTGTAACTATTCTCGATCGGATTGATACCACCTTGAGGAAGTTTTTCGACAAATCGAAACTCACCGTCTTGGTCCGGCACATCGAACAGGGTTTGTTGCGGGTCTTGCCGGCGAAACGGCTTCAGCCGTTGCGGCAAGGCCGTCAGCCACCAATGGCCGCTCAGCCAGCCTTGCAATGCTTCCGGCCCTGTCGCGGAATAATCGTTCAGCAATTGCCGGATGCAATGGTGTTCCAGATCGGCCAAATTGGCGGTTGGCTGTAATTCTTGGGATTGACGGATGCGCGGAATCGCGTTGATGGCCGCCAACTGCTCGGACGGAATCAGCCTGGATAAATCGTGGCTTTGCAGCATGTTTTCCGTGGATTCGAAGCCTGGCCGGCGAAACGCCGGCACATCGTCAGCCTGTTTCAGCGCCTTCAGGTTGTATTGCAACAAGCCAATATTCGGCGCATCCGGGAGCTGTTGGCGATGCCGCAATACTCGCCCGGCCAACTGGATGATGGAACGGTAGGACGACGGCTCGACCACCGCCCAATCAAAGTCGTGATCGCGCCCGACTTCCTCGACCGGTGTGGCAACCAGGATGAAAATCAAATTTTCGGCTTGGCACGCGCCGACATGCCGACGTATCGCTGGGTTTTCGTAAACCGCTGCCGGTTCAACGCGTTTGAGGACTTGATCCAGATGCTTCTCCTGGCTGTGTCGCAACAGCAACACTTGCTGACTGTGGTAGGCCATGATGCGGATGTCCACATCGGCCGGCCAGTCGGTCGAATGCGCCAAGTAGCGTGTCAGCGCGATGCACGGTGGAATATTGGCCATCCGCACCACGCCGAACGAAACACGCTTGCCGTTGTGAGGGGCCGCCGAGGCGTGGCGCCGATGTTGGCGGATGACAGCAGCCTGAATGTTCGAAAAATAAGCCGTCTCAATATCGTTGGCTCCGGCCTCTGGCTTGGCGAGTCCAATCAGTTCGCCTATGCGTCTGGGCGGATTAAGTTTGGTGTTTTGTAAAAACGTACAACGCTTGGCAATGAAGGCTTGATGCTCGGCGCGGTAGGTTTCGATAGCATCAAGCGGAAACGCGGCAACCCGGTTGTCGTTCTCGTCGAACCAAGCGCAACCGATAGCCGGTTTGGCTTCGCGAGCCGCGGCGAACAAGCGCCAGCCGGCTTGATAGGCATTGAAATAGCCTTCGGCCAAAGCCGGGGTAATGGTGGCCGACGAGATCATCACTTTACAACCCAGCATGGCGGCCAAATGAATCAAGCGGCCAATTGCCACCAGGTCGTCGCTATCGAAATCGTCGATTTCGTCGATCACCAAATCCGACGACAATAAACGCAAACTCGGCAGGATGTGCCGGCCGCCGCGCGCGGTTTCGGTAGCGGCCATCAAATGATCGATGGTGCAGGCAATTACCGGTGCATACAACAGCTTTTGTTTTCGGCTATCGACCTGGCCGGCGCGATTGGTCCACAAGGTGCCGAGCACACTGAGCGCCTGCTCGGGAATATCGAAATCGATGTCGTTATCCTCGCCTACCGATGCAGCCGATTCGGAACCCAGTGACGAATCTTCTTGTGTTTGGCGGTGCAAATCGCGGACCGCTTGCGAGCCGATCATCACAGCCAATTCGCCGTTATCCAGCCCGATGCGTTCGCGGTATTCATCGCCGGTTTGCAGGGTTAACGTGCGCAATCCCAAGGCAAGCACGTAACGCAGGCTATCGCCGTCCGGCGATAACGCCCGCATGATTTTGGCGTTGGCCAAGGTTTTGCCGGAACCGGTGCTTGCCATATTGACCGCAAAAAAGCCGAAGCGCGGCGCGGTTTGGACGCACCCCGTTCGCCAACGCTGAATCGCTGCAACGGCTTGATCCTGCCAACGAAAGCGCGAATCGCTGCTTTTTTGCTGAAGCTTTTTTAAGTCGTAAGCGGATGGCGGTTCGCTTTCAAGACGCGGCAGGCGCCGCGCCAACGTGGCCGAGCATTGCGCGACCTTGACCAGATGTTCGTCCAACCACTGTTTGGGCTGGCCGTCGGCATCGGTATTGGCATACAACGCAACCGTTTGCCGCCATTGCGGATCGGTGGCTTGCGAAGAATATTGATGATCGCCCAACATCAAACTGAGCCGGGCAAAATGCAACACCCAACGATAGCCACCATTTTGCATGACCTGTTCCAGCAACGGCAGGCACTTCAACAGCTTGTTGGCGGCGGTTTGCAGTTGATCAAGCCAGGGTTGCGATTGTTTTAGCAAGCCTTGCGGGAATTGAAAGCATTGTTGCAACCGGTCCGCTTCGCTGTCGTTGCGATAACCCCAGTCGGCGGTGATGATGTCCAGGGCTTGTTGTAATGTCTCAACCGGCTCGCCCCGCCACTTTTTGGCTTCATCCCAAGTCAAATCCGGCAATTTGTGATGCGTGACGATCAGCCAAGCCAACAATCCAGCACCATCCGGTAGTTTTTGCAACGGCTTTTTTACGTTTTGGCCGGCCGCCGACATGAGTGGTGTTTCATCCCAAACACCCTCGGCCAGCCTCTGCAACCAAGTAATGTCATTGTCGGCATCTTGAATCAACGCCCGAAACAACAGTAGCGATACCCACTCGTGGCGCAATGGGTCGGGCGGCTGCTTGGATTGCAATTTGTGCTGGAAACACTGCGTCGCCTTACCCCAGTCATGCAGCAGCCCCGCCATGACCGCCATCGCCTTGATCAACGGCAAGTAGATCCATTGGTGTTCTGGCTGGAACGCGTGCAAGGTCTTTTGGCTGCGATTCACCGGCACTATCCCTTCCGCATTAAAACACCGCCGATTCCCCACAATCCAAACCAATTCTCTCCGGCTCCGCGACCTGAGCCAATGGCAAGCCACGGCGGTGTTTTTAGTGGCGGTTTTGCGCAGCAGGGTTTTGACCGTGATCAGGCCTTCCTCGGTGATGACGGTTTGCCAGGTGTTGTCGCCGATGCGGTTAGCGAAGGCGTCGAGGACGCGACGGGTGCGGGCCAGGGCTTTTTTCTGGCATTGGCTGACGAAGGTGACCATCATAGTTGGGAACCCTCGGATTTATCGATGTTTTGTACTTTTCGTTCTCCCTCACCCCGGCCCTCTCCCTCAGGGAGAGGGTAATTAAGGGCTTGCTGTTTGACCTGTTCGAACATGAAGTCCAGGGACTTGTGGTCGGTAAATTTTTGCAGGATTTGCTGGCGAAACTCCTGTTCGCTCATCTTTTCCTTGGCGCAAACAAAAGCCCAGGGCAGGACGATGGCATCCTTGATCAAATCGGCGACGTCGAAAACCAAGGCGCCGCGTCGGGTTTTCCCGTGCATCACCGCGAAGCCGTGCGGGATGCCCAACACCCATAAAGTAGTCGCGGCCAATCCGTAAGCCAGATAGTTGCCGTGGTTTAGAAAGCCGTTGGCGAGGTCGCTGGCGTCGTGGTTACGGCTGAAGTCGTTGTGTTGAGTAGCCTTGGCGGCGTAGCGGTAGAGTTGTTTGGTCAATAGCGCTTCCCGTTGCAACAGGTCGCCGACTTTGCCGGCTTGCTCGATTTGCGTGCCGTAACCGTCCAGCGCCGCGGCTATGGCGCTGTCGTGGGCGAAGATGTTTTCGGCTTGCAGATCGCGGTCCTTGCTCCAGACCTTGCGGATATAGTCGATGCGAGCTTGCTGAAAGGTTTTGGCGACCGCCAAGCGTTGCGCGTCGTCGAACCAGAATTGCAGCCAGCCCTGCACGTATTCGGTGGGCCGGTATTCGCTTTGCGGCGTCAACCATTCGATTTCGCAGCCGCTAAACAAAGGTGTGCCTCCGCCGCCGCAAAAGCCGACCAACACGCCGGCACTGGCCAGCATGCGCATCGCCGCTTGGGTGATCGAGGTACCGGTGCCGAGCAGGATCACCGTGGTATTGGCAATCGGGATGTTCCAATACAGGTTCTCGTCTTTGGCCTCGGTTAGATACAACACCCGGCCATCTTTTTGCATGACCCGGCATTTTTCCAGGTAGTAGATGTTGGCGCGTTTAGAATGGAGGATTGTTTTTAATTCTGTAAGTTGCTGCATAGAAGGCTGGAGCAGGTTGGTGAAAAACCATATTTGAGACGCTAATTCTGCTCAATCGAACCAGTATTTAGTAGGAAAATAGCTTCATCGGCACTAAATATATAGTCATTCAACGCCAAAAAAGAGTTTTTCACCAACCTGGTAAGCGCCAAAATGATCGGGATTTGGGATATTACTGCTCTTAAAATATGAAATGTCACTTTTTGAAAAACTTAATCCATTTAATATCAGTGCCTTAAAATTTCACTTATTATGAAATTACATTCTAAAGGAGCAGTAATAAATTGCATTAGCTAGCCTTTGAGTAATTGGGCGCTTCATTTTATAGTGCTAATTAAATGAAAGATTGGAATTTAGATTATTCAGAAAACTTGATTTAAACACAGATTCCTTAGTGTTTTCAAAGTTCTTACAGCATGCCAACTAAAACACCAATAATTTATTCAAATTTAGCAACACCGTTAAGTATTATTCAGTTTTCAATTGTTTTGGCTATATTTTATTTAGTTGAGTTTATAATTAATTTGATGAATTGCAAAACGGGCATTTTTTCGCTAGTCGGCTGTCATCGCAGGCCAAATATTGCTGACTACATTTAGGACAGGTTTCAAAATAATTTGTCTCACATCGAAAGTCCCTTGTCAATGTCCACGCCTCATTGATCGATTTAGGATGTATATCGAGCTCATTATATTTTGGTACCAGCGTTTTAAAAATATCCCAGGAGTCGATCACAATCCGCACGTCCACAGAGTTTTTTTGTTGTCCATTCAATTCTGAGTATATTCGCATAAATAAGGTTGCGTAGAGCTGGTTCCTGCGATTGGACAGGACATAGGCTGATGATGACAGCAACCCAGAACTTGGTGATTTCAAATGCAATTCTTTGTAAAGTCTTCGCAGCAACAGTTTTGATAATTGTGTATGAATAAATACGATAGACGTCCGAAAACCCGCTCTAATCATTGTGAGAGCTAATTCATGTCTGTTGAAAACCGTAATCGCCTTGTCGTTGTGGCTCATAAATAACTATCCATTTCTATTTATAATATCTATTAGTGTTTTTGGATCAGGCTCTTTTGATTCCAATATTTTTCTAAATCCGTCACAGTTTATTCGAGGAGAGAACAACAAAAATCCTGATTTAGATAAAGTAATTACTTCTCCAATACTGATACTGCGTATTAGCCTTGCTGTTTCATTGTCTAATCCAAGTAAAATCTTCAATTTGTTAGATTGATCATCAGTCATGGACTCTCTAATGAACAATAAAAGCTTTAGGTTGAACGCCTCGATTTCCTCCGTCATTTTTAGTCTCCAAAATACTTCCTAAGCTTATTGGCAATTAACGATATTCTTCTTCCATAGGCATATGCGCGTGCCAGTCGATCGGGCTCGTTGCCATAACCTGCATGATAACGACCTAATCCGAGAGTTTTGTTATGCGGTTCCGAGCGAATGGCTTCAGCTAGTATGTCGGCGCCGACCCGAAGGTTAACTTCTGGATCGAATAGATTTCTAATATCGCTGACACGATAGCCGTTCCATTTAATATTTATCTGCATCAATCCGACATCAATCGATGTAATTCCTTTTTCGAGTTCACGTGCTAAGGTATTTAAAGCATCCCCACGGTTTCGCGGAAAAATAGCCGTTCCCGCTGCGTTGATGGCCAATGGCCATGGTGTTATGGTGTTATTTGCACTGTATTTCGATGACTCCATTAATGATACGGCATACAATTCAAAGGGGTCTAGCCCTTTTTCTGCGGCAATTTTTCCCCAATTCGAGTTTATCAGTGCATTCGAGTAAGCATTAGCTGACAAAGAAACTAGGTACAAGATAAGTAACAATTTCCGCATATGTTTGGCTTACTTATTAAGAAATCACAAAAATATAAAAATGCAATAGCAAAAGTTTTCAATCTTCGGTGGCTAAGCTCGATTTGAGTTTTGTTAAGGTTGACTCAGACGCTAAATCACTAGCTGATATATAAGAAACGGCGGACGAGTTTTGTAATCCGAGTTGTGAGATGACAACAGCCATGGTTGCTAGCGTCCGTACTCGTTCCGCCCGATCTCGGGAGTTTATTCTTTCGATATCGGCGTAAAGCTCTGGGTTGGCATTCGGATTGATTGTCACCAATACTTTCACCGTCACCCCCTCCCGAAATAGAAAAAGCCTAACGCGTTGGCAAGTGTTGGCTGCGATGGCGTAAAGATTGGGTTCAAGGGGAAAAATTCTTTAGTTGCGTTCTGATAAAGGGATGCGCCACCACCGGCCAGTAAGACGATATCAACAGAACCCTTCTCTCGGCGGAGAGATTGTTTCATGGCTTCTAATGCGATCATCGAGATCGATTGTGCAGCAGCGGCCAAATAATCCTGGAGAATGACCTCTTGGCCTAGCAAGAGCACATTGCTGCTTCCGGATCTTAAAGCATCCTCAATTTTTTCAGGGGTCAATTTGCCTCCATGGTCGTCGCAAATCAATTCACTTGTCTTGTCTAGCAACACTGACATAGCTTCTAAGCTGGTTCCGGACGACGAAGAAACAATTTCACCTTCGTTCAATAGCACCCAATCCACCGAAAAATAACCTGGGTCGATCACTAATACCCGGCCATCGCTTAAACGTCTGTCTTGCGTCGTAAATAGTTGTTCGACGAAGGCGCCGGTTGGCTGCGGAACGACGTGAACCTGTTCTACAGCGACTTGCCGTTTCGGGGTAATTTGGTGAACACCTTTGAGCTGATTGGCCAATGCTTGCCGCGCTGATCTGTCTTGCCATTGTGATACTGGGAGACCTGTAACCAAGACGTCGATAACAGAACGTTCGGATGATAGTAAGGCGGCATAAAACAGCGCTTTGTAAGAGGAGGTGTTTGTATAGTCCTGATGTAGAGCACGGTTCCAATTGCTCAGTTTGCTGACACTTATGCCAGCGCCCCACGCGACGCCGTCAAGCGTGACACGTAAAGTATCGCTCGCCCGATCGATTGCTTGGGGCAAGTGTTCAACGGGTGCAGCCCCGGCGGGAAATAATTTTGTGGTTGGTGGTGCAAGTTGATCACCGAATGCGAGCTTAACGTTCGAATAACCAATATCTAAACCGAGTACAAACATGAATATAGTCCTGATTACTTAATGGAAAGGTCTGGCGACTGATGATAGACGCGCGTCGATCTTACCAAGATCGATCAAAGGAACCCGCTGGCTAAATGCATCTAAAATGCACTTTGCCAACGGGTTTAGATTTTCAAATACGCTAGCATGGCAGTTTTCAACTCAGGCAAGGAAGGTGAGGCCATGGTCGAGACGGGATCCTGTAACTTGACCGGGACGGTTGCATACCATCATTATAAAACTCCGCCCGAAGTATGCGCGTGGATATTCAAGCAGCTTGACCAGTTGCGTGAACAGGCCAGTTTAATCATCGAACAATATACGGACAACTATTCTGGTTTGGTTAGAACAATTGTGGGCGTCGATCGTTATCCATTGGGTATTAAGCTAGAGCCAATGACAAACGATAGATTCGCTGTTACATGGGGTATCGGTAAGTGGGAACAAAACAAATTCGTTCAAACGAGAAAATTCAATCTACAAAGTAAGCGATTTCGTATTTATTATATAGATGATTATTTGGTCGAAGCACCCATAGAGTTAAAGAGCTTGGCGAATGAGACGGAAAATAAAATCGAGCGCATCAGAAAGCTGCAGCATTATTTGCTAAAAATTATTGCCCATATTGTTAGATATGAGTCAACCTCTTCTTATGGTAATGATGATATAACCCAGTCGATCTTAAAAGAGAGGGGGCAAGGTTCTGAAAATATATGCATGCCATTGAATCAAAGTGACAGGCAATCATGTAATGAAGTTAATAAATGGATTATCAATCAGAGAGCAATTCTTCATAAAGAGGCAGAATATTACGTGACTTATTATTGGAGCAACAATCGAAAGAGTGTCGCCTTAGAATATCCGTCAATTTCGCTTGGACTCAGGATAAAAATCAATCGCAGCAACTCAATCAGCATAGAGTGGTTTGAGGCCCAATTTGTTGGGAAAAAGGTATTTGAAAAAAAACGTTTCAAGAAGCCGCGAAACATTAACACTTATACAATTTTAGAAAAAATAATTATGTCTGAGCCGGAATGGTTTTCACAGCTTGTTCGGGACACAGAAGAAGAACTGGTTCGAATCAGGAAAATGATTTGTATTCTATCCAGCATAAAAGAAACATTATTGAATTACCAAAATATTGACTTCTCGTAAGCGATAGTTGATGCGTATTGGTGGGCGGTCGCCTGTCGACCCTAAGCTGACAGATCGATTTAAATTTTGGTGGCGGGAAAAGGCAAATAAGCGGCCGTTAAAATGGTGGGTGCGGTAAGCTTCCGTCATTGAATATTTCGAAGTCAACATTCCGCCGGTTACGCTATCGTTAGTCAGAGCGGGCTGAACGAGCATGCCCACACACCCCACCGCTAGTCGGCATAAGCTATCGGGATCTGCGCCTAATTACATTGAATATTCGTTTCGCTTGCCCATGCGGCTGCGGATGGGGGCGAGAAAAATGAAACCTAACAGGAATAGAACAGAGGCGGATGGTATTGGGGTGGCGATAGGGGCGCCTTGACAATACAGAAAACCTCCGTGATTTGTACAAAATCCATGATCGTCGCTTAAAAAGACCGGTCCGCCCAAGCCGCCGCCAAAAACCAGATTTCCATAGCTGCCATCGATTGAAGGCTTTCCTAAATCGTCCATTGCAATCCTCATCAAACCGGTTGGGGGATTATTTTGCAAATATCTGTCATTGGACAGATAAAGGTTATCATCGATAACCCACAAGTTATTACCTGCAAGAATTGCGTTGGTGTAAGTGATATCCATATTGATACGGCCCTGAATCGCGCCTGATTGCTTATCGTAATAATCCAGCGAGGCCGCACAGCCGCCGCTATAACATGGCGTCGTTGCGTAAATATAATTATCATCGACCGATACGGCTTTATTATTAGGGGTATTGATAAAAAGTTCCGGCGTCAGTGTCGCCATATTCCATTTGACAATCCAGGAACCGGAGTAACTGCCTAATTCATCTTTATTAAGGCGATTATCGATATAACTTCCCGATACGGTATACAGCGCGTTTTCTGCTTCATCCAGCCACAGATTTTTTATCGAGGCAAAACCCCATATTCGATAAGGCAGATTGATTTCTCCCAGAATATTGCCGCTGGTATCGTCAAACCGAACAAGTGTGGCAAGGCTTCTTTCCTTGACGCCCCAATATTCATTGGCGGTATTGTTATGCGTAATAATGGTGGCGGTCAGATTAAGGTCGATCACCGTCAAGGCGTCCAGCCGATTATCATGTGTCCATTGATAATTGGACGCCAGGGTTATTTGAGGCGAAAAAATCAAAGATAATATTAAAGCTATTCTGAACATAATCGATTGCCCTCTACATTGAATGACATAGGAAATGAATTTAAATGCTAGTGGTTGCCACGCGCTGCGGTACGACTGAAAACATCCAACAAGCTGCTTTCGATAAGCTCACCCGGGGTAAAACGCCGTGCCCGAGGAAAACGCTCGATGAGGGGGATGATCCACAGCAGCAATTCGTGGCAATCCTCCACGACTTTTGGCGTTAAATCGGCCATCTACCCCCCTCAAAAAAAATCGCGGACTACTCTGCGGCATCCGTTTTAAAAAATTAAGGCAACAGGATAAAGCTTAAAGGCAAATGTCCTGGACGAGACGGAAACCAATGCTGACGTAGCGATCACCGTGAGGATCCCAAAATCGAGTGCCCGTGTACCGGTAACCAGCGGTCTTAAAAGATCGACACGCCGAGCGCAAATCGGAAGGATTGTCGATCCAATTACCGCCGCGCACCACGCGAGAAACGTTGCCGGTGTTAGACCAAATGCTGCCATCGCTGGGGGCGCCTTCATAATTGTCATGCCAATCGTCCATACACCATTCCCTGACATTGCCGTGCATTTGATATAAGCCCCAGGGGTTTGGAGGAAATTCGCCAACCGGCATTGTTTTCTCCCGGTACTTGCCTTTGCTTCCACCGTGGTAGGAGTGATTGCCACAGTAGTTGGCTTGTGCGGTGGTAATGCTGTCACCCCACCAAAATTCGGTGGTTGTGCCTGCGCGACAGGCGTATTCCCACTCGCTTTCGCTGGGCAGGCGGTAACCGCCGCTGGTTTGCTGATTCAGCCAAGTGCAGTAAGCCACGACATCGTCCCAGGAAACGTTGATGACCGGGCGGTTATTTCGCCCCCAACCATAGTCGCCGGGTTTGTTGGTTTTAGTATGCTGACAGAATCGGTCGTAATCGTTAAAGGTAACGGCATGGCGGCCCATGCCAAACGGTTTGGCGAGGGTCACTAGGTGTTGCGGGCGCTCCCTATCGTAACGTTCCAATTTCCTGTATAGCGAACCCATGATAAAGCTGCCCGCGGGTATGATCACCATTTCCGGCCCACTACCGCCGGATTTCAAGGTGTCGCTGTAGGTGATGGGCCGATTCAAGGCCGAGGCAGTATGCCGCTGCAAGGTTTGCACTTGTTCGGTGCTCCAGCCGTGAATGTGTTGGATCGCAGGCAGCTCGCACCTGTCATTGACCGGATTTGCTAGTTCGTTCAGCTTTGGCCGATTAGTGGCTAGGCTAGCGAGTTCGGTCAGTTTCAGCGCCAGGGACGGCTCGTGGGTTTTAAAACATTGCGCCAAACGATACAGGTAATCGGCGTCATCGGCTGCCAGCTTGGCGGTTAGTGTGGCGTTATCGGCCAATAAGGTGTCAATTTGCCGCCAAGCTTGCCAGTGTTGCAGGGCGGTTTTGGCAAACTGATGATCGCGTAGCGAATTTGGCAGTTTGGCGAGGCCTTCGCTGAGTTCCAAAAACAGATTGGCGCCAAGTTCGGGCTGGTCTTGACAGAGGAATTGATAGACTTTGCCGTAGTCGTCGATGACGCTGTTGAACAGGTCATTGATCAGAGGATCATTACTGGCACTGAAGAATTCCGCCAGCAAGGCCGGGAAATATGGCAGGCTGTGATAGCGTTGCAGGTGGTACAGATCGGCAATCGCCGCCACCAGCATCTGCAAGCCGGGTACGATGTGCTGACCGGCTTCCTGCAATTGTGCCAAGGTGTATTGATAGTGCGCGGTTTGCGGTTTACCGAGTTTTTGTTCGGCTTCTAGGGTCTTACAGTTGTGGGCGAAGATTCTGAGTTCTTCAGCCGATCCCAGCGGCGCGTCCTTCTTTAGAGCATAGCTGTCTTTTGCCCAGGCCTGGGTCTGGCGGCGGACGACATCGCCTAAAAAATGGCTTAACGGCAAGGGGTGGTCGTGTAAAGTCAGGTAGTTCAATTGATTGTGTGGCCCCGCCGCAAAGCCCCAATAACTGATCGAGAGCTGAATATCGCGATGATTCAGATTCAGGTCGATCAGCAGGGTGGGATGGTTAGGTATAGCCACGTATAAGGCCTGAGCCATGGCACTGCCGCCGGCACGGTTTTCTCTCCAGGCTTTGGTGATGATTTGCACCGGGCGCTGCGGGTTGTGCATGGCGTAATGATTTTGCAACAGGTGCTCCAACTGCGATTCCAGTTGATTGCTGACCACTTCGTTAAACATGGCGGCCAGCTTGGGGTCGCTGCTGGTGGGCGGCGACAGGATCACGGTCAACGGCACTTTGCCGTGGTTGACCTTGGGGTGGGTCAAAACATCTGCGGAGAGTTTTAAAGGCCAGTGCGGCATGTCGATCGACCAAGCCCGGTCTTCCGCCCGATATTGCGCATGACGTTGTATATCTTCCTGGCGGTGCTGCTCGTCAATGGCGCGTTGTTGTTCGCGGAATTTGTGGTTTTCCTCGAATTCGGATTGGCGTTGCTTCAGGCTGTCTACGCTTACCGTGCTTTGTGTCGTTGTGTTCAGTGCGCGAATGGCCGGTTCGCACATTGCAATTAGCTTTAAGCCGCTGATTGCAGCAGCCGTAAATAGTTCTGCCATGGTTCAATTCCAAGGGTATTGGCGGTTTTAAAATTTTAAGTTGCTGGCTTGCTCCAATCGATACCGCTCGATTGGGGGGAAGGCTCGGGATTGCTGTCGTAGCTGTAGGCGGTTTCACCTAGGTTAGGGTCGGTAGACATTGTCGGGGGTTCTGTTTCCAAACCGGACAGCTGAGAATGCCCATAATAATCGTCATGCGTGGTTGCCGGGATGGCTGTGCCATCCGCGTCGGCAAACAGCGGGGGTAAAAAATCCGTGCCGTATTCTGCTAATACTGTTTTACCCAAATGCAGCAAGCAATCGTTTACGGATTCAGCGTGGTGAAGCGTGCAAGTGTCGTTGAGAATATCCTGGTCGTGATGGTTGTTATCGTTTTGCATCGTGGTGCCTCGTTCGGATAGTGTTCAAGTTGGCTTGTGAGCAGAAGCGATTTTTCAATGCTGCTTCAGGAATTCGGTTCGCTGGCGGGTACGCTTTGTGTGCTCCAGTCTATGCCGCTGCTGGGTTCCGGGCTGCTTACCGTCCAGGAAGAGGATTCTTCTTCAGCGGTATTTTCAGGTGCCGAGCCCCACCAAGAGCTGCTGGTGTCTTCCGGTTCGCTGTTGGAAGCACTCGATTCCGAGTCGTCCGGCGTTGGATCTTCAAAAATCGAAGGTTGAGGGGCATTGTCTTCAACACCGTTTCCCGACCAAAAATTGGATACTTCGGCCACGGCTTGATTGATGTCATCGGCCAAATGGTGGTAGTTATCGATTACTTGATGATAGCCGTCGGCAAGGTGGTCGAACACGGTTTCCGTGGTCTCGCAGACATGTTGCCAATTGTTTTCGACAAAACTGCCGGTCGCATCGGCTACTTTGTCATCAAGGCCGCTTTTATCAATGGCATAGGCTGCAACGGGCGCTAACCGCCCCGCCTCCAAAGCGGTTGCATAGGTGCCGTAGCCGAATAACGTACCGGTTGCATCGGCAACGGGTTCGGCGAGTGCGTTACAGGTATCGTGAAGCGTTGAGTGTTTGTCGGCGGTCATCTGGGTTACTCCTAAATTGGCGTGGGAGTCAATCGTATTCTAGCGGGCAAAAAAACTCACGACTTCTTTTGCGCTGAAACGGAGGAGCGTGCTGAAGGCTTTCAAGGTAGATCAGAAGCCACGAGGTGAGTATCTATATCTGGATTATGAGACAAACGAAATCAAGGTTAGCAAGCCTCAATGCAATGCAGAGTTCGAGGCCAATGCTCAATTGCTTTCCGATGTTATGGTGATGACCAAATGGCCGAAATCCTAGATTCCGCTGGCACTGCATCAAAGCTGCGAGAGACCAGCTCGTTGGTGTAATCGTAATACTGGCAGGCGGCTATCCATTCCACTGCGGACACTGAAGCCGAAGTGCGATGGTCAGCTAATGGCCGTCTGCCGCCGATGGTCAGCGGCATATATTTCAGTTGCAAATAAGGAATCTGGTATTGTCCGGTTGTCCGATCAATACCAGAGCAATGTCTAGTTTAATCTTATGCTGTGCCACCCTCCCTGGCTCATACGAGCCTGAATTAAGTCTCTGTACTGTTCAGGTTCAGGTGGGTTTTTCCGTTGGTGTCGCTTGTGATTACAATACCAGCAAGCCGCAACGATATTAGTCGGCTTGGTTGAACCACCTTCATGATGAGCTTTAAGATGCTCACCTGTGCATCTTAAGAGTTTGGCCTGGTTAGGCGTTATTTTGTATTTGGCGGAAAATTCAATGATATTCCCCGTCGCCATTGGTTGGTCGCAGTAGTAACAGCGGCCGCGTTGACGGGAAAAAGCGATAGAGCGGGGTTTTATAAGCGATTTGCGACGTTGTGCCATGAGAGTCTCCGAGTGAACAAAAGGTTGCCCCCTGTCGCTCACATGAGCATCCATGGGGAACCAGTCGAACGCTCGAACTGGCACAATAGGCAACCCAACGGGTAGTGCCCACAGAAAAATTATAGAGTTGACTAATCTGAAAAACAACTAGAGATTACATTCCCAAACCACAAAACCATCGATAACATCCTTCGTTGATCGATGACGCTTGGCGTTGATCAGCGACATGAGTGACTCATTCAGAATTGGTAATGCCTCCGGATCGAAGGCACTAACGTATCGGCTTGACCTGCCTTGCCCGTTCTCGCACCTCTCAGGTAGCCAACGTTGCGGGTAGGATTTAACTTGATAGCCATGGTCAACCAGAATCTCGGCAACAAATGGTCCTCCGCTTTTGACAGTCCACTTAACTTTTTTCAATGTGTGCAATCCACCCAGAAGGACCAGTATCGGCTCATCGCGTTGTAAATGTTCTAAGCGGTCAGCCATGTGTTCGTCGCGATCCTGATCCGCATCGATGGCCTCGATTCTCAAGCAGGGTGTTTTCGATTTTAGCTTGGCCAGATAATCAATCAGTTTTCGCATACCTGGATGATCGATGGCATACGGTATTTTAATCTCCGATACCCGTGTTTCGCCCTTCGTTACTGCATCGATGGCGGGTTGTTGATTGTGGTTAATTTCGAGCCCTACAGTCAGGCATTGATGTCTTTTAAGTGCTGAATCCACCAGAAGCGCAAACAGTTGTGCCGATTCCGGTTTCTGGTGGGTTTCACCGATGATGACAATGTTGCCGGGATTGATATTGTCCTGTATGGTCGAGAACTCATCCGACCATACAGGACCGGATAACAGCACCAAATAAATACTAAAAAAGTATCTTTCCAACACCTAAAAGGCTCCTAAACTGTACAAAATGGCGTTATTTATAGCATCTCGTACTGTAGCTCCTGCGCTAATTTCTGCATTAAAATTCAGCTTTGAATGGCCCGCTAACCGGCTACCAATGTCTAATTGTAACGGCTTGCAATCGAAAATTGCGCAAACCAGCAATCAGCGCAATTATCGAACGGAATTAGCTGTAACTGACGGGCGCGCAAACCGAGATTATTTGCAAGTGAACCTGCAATCATTCGCGCCGACCTGCAATCATCCGCAGCAAACCAGGATTATTTGTAACTGACACCAGTTCCAGAAACTCAGCGTCAAGGAAACAATATTGACGTTGATTCATTGACGAGATAGTTGGAATATCAAGGTAAGATTCGGCGTGAAGCGCATTTTGGCAAGACAAAAGTCCAGAAAACGGACGTATTCTGGACTGTATTTTTTTTCGAAGTAGGTGTCAGCAGCGACTTGGCCGACAAAAACCGACCCGTTGCGATCTATCGCCTAACATGATTCAATGGCGCCAAATGGATCATTACCAGTCCTTATTAACGGACACCGATGATATTCGGAAATAAAAGTTCTCTGCTAATCAATGAATTAGCATGCAACGTGGAATTTTAGCTATATATACATACTGTTAACAGCCAAATAACGTGTTGGGCGTCCTTATAATGGAAAGATCGTAATCCAGGTAGCATGTCCCTCGAGTTAATTTAACCTGATTAGCTGGATATATTAAAAAGGCGAGCATGAAAAACAACATCGATAACAATCCTAAATCTATAGTAGAGCGCTTAACTAAGTTTCGACTTATCTCTTACTTTGTCGCTCTCTCTACGGTTATGGGTGGGATCCTGTCTTTTTCAGAAACAACCAGTAAATTCATTGATTGGTCAAAAAGCATGCTTGCGATAGCACTACCTCCAAGTGAAAACGTGGAAACACGATCGTTCTGGATAATGCTAGACGGAGTAGAAGGCTACAAACTCGTCGATCGAACTGGGGTTGAAATATTCAAGGCTGAGGATTTAGGAAAAGGGGACCTAATAATCGTTCCACAAGAGCAGAGGCTACCAATACCTTTCGCCGAGGCTATAGACGATCCACTTCCCCTTGAGACTAAAACAGACGACGGAAAGTCTGTAGTTAGAATCCGCCCCGCTATCGGCTCAACAGAGGTAATCAAAGAAGCACTTATTTGGCCTGGCAATTACCTAATCCTTGATGCTTATATTGTTACTGAGAAGCAGCGCGGCGGATACAGTTTTCAGCAGGGACGCTGCCCAACTGTAGTTTATTTTGACTCAAATTTGAAAGAAGTTGGTTACGAAGGAGCTCCTTATAGAAAGCACGTATGGGTCAGAATCGAACGAACGAAAACGAGCTATTCATTCAAAAGGATTGACCCACAAAATCCACCCGAATTTTGCAAAGACGGAATGAATGCATAAGTTTTGAGTGACAGCTTATTGTGTTGCAGCCGCCATACGTTGAAATCGATGAATGACTCAAAATGGCCGCTTGGTTGAGGTCCCCAGTGGCTGCTTTGAGCCCTTCCGTTACAAAAATCTGGACTGGGCCGGCTAACCGGTTTAGAGAAACGCGGCAGATAAAATGGGCCTGTGTGCTTTTGGTCGGAATGCCTAGATTGTCAAGTCTTTGTGGTTCAGTGAGTAGACTGGTGAGCAACGAATGATCGACAAGTTGCCTCGACAGCATATGAATTACGAAAATAGCGAACTCAGTCGATCATTTGTCGACATACAGGCGAAATGAGTCGTGTATTCTGTTTTATTAATCTTTCGATAGGAAGTAAGGGCATTAACAGGTTGGTGAAAAACTCATTTTTGACCCTAACTCAGCCTGTATTTAGTTGAAGCATGATACTGCAGACACTATATATTGATTAAGCTGGCCAAAATTAGCGTCTGAAATATGGTTTTTCACCAACCTGTTACGGTTACCTTGAGTCCGTCGGCCGGTTTACGCTAGGCATTAGCAAAGCGCATCACATGAAACGAGATATTCGTGCAAACGACTGCCGATTTCAGGATGACGTAGTACCCATTGCTCAGATAGAGCTTGTTAGACGGCTCTGTTTAACGTCATTGCGTAGTGGGAAAAATACAATGTGGCATCGCCGCTAACCTATTGAATTGAAGGCGGAAAGAAAGGAACGACGTAAAAATTCGACGCGCGAAAAGCAATAATTAATCAACTGCGCTGCCACATTAATTGGTTCACAAGCGTGCACCATTAATAAATCCATCGATATATCAATCACTAAGCAAGAAATGACACCGACTTTGTGCCAATAATCTGGTGTTCTCCAAGACAGTACCATCGCAAATTTGATCTAAACCACCACACTGCACCATTATAGTTTTCCACCATGAAGACCCATATTTATAAAATGGGGCAAGCTCGTGGAAAAAAACAATGTGTCAATACCGCGGACAAATTGATAATGTGTATAGCCGGCTGAATTATGCCGGCGAGAATGGACCGCAACAGAAAATGTGGGCGCACTCCGTGCAATGGGTAGTGAGAACACCCGCTGGCAAAGTGCATTTCAGATGCATTTAGCCAGCGGGTTCAAAATTCGGAATGCGATATGCTGACCTGACCCTAACCAGAGGACAGGCCAATGCGGACATCCATAATCTTACTTTTACCTTTCATGGCCGGTTGCGCCCAGGCGCCGATCGATCCGGCCACTTCGCAGCAAGTCATCACATCGATAACCGGCGCCGGACCTCGCCACGACTGGCAGCTTGGAATGGACGCTTTTGCCTCCGAGACTGGTGGGGCGGCGGTACGACAATCGTCGGTGGAGCATGTGGTCACCCGTAAACCGCATGCCCCAGCCGGTACGGTGGCAGATGCGAGTGGATTCGTAACGCTGCCATTGGCCCAAGCGGACGCGGCCTCAGCCCAATCCGGTACTCAGCCGAGCGCAGACGAGATCGAAAGAGCTTGGCGGAAATATTGCCGGCATAAGCTGGACATGACCGATCGCGATCACGAGATTATTCGCACCACCACCATGCCGGCCAGACTGAAAGCGTCATGCAATCCAAAAAGCTTGAAGAAATAAACGGGTTTATCGGCGATGTTAGCGAAATTGCTCAATACGATATTGCGGATTACTGAACCTGATGAAGAGGTACCTCGATATCCACCATTCGCCAAAGGGCTTCCGGCCATCCCCGCAATTAAAATCCTAGAGTCTCAAGACGAATTAATTAAAAAAATCAAACACTATTTAGGTGTCACCGACCAGGAATATCAAGGGCGGGTATACCCCTTAATATTCAATTACGCGCGATTTGTGCATTTGTTACCTGCGTCGGAAAAGCATCACCACCGCGGCGCCGGCGGGTTATTCCGTCATGGCCTAGAGGTCGGTTTTGAAGCTGTTTATAAATCCCATGGCGTGCTGTACGGCATGGATGAAAACCCAGGTAGACGAAAACAACTGACGCCACGCTGGCGATTGGCGATATTCATTGCCGGTATGTTGCATGATTTAGGCAAGCCGGTCACCGACGTTGAAATTAAATCCGAGGATGGCGCTCATACCTGCAATATAGTGGGGGACGATATTGAAACCTGGGCGAGGAAGCGCAAAATCCAACGGTATTATCTGAGTTGGCGAGTCAACCGGAATGGCGACCATGAAATTGTTTCACCGACTTTAATCAATAAGGTCATCACACCCGAAGTTCAGGAGTATTTAAATGAATACGGGCCGACAATCTACAAAGAAATGCTGCTCACAATTGCCGGCACCTCACACTACTCAAAGATGTACTCACTGGTAATGGATGCCGACTACCTCAGCGTAGAGAAAGACCTTAAAAATAACTGCATACCCATTGACCCCTCGATAGGCGCACCGATTGAATGGTTCATATTAGACGCCATGCGGCAACAGATTAAAAACGGAGCGTGGACCGATAATGCCAAAGGGGCGGTGGTTTGGAGAATAAAAGAAGGCACCTTTATCGTGTGGAATGAAGCGGCCGATGATATTAGCCGCTTGATCACAAAAAGCAACATTCCTGGAATACCAAGACACCCGGATACGCTAGCCGATATTCTGATCGATCGCAAGCTTGCAGTCCCATACCGCTTGAATCCGCAAACCGTCAGCCGCTACTGGACCATAAAGCCTAGCAGCATGGACCGGCCGCTTAGGGGGCTCAGGTTGACGGATCCGATGAACGTGTACACCGACTCACTGCCGTTGATCGTCGACGGACACGTGATTCACATCGAGAACGAGACTGACGGTCAATCCGATGCGGTAGCACAGCATGGTGAGGCGGCCGTAACCCCAACAAATCACGATAGCGCGAACTCAACAGACCCTGATCTGACGAACGCGGAATCTGAACCAGAAATACCGTCCGGAGGTGTCGAGGAAATAGAGACCCCGATAAAGGCTCAACCGGCAACACCGCCCTCGGCGCCAACAAATCATTCCCAACCGAGTCCGGCCAGTCCTGCGCCGAACGCAGAGGACAATAGCAAGGTCAATACCGCGGAGGCCAAAGCCGCCAGACAGTGGTTGGCCTCAAAACACGCGGCCGGCGCCTTGTTGATGCAAAGTCTTGACGCGATATCCGCGGAATATTTTCAAATTCAACCGAATGGTCGGGTCTTGATGTTGCATCTCAATATCGCAGCGGCATTGGACCAAAAGCCCATCAATATCATCACGACAATAGACGCTGCCGGCATGATCGAAGTCGATCCGCGCAAACCCATGGTCAAGGTTACCGAACTGGGCGGCGTCAAGGGCGTATTGCTGAACAAAGAAACCAGCCGATACCTAACGGTATTGATCCAAAACGCGGAAACGCCGCCTGCTCCCCCTGCACCGCCGCAACTCGCCGTCACCGCTCCGGATGCCAGCCACCCAACACCAAGTCACGGACAATCCCAGGGAGCGCATACGGCGCAACGCAATGCGACCCATGAGATTGAGCAACTCATAAAAGCGATTAAAGCATTCGAACTGCCGCTCGCAGTCGATCAAACGGATGATAGCTTGATCGTCGATATGGTGTTACTGAGAGCTTATATCGAGGAACGGCAGTTATTCGAAATTAAGCAGTTATTGCGATATGCCTTCGACCGACCGGATATTTCGATCGATAGCACCAATAAAAAATTCATCGTTAAAAAGTAATGAAAGACGAATACGACTATCAATTACCCTGGCGGCCCAATTACGAAATTACGGCCATTGTGGTCTGGATCGCGTTTGGTCTTGTGGCGTATTTGATGTATCGGTTTTCGGGATTACCGAGCGAGCCTTTTACAGGTCTTATGGTGGCGTGCGTCTTCATGGCGGTCAAGCGCGCGCCGGCATCGGCCGGGGTGTGGTATCGAAAACACCGGCTGAATTACTTCAAATTTCAGCGGTTCAATGTCGCTAGTCTGGCCGGTATTGTTCGGCGCCACCCGGATCAATGGTGGTTGGGCTGGGGATTCGAGTGGAACCAAAAGCACGCCCAATTGGCTTACGACATCCAAAAGCGCGATTTAACCGGGTTAATCCCGGTCAATCATGATCGGATGGGGGCGACATGGATCCATGGGCTAGGGTTAACCGAGGATTACATTCGGCAAGCGATCTCGCACAGTGCCGGCCACACCTTGATCGTTGGTACCACTGGTGCCGGAAAGACCCGCTTGTTCGACATCTTGGTGACACAGGCGGTGCTGCGCAACGAAGCCGTGATTATCATCGATCCCAAAGGCGACAAAGATCTGAAATGGTGCGCCGAACGCGCGTGCCGACTTTCGCGGAACCCGGACCGGTTTGTCTATTTCCACCCGGCTTTTCCGGACGAAAGCGTCCGTATCGATCCGTTAAAGAATTTCAACCGCTCGTCCGAGTTGGCCAGCCGAATTGCCGCGGTCAGTCCTGGTGAATCCGGTTCGGATCCGTTCAAGGCCTTTGGGCAAAAAGCCTTGGATAACATCGTCCAAGGCCTGTTTGCGGCCGAAGAACAACCGTCCCTGGTGAAGTTACGGACTTACCTTGAAGGCGGTCCGGTGCCGTTGGTGATTAAGGCCTTGGTGCGATATTTCGACAAGGTGCTCCAATTCGATTGGCGCAGTAGTATCGGAATGAAAAGAATGGATCTGAACGACAAAACTGCGCAGTTGCTGGTCAAATTTTACCGGGAGCGAGTCCAGCAGGAACGGCAGAACACCGACCTGGAGGGGCTGATTTCCATGTTCGAACACGACCGCACGCATTTCAGCAAAATGATCGCCTCCTTATTGCCGCTGATGAATATGCTGACCTCCGGCAGCTTAGGCGCATTGCTGTCGCCGGACCAAAGCGACTCGAACGATACACGGGCAATTACCGACGCGGCCGAAATCATTAAAGGCGCTAAAGTCGCATACATCGGTCTGGATTCCTTATCGGACAGTATGGTCGGCAGTGCTATCGGCTCCATTCTGTTGGCCGATCTGGCGGCTGTCGCCGGCGACCGGTACAACCACGGCGTCGATAACCGGCCGGTCAATATTTTTGTCGACGAAGCGGCCGAAGTGATTAACGACCCGTGCATCCAGCTCTTGAATAAAGGCCGCGGCGCACAATTCCGGTTGTTTATTGCCACCCAAACCTTTGCGGACTTTTCGGCCCGACTGGGTTCCGAAGCCAAGGCCAGACAAATACTGGCCAACCTCAACAACTTGATCGCGCTCCGGGTGATGGACGCCGAGACCCAGACCTATATCACCGACAATCTGCCCAAAACCCGATTGAAGTACATCATGAGAACTCAGGGAGTTTCTACCCATTCAGCGAATCCAGCGGTATTTTCCGGAAATATCGGCGAGCGATTAATGGAGGAAGAGGGCGACTTATTCGCCCCGCAGTTATTAGGCCAATTGCCTGATCTACATTACATCGCCAAATTGTCTGGCGGCCGCATCGTCAAGGGCCGTCTGCCAATACTGATCTCTGACCTGGACAAGGAAAAAACCCATGCCTCGCAAAAAAATGCGTAAACCAAAACAAACCGCGGAAGAAATCATGCTGAATCGATGGCGCAAATTAAACCCCACCGAGAATCGAGATTTGCAAATACTGGAATTGGATTGGCCGGTTGCGATCGACATTCTCCAAGCGGCGATCAAGATCATGACCGATCATCACCATAAGGCAGATCAGTTGGAGGACGTGATCACGCAACTGATGTCTCAGGTACTGATCGCTTACGCGCAGGCATCCAGGCAGCATCATACGGACGATGCATATCGTCTGCTCCGGACGGTCGAATCGATTCAGCGCTTTTTGCTCCACAGGTATGTAATGGACGTATCGATTGAGGCCTTGGTGACCAACCCCAGAGTTGTCGCCTTGATCCAGCGAGCAGCGGCGTAATTATGACCAAGAGCCTCATTGTCACCTTGATCTTGTGGGCGGCCGAAGTATTTTTGATTGCGGTATTGGTGTCTGACCAATGGTTAACCAATATGCAAGATGCCGAAGACCGGATGATCATTGAATATCTGGGCGCTGACAACGATCGGCGGATTCGGGATGAAGCCAATGCGGTATTCAACGCCATGCTGGTGGAAACCGGGATTCAACGTAACGTGTACCATTTTTTCATCCCCACCGTTGCCGAGCGCGAGAAATCGGTTGGGTTTGAACATTTCGGGCAGACCGATTATTTCCCCCTCGTCCAAAGCAAATTGGACGTGCTATTCGGGACGTTTTACCAATCGTTGCGGCGCTTTTTCTTACTGTTGTCCTGGTGGCCGTTTTTAATCGCCGTCGCCATACCCAGTGCGGTGGACGGCTTGGTGCAACGCAAAATCAAGCAATCCAACTTCGATTATTCCAGCCCGTTGGCGCACCGGTATAGCTTCTACACCGTCATCGGCATTATCTACTTGCTGCTGCTCGGCTTGACCTTCCCATTTCCGATCCCGCCGCAGGCGATGCCGATGGCCTGTGTCGGCATCGCCTTTGCGATGAACGTCTATTTTGCTCACACCCAGAAACGGGTATAACCAGGAGAACCTGTATGAATCCATCCGGACAGACCGGCCGCTTAGTAGTCCTGTTAAGTCTGTTTCTTCTAGCAGGTACCGCTCAGGCACAGAGACTGGTTGGTGTCGTAATAGGCGTGCACGACGGCGACACGCTGACCTTGCTCACCGACGACCGGCAGACCTTAAAAGTGCGCTTGGCCAAGATCGATGCGCCTGAACTCAGTCAAGCCTATGGTCAGGCCGCCAAACACGGACTATCCGACACCACCTACCGCCGCCGAGTTACGGTCGAATATACCCAGCAAGACCGCTACGGCCGCATTATTGGCCACGTCGACATGGAAGGGCGGGACGTTAACTTGGCACAAGTGGCACGGGGCTTGGCCTGGGTGTATCGGCAATACAGCAATGATCCGGTATTTCTTCAAGCCGAGCGCACCGCTCAAGCTAGTCACCTCGGGTTATGGCAAGATCCAAATCCTATTGCCCCTTGGGAATTTAGACACGCCGAGGATGCAAGATGAAGATGGCGAAAGCGAATCCGGCAGACCTCGATATGGCCCTTGAACTGGTGTACGCGTTGGAGGCCATCAGTAGCCGATACGGCGCCACCATGCCCGAGAAAATCGCCAAACCACAAGACGATGAAGACGACGCCGAACCCTTTTCTGTTGATGACAGTGAGAATTGCCGGCGTGTGTGCGAATACCTGATTCGCGTGGCACGCAGCGCGTCCTTGTTCCGCGTCGTCATGGGAATGACCGTGTTGCTGGATCCGACAAACAAGGTCGTGGACCCCACCGCCAGCACATTGGAGCATCACCCCGACACGCTAGCCGCACTGGCGGCAATGGCCAAGTCTGCGTCGGACGGCACGGAATAACAGAGGAGACGTCGGCATGCTGTTTACTGCCCCTGAATTCATGTACCTGTTTCTGCCGGCGACCGTGCTGTTGTGGTGGTGGCTCATGTCGCGACACTACGGAGAGATCGCGCAATGTTTCATCGTCGGCTGCTCGGTGCTGTTCTATGCAGCATGGAGCGCCGAGTACGCCTTGCTCTTGGTCGTCAACGCCTTACTGAATTTCTATTGGGGCAAACGGATTGCCGTTACTCACTCCAAAATCAGGTTAGTCTTGGGCGTTGTGTACAACCTGGGGCTTCTGGCCTACTTCAAATACGCCGATTTTCTGATCGAGACCAGCAACGCGCTGACCGGCAGCCAATGGCCATTGCTGCAGGTGATCCTGCCGCTCGGAATCTCGTTTTTCACCTTTCAGGCGATTGCCTATTTAGTCGATTGTGCCAAAGGCCGGGTGGATGATTTCGATCTTGGCCGTTTTGCGTTTTCCATTTCGTTTTTTCCGCATCTGATTGCCGGTCCGATCCTGCATTATTCCGACATCATGCCGCAGCTCCGGCAAGGCATCCGCTTCGATCCGGAACGCATGACCAAAGGCTTGTTCCTGTTTGCGGCCGGACTGTCCAAAAAGACCGTGATCGCCGATCGCCTGGCGGCCGTGGTGGATCCCTTGTTTGGACTCAGCGATCAGCTCACCGTGTGCGAGGCCTGGGTAGCGGCCGTGGGGTATGGCTTGCAAATCTACTTCGACTTCTCGGGCTACTGCGACATGGCCATCGGCGTCGGATTGATGTTCGGACTCGTGCTCCCGCAAAACTTCGCTTCGCCGTATCAAGCCGGTACGATCGCCGACTTCTGGAAGCGCTGGCATATCACGCTCTCGCGGTTTCTGCGCGACTATCTTTACATCCCCTTGGGCGGTAACCGGCAAGGCTTTTATCGTGGATTGTGGGCCGCGGCCATCACGATGCTACTAGGCGGCTTATGGCATGGTGCCGCATGGACCTTCGTCGCCTGGGGAGCGATGCACGGCGCCATGATCGCGCTTTATCGGCTATGGACCAAGACCGGTTATACGATGCCGGGTTATCTGGCCAGAACCTTGACCTTGCTTGGAGTGTTTTTCGCCTGGGTGCTATTCCGGGCGGCGAGTATTGACCAGGCACTAGACATCTGGCGGGCGATGTTGGGACTCAACGGGATATCGGTGCCGGTCATGCTCGCCGGCTGGTTCGGGTCCGAGACGGTTCCGATATCGGGGCTGGTCAACGGCCTGGACATGCTCGCCATCGGCTTCCTACTGGCGATTTGTCTACGCTACCGCAATGCACAAGCGCAACTCGACACTTTCACCCCGGATCTGAAGGCGCTCGCGACGTTTGCCGGTTTAATCTTCGCCGGCACCTGGCTATCGGCAGCCCATGAAAGCTTCATCTACTGGTCGTTCTAATTTCGGCCATTTCTGGCGTGCTGCTTTGGCCGTGAGCGTGTTGATTGGCGGGGCGATGCCGGTGTGGAATTGGCTGGTGAATCCCTACCAAGTGTTCGATGTCGACCAAGGCATCGGCGAACCTTATACGTCGCCGGCGACCAACGAACGTTACCGCAAAGTGAGCCATCTGTTGAATCAGATATCGGCGCCGGACCCGGAGCAGCCGATTGATTGCCTTCTGGTCGGGTCATCGGTGATGGGCTTGCTCGACCCACGGCTCTTGGCGCAGTATTTCCCTCAAGGCCGGTGTTACAACCTGGCATTCTTGGCGGGGCGGCCGGGTGAGATCCTAGCCACGTTAAAAGCGCTGATCGCGCAAGGACTGCCGCTTAAGCACATCGTCTACGGATTGGAGCCGTTCGCCTTTTCCGACCCGGTAAACGACGGCCCAGCCAATCGATTGCATCCGGTCGTGACCGGCGAATCGCGCTGGAAATTCTATTTGAATTACCTGTTCGAACCCAGCCTTGGCGATGGGATAGGCTACCTGTTCGACGCCTTAAACCACACCATTTCCGTTAGATACGATATAGACCATACCGGCCGGTATCAGTTGGTCCGGTACGAGACGGAAATACAGAGAAACGAAACTAAATTCGTCAACAGACAATTCGAGCAGGGTAGGGGACCCAAGTCTGTTTCGCCTTGGATAATGACGCGATTCGACGAGTTTAAATCGCTGGTGGAGTTTTTAAATAGCCAACAGATCGAAGCTTATTATTATTTGAACCCGCTACATCCGAGTATTGCGAAAGTCTACGGGACATCGGGATTGGAGGAGTTCAAAACCCGGATTTCGAGTAGAACAGGTGGCCGGACTATTCCCGACTGCTCACTCTTGCTGAGTGAAAACGCGAATATCCGATTTTACGATTACAAGCATTTTCGGACGACGGAATCGACAACGGTGTTGGACTGTGCGTTAGGAAATGGCTCAAGTCAAAGTCGACAGCAGAGTGGCAGGTGATCGACAGACGTATTTGCACACTTGAAATGATACAGGATATCGAGTGGAACACGACAGACCAACGGAGCGAAAAACGCGTCATTTGGGGCTGGGGACGTGCGGCTGCTTTTACAGAAACCTCGCTTGCGGTTGAAGCCTAGGAACCCACCGAATCATCTTCCTTTGGGGGAGGCTGCGAAAGCTCTTTAGTTAGGAAGTGAAGGTAAAAATGGATTGTTAATGACTAACGAGCCAATAGCTTGACCATGTTGCATGTCTTCCGAATACAATATTGAGCACCCGGCGTCCAGCGCCGCGCTGACAATCATGCTGTCATACAACGAAAAACCAAATTGTTCGGCAATCGCCAAACCTTGTTCGTGGATGCTGACGCTCAAAGCTTGAGTTTCACAGATACTTCGGATAACCGACAAGGTTTCGCGGATTTCGACATACGTCATCTTCAGCTTGCGCGACGCTACCGACGCAAATTCATTCAACACCTGCACATTGATTACTCCGCCGAAGGCGATAATCTCTTCGGCGCGGTCTGCTTTTTGATTGTCCTCAGACAGTAAATACAGCAAGACGTTGGTATCGAGAAACGGCTTAGCGGTTTTCATTCGCTTCCAGGCGGTCAAACTTAAAATCAGCGGGTAGGCGCCCACGAAATTGATGCAATTTGGCTAACAACGTCTGTGCCGAAGGTTTTTTATCTAGTTCAAATACCCGTTCGCCGACGATATGTACTTCAATGTCATCGCCTTCCTTTAACTCTAACGCTTCTACCACCGTGGCGGGCAAACGAATAGCTAAACTATTACCCCATTTTGCGACTTGCATGTGCCTCTCTCGACTCATTAAAAGATATACATAGCACATTGTATATCCATGAGGCGATGAATGCTATTGCCTCTCATGTTTAACCCTAAGCCGATGATCGAAGTCTGCGGAAACCCCGCCGTTCTGGCGCAAACCAGCCACACATTCCGATTAAAACCGCCACCGGTGTTAACCGGCGTGTAAATTATTCCAATTTTTGATCAAAATGAGCGTCCAACTCTTTCTAGGATGACAAAGGCTTTGGTTTCATTGAACAAATCGCGGTAGAGATGACTTTGCACTCTTTGGTGTGATTCAAGGCAGCGGTCGGAAAAGCCCGAAGGAAGTCCTGCGCGTGGTCATGGAAGTGACTTCGAGGCCCAAAGGTCCGCAAGCCGAAAACGTGACCCCTTTATACTTGTCGAAGCAGTGGCTCAGCAAGGCGCGAAACCAAATCCTAACTAAGCTATCGTTTTTATTATAGGGAATGCCTTGAAATTGCTATTATTTAACATAATCCATCTTATGCGAAGTCACACACACTGTTAATGCAATAGAGTCATGTCCTATCTTGGGCGACGTTGAAATGTCCTATTCAGAGTCACTTAACCACGGGTTTGGCCTCCATCGGCGCTGCTGAGAATGGCGCCTCTAGTTCCCACTGTCCAGCCGCGATTGTTATCGATGAAAGAAATACTGTTTAGTCTCGGCCGAGCCGATGAGTTCGCTTGAAAAGATAAGCGTGACTGACAAAGCTATAAAAAAATTGATCGCTGGCAGTAGCTAACGCGGGAAATGCGGCTTGGTTTGATCGGATGCTAGCATAGCAACAGAGTTCTAATGTGAAATGCAACTGACGGGCGCTCATTACAGCTGAACCTGCATTCATCCGCCGAAAACCAGGATTATTTGCAATTGACACCAGTTCCAGAAACTCAGCGTCGAGAAAACTGCGCCTTCCCAATTTTTGTCATAAAAAATTAGTGTTTTTTGGGGAAATAAAAAGTGGTTCAAAGCCGCGCTATCTGTAGCGTGGCAAAAATTTCTGTGAAACAATTTTGTCGTTTGTTTAAACGTACCCAAAGTTAAGAACCCAAGCATAGTGACTAAATTATCAAAATGATAAGAACTCGAAAGGGAATAGATAAAGTACGAGCCTCCAGGGACGGCCATGAGTTTCATGAGGCCTGGGCCGCACGCGAGGCGCTTAAGCTCGTAATGCGGACTAACGACTTGGTGGGAATTGCCGTTGAGGGTCTTGCGCCCGCTGACCAAGCAGGAGCTTCGGCAGAAACGGTAGAAGTTGCCGACCTTGTCTTGTACTACGGGAAGACCCCGACATTTGATCGTGCGCGTTTTGTCGTCATTGTCCAGATGAAATATTCAATTAGCTCGGAGCACGTCCCATACCGTGCAAGCGATGCAAAAAAAACGATTGAAAAATTTGCCGCCGCTTTTCGGGATCATAAAAGTAAGCACGAGGCGGAAGATGTTAAAAAGAAGCTCTCCTTTGAGCTGATAACGAACAGGCCTATATACCCTGAATTTGTCAAAGCAATAGATGGTCTAGTGTCCGGCATCCCATTGAAAGGGGAAGCAAAGAAGCAAGCCGATCAGTTCACGTCCGCATGTGGGCTTACGGGTGATGAACTCACTCAATTTGCACAAAAGGTCAAGGTTACTGCGGTAGCTGGAAACCTCAGACAAAATAAGCAACACCTATTCCGTGTTCTGGCCGACTGGTCAGTTGCTCCTGACGCTATGGCACGTGCAAGACTCCTTAACATTAGGCAATTGCTTCGGGAAAAAGCCGGTTCAGCGGGTGAAAGGAAAAACGTCATTACGCGGACGGACATTCTCGACGCGCTGGAGCTCCAACGCCCTGAAGACCTTCTACCTTGCCCAGCCTGCTTTCCGGAAGTCGGCAATGTCGTCGATCGCGAACAGTTGTCAGTCGTCGCCTGCAGAATTCCCGACATAGACAAGCCCTTCCTGATTCACGCAGATGGTGGTGTCGGGAAAACAGTCTTTATGCAAAGCCTCGCGAAGATTCTTGGCGACACTCACGAAACCGTTCTTTTTGACTGCTTTGGTGGTGGCGCTTACCGCGCGCCAGAAGATGCGAGGCATCTGCCTAAGCGGGGTTTGATTCACATCATTAACAAACTTGCATGTGATGGCCTGTGCGATCCTCTCCTGCCAATCAACGAGAACATCGAGGAGCTTGTCAAAGCCTTCCGGATCCGACTCGCTCAGGCGGTGGCGACATTGCAAAGAGGATCGCTAGGAAAACAGCTCCTGCTGTTCATTGATGCGATTGATAACGCCGCCGAACATGCGATAGACAAAAGGGAGTTAGCGTTTCCGAAACTTCTACTTGAGAGCTTTCACCATAACGGCAACGTCTCTGGGGTTAAACTCATCGTAAGTTGCCGAACATATCGCCGCGATATCTCCATAGGGAATATTCCTCGTGAAGCTTGTGAGGAATTCAAGCTGGAACCATTCAGCTCCGCAGAAGCGAAGAAGTATCTTCGCAACCGCATTCCTTTGGTAACCGACACCCAAATACAAGTCGCGTACTCTCGTTCGGAAGGTAATCCGCGGATACTAGAACATCTTGCGCTCAGCGACAGAGGACTGCTTGAACCATCGGAAATTAATAACGTAATAAAGCTCGACGACCTCTTAAAGGGACGCATCCAGAAGGCCCTTGGGCATGCACTGAAGCAAGGCTACAAAGAAACTGACATCAACGCGTTTCTTGCCGGCATGGCGGTTTTACCGCCTCCCGTGCCGCTTGACGAATATGCAGATGCACACAGCATGCATCTCAGCGCCGTGAAAAGTTTCGCTGCTGATCTGGCTCCTCTACTGGAGCAGACAAGACATGGATTGATGTTCCGTGATGAACCCACCGAAACGCTTGTTCGCGAAGTTTACTCGACCAATGCTGAAACGCTGGGAGCCCTTGCCGAGAATCTCTTCAAGAAGCAAGAAACCTCGGTATATGCGGCGAGTGCACTTCCCGGCCTTCTTCAGAAGCTTGATGACTGGAAACTGTTGTTCGATCTGGCATTCGATGAGCGCTTTCCAAAGGCAATTACGAGCACCGTGGGCAAGCAGAACATACGCTACGCAAGGCTGAAAGCTGCCGTTCTTCATGCGGCGCGGAAAGAGGATTTCGACCACCTAGTTCACTTGTTGGTGGAGTTATCGACTCTCGCTGCTGTCAATCAGCGTGGTACGGACTATGTGCTGGAAAATCCCGATCTGGTTATTGCCTCACACGATGTCGATGCAACCAGACGGCTTTTCGAGACACGTACCCGATGGCCAGGAACCCGTCACGCGATGCTTGCGATAGCAAGTACCTTGTCAGGCGACTCAAGCGACGCATCCCGGCACACAGTAAACGCCGACGAATGGATTCGGCATTTCTATCGTAAGGACGAAGAATACCGCATAAACAGAGGCGGACCGAAAAGGCTCGACATCGCATCTATTCCCCTGTGCCTTATTGCCCAAGGTCGCGAACGCGATGCTGCTCAATTCATGAAGGGATGGATGGATTGGTATGCATACGAAGTCGCTGAGCATATCTTCGCGTTGCTGCATCAAGCCGAGAATATGGGAACCATCCCTGCAGCCAACATTCATCGCTTTCTGGATTCGGTGAAATCGCAGCCCGGCGTCCTTGCAGGCGCTCTCTCTTACCTGGAACTCGATAATGCAACGCGTTGCCGTCTACTTGGTGAGCTTGCGAAAGCCTGCAAAAAAAAGAAGATCATTGAAACGAGTAATGACTTCCATCGGAAAAGGAACTATCTCGTTCAAGACGGTCTTCTGAAGGCGGCAGCCATAGCAATGGCCATGGAGATGCAGGCTGAGGCGCTGGCGATCACGGCTATCGTTCCATACAAAAGACCAAGCCTCTGGTCTTTCACGGATCGATTCTCCAACCAGGATGTGTTTCCATTTATCACCTACTCGGCCCTCCGCGCCGCAGCGGAATGCCAATCCGTAACCGACCAAGGACTTCTGCCTAAGGAACTCAGCGATTTTGGTGCGCGCATACCGAACGGTATACAGGGTGATGCTTTTAGGAAGATGCTCAAGGCTATGTTGGAGGAGCACTTCAAGTCACAACAAGGATTGTCCGACGAGAAGAAGTCCATGACCTATGACACCAAGAATGACGCAGAACGCTTTATTGATGAGCGGCTTGAGCCACTTCTTGAGATGTCTCATGCATTCACAGCAATGCTTTCTTCCAGCGCCGAAAAGGGCGACAAATCATTTCTGGAGCTGATTGATGTGTGGATGAGGCTCAGAAAGAAACGGGAGCGCTACTTAGCGATTCATGAAAAGAACTTGTTCTTCGATCTGCTGGGCTGCCAGTGCCTCATCTTTTCGCTTTGGGCACGTAACGATCTAAAAGCTTCTTCGATAGAAGCATTTGTGTCGACGGTAAGCCAAGAAGGCATCGCACCGGCTTCAACACTTATCCAGATCATTGCGATTCTATCGAAGAGACCTGATCTTCAAGAATTGGCCGGAAAGACGGCGATAAATGCCAAAGCCCTGATTGAGCGCGAGGATGAAGTTAGCTATCGGGCTTCTCTATTTGCACAGTTGTCCAGGGCAATCATGCCGGCAAGCTTCGAGGAGGCAGCGTTCTATTTTCGCTCCGGCCTTGAGCAGATGGACGCCATAGGTTCAGGCGATTATCAGTTCACGAATGAACTGCTGCTTTTTGCTGCGGAGCTACGAGGCAATGAGTTAGAAGAAAGCGACTTCCATACCCTTTCCAATATTTGCGAACTTAATATGTCATCGGACGAAGAGAAATTTCCATGGGCGGCGTTCGCAAGGGGGCTAGCTCGGACGTCAGGGTGCAGAACGCTAGCAAAGCTCGGGAGGTGGGATGATCGCGACAAGATATCGCTGGACTACACGTTGCTGCCTTATCTCACTGTGCTCATTGAACAGGATAAGATAGACCCATCCACGGCTCTCGGGTTGCTTCGCTTATCTGACCCTGCAGAGCTGTGGACGTGCGGCACCGAGCAATTGGCAGAAGTAATCGAGGGAAAAAAGTATCCGAATTCGAAGGAGTTATTGACCGAGCTGATCTTACAGTTCGAGCAAAATAATCCCGGCGTCTTCATGCCAAGAACTCTTGCAACGCTTCATAAGATAGCAGAACGAGAATTCGGCAAAAATTCTGAGCAGAGTACCTATCTAGCACTCGCTACGCCGAAGTTTGAAAAGCTTTGTGCCGAAGGGAACGAAAATCGAAACTATCACGGTGTTCAAGATACCCGACAAGCAACTAAATCAATTGATAACGAAGAAGATATCAGGTGCGCCCTGAAGAAGATTGAGGATGAAACGGATCCCGCCGACGAAGCGTCAATGTCGCTGGCAACCGATGCTCTGAATGGCATGCTACATGTTTTTGACTTGAAGAGCGGGTTTTTCGAGAACCTGCGGCGAAAGCTCAAGTTTGCTGAACGATCGAAATATATTCAGCTCATCGCACGGCTTCAGACTCTCGATATTTACACAAAGTTGCATGAGCTGAAAGAGTGCAAAGCAAAATGGGGTATATCCTCTGCGGCCCTCGACACAGTATTCCGCGATATTGGGGTGCCCCTTGTTCAGATTCACGCTGAGGATTTTGTGGATCATGGCTATCTGTCTGGCTCCTATCTGCAGGGGATAGTCGAGTTGTCCGGTATCCCGCGGCCAAAGTTGGCACTTGAGTTGATTTCGATATTTGCAGCACCTGATGCACACCTGCCCGCATCCATCTGGATGGATTTTGCGGCAATCGTCACTGAGAATACCAAGCATGGCGAGGGGCAAACCGCTCTCAAAAGATTGCTGAACAGCAACTCCGCAAAACTCACTTCCACGGTTGTAGATGGTGTTTGGAAAGACGACCTCTATCCAAAAAGTGGCGAGACAGACATTGCTGCCGGGCTGGTGTGGCTCAAGCTTGGGTCGCCTTCCGCGGCCTATCGATGGAGGGCTGCCCACAGCATCCGATGCTTCGCTCGTTTCGGAAAGTGGGACATCATTGACGAACTCATCGGAAAATACCATTCCACGGATGCCCATCCTTATCAGGCTCCAGAGCTTCCCTTCTACTTTCTGCACGCTCGGCTCTGGCTGTTGATCGCAATTGCTCGAGTCGCAATCGACTACCCGCAGAATATAGTGAAGCATGTGGAAGCACTGAAAGGCATTGCATTTGACAAAAATTTTCCGCATATTTTGTTGCGCCACTTCGCGGCGCAAGCTCTCTTGGCCTGCGTGAACAGCGGCTGCATTATCTTATCAGAGGACGATGCTAAGGCGCTGAAGACGGTCAACGAGTCATCCTTCCCGAAAGAAAAAACGAAAAAGTACCCTTTCAATTCATTTTACCAAGGCCGTCCAGACTCCATGCCGGAACCAAAGCCGGAATTCCACCTGGACTATGATTTTGACAAGACTGATGTGACCAGAATGAGCGCCCTCTTCGATCGATCAAGATGGGAAACGAAGGATGCCATGACAGCATGGGTGCGTAGGTTTGATCCCCACATAACAAGTATGTACGAAAGTGGCGGGCATTCCGTAAGCCACCGAAACCCCATCAGAGGAATGACGGCTCGGTATCATGTCTATGGGCAACAACTGGGATGGCACGCGCTCTACCTGGTGGCAGGAGAGTTCCTAATGAAGTATCCGGTGGTACAGCGCCCATACGATGACGTCGATTCATTACGTGAGTGGCTGAGACGCGAATTGCTCACGAAGAACGACGGCCTGTGGCTTGCTGACGGCGTCGATAGGCCGCCCGTGGACGTGCAAGTAAACCTCTATGAGAAAGGAGAGAAAGCGCTTGTGCTTACCTGCGACAAAGCAAAACTTCTCTCTCTCTTGAATATCGAACCGGTTATAGCTGAGAAATTGGTTGTCGCTGGTGACTGGCGCTCGGCGGATGGCATCGAAATTCATATTACGTCGGCCTTGGCATCTCCTCTCCAGGCTGAGCAACTGGCGCTCCAGTTATCGCGGGAAGACCCATTTCAAGCGTGGCTGCCGCGAGTCGAAGAGTCCGACGGTGGCGATGAATATTCACACGCCGAGAGCGAACCTTACGAGCCATGGATCGTCTGGCGTTCCACCGAAATGAGCCTCGATGAAACCGACCCTTTAGGTGCGAATTCCGCGGTGCGAAGACTTCACTTTACGAAGTCTATTAATGATATCAGCTCTCTGAAGGCAGTGGACTCTTTCAATCGAACATGGACCGATGCGATGGGTCGAGTAGTAGTACACTCGGAAGCATGGGGGCGCAACCGAACTAACGATGAAGACAAAGCAATTAGCGCCGAACGACTTGTTTGCAGATCAGACTTTCTGAAAAAGGTATTACTGGAACGAAATGCAGAGCTGCTGTTGCTAATAATACTTCGCCGATACGAAACAGGACATGGCAGCCGAGATAGTCAGTTTTGGCATACGACGGCGGTAGTCAGGGTTAAGCAATCACTGAATTTGGAGTATTACCCAGGCTTTGGTAACGAGTTGCATGTATCTACCTTCTAGGATGCTTGGCATTAATTAAATTAGACTCAGAAAATCAGATTCAAACCATCCCAGGAGTACAGCGAATGTATACAAGGATTCGTGCGAAATTGGGCAATAGCGGCTAAGCTAATGTGATTAGATTCTAGAATGCCATTTTTCGTTATCCGTTTTTATGTGATATTTAGGAGGGGGAAGCCTAAACCGACAAAATTAGGAGTGGCCCAGTTTAGCCTTTTCGCCTACTGCAGATGTTCAAGCCAACCTTGCAGTTTATGCGTCGCCATTGTAATGTTATGAGGGATGGCCAAGAACGCAATGCGCTTGTCGCTATCGAAGCGCCAAGGGCTGTTCGCCTCCGCTGGTGCGAGGCCATCCATTTCTGGATTCTCCGGGTAAGCCAAAATGCCCCAAGTCTTTTGGTTCTCACTGCCGTGATAGCTGCTAAGATAGGCTACCATCTGATAGAGATCTTCACGCTGCGGCCCCCACGGTGTATAGGCGGTTGGATGGATCGACTTGTACTTGGCATCCACAATCCCTTTGATGACATCATCTTGAAACAACAGTGCATCCGGTATAAGTGTACCCAACTCTTGCCCGCTAACTTCGCTGGTCAACAGTTTCCGCGACATATGTAACTCGCGAGTACCATGTTTCACAATCCAAGGTAAACCTAGATGTCTAAGCGAGCGTAGCACATGCAGTTCCCACAGCTCTGCGACATCGAGTAACACTCCCTTGGCTTGACCAGAGGTATTGACTTCAGCTGACAAACCGCGGCGGTTCGCTATCTGACGCGATAACTCGGCAATCTGAGCGAAGCCAGCGGTAATCGGGGTGTAACGAATACGATCCAATTCTGCTTTGGTTGGGACTCGTGGCCGAGCTCCAGTGACAGCCCTTAGTTGTGGTAAAAGTTCCTTCGCTCGTGGCGGTAACCAGCTCTCGTCTGGTAACCAGCGATGCAGCACATCGTATGCCGCAACAATAGCCTCGCTAGCAGCATGATGCAGCGACTTCGCTGAGCGTACAGAGATGACTTCCGGACTTTTTCTCGCAAATAAATGCATTGAGGCCGCTACACCCAACCGGCCCCTGATTACTGCACCTTGGCTTGATAGTTCATAGCGTAAAGCAGGTAATCCATGACGGGCTGCATTGATGAAACCGTGCGCCCACACAGAAGCCAGTAATTGTGCAATGAAGGTTTCGTCTTCACGCAGCTGACCTGGAGTATCGACCAGCACCACCGACGTGGCTTCGAATAACCAATGACGCAATGAAGCTAGGCCGAAGCGTGGCAAAATGGTCAACCGCTTCCCTTCGAACTCTATGGTACCGACATAACGGCCAGCCCACCAAGTCCCATCCCGCTCGCAATAAACAATGGGCTGGTCATCTTCCCGATGGAATGACATCGGTATGACTAGATCGTTATGACAAACACTTGCCGCTAACTGCCGTAGCCATGCAGCTTGGGCTAAATCCGGCTGAGGACTTAAAGGTGAGCAATCATATACGGAACAGCTCATACCTTTACAGAAGGGTTCAAGAACACTTTTTCTATGTGATTAAGTTCGGTATTTCGTGTCGTTGCATCCAGTCCAGCAAGGTACTGTTCCAGAAGTGGGCGTAAAGAAAATTTCCATACCTGTACAACGGGCTCAAGTGCATCGCCTTTGCGTGTCCATAGGAAGTTCTGGACACGCTTCCCTTTATTTTGGATCGCATTGTGCAGAAAGGTCACGACATCAAGCAGGTAGGTATGACCGATTTCATACTGAGCACCCAGCAATGGACTGTCGTGAATACGCTGGTTTAGGGCTGTGGCAACATCAGCTAGGCGCCGGAAATCCACCTCGATTTTTTCCCATTTGATACCGCTATTTAGGGTATTCCATTTCGATTCAGCCGCTTTCATCAATGCATCCGCGCTGTATGGGCACTCTTGCCATAAAAACCGGCGACGTAAAGCAAAGTCGATCTGTTCAATGGATTGATCGATCAAGTTCATGGTGCCGATCACAAATAAATCGTCAGGCAAGACAAGCGTCAAGGCTTTCCCTTCAAGCGTACGCCCAGGGAGTTCAATAGCCTGCTCCCTGTCTTCCAACAGAGAAAAACATTCTCCTAACAGGCGACTTAGATCGGTTCGATTCATCTCATCAAGAATCAGCACATGCGGCAACCGTTGATCATCTAAACAATTCTCAATTTCTTCTATCAATCGAGGCAAATAACCTAATCGATATTCTGTCCCTCCCTTATCATTAAGGTGTAGGGCCCGGATGAAGTCCTCGTAACTGTAGGCCGGATGTAGCTGCAATCGATGAACGTTTTTTTTGAGTGCTTTCTGGATTTCTTGCTCAGACTTAAAATAACGTGCGGGTTTCCACTTACGCAACGCGGCCGACCTGATAACGCTTTCGGCCAGGTGTTTGGCTGTATAAGTTTTGCCTGTTCCAGGTGGACCATACAACACGATCTGCTTTTTATGCTCGATTAACTCCAGAGCAGAACCACCAGTAGCCGTTTCATCGCTGTTGTCAAACCATGCTTGCACCAGGGGCGGCCAGTAGAAATCCAGATTTTTATCTGGTAGTAGGGCTTTCAAATTGCCACGTATGGCGTAAATCCGTTGATCTACATTATCAGTCTCACTTAGATCTCCGGCCAACTCGCCAAAAGCTTTGACGATAAGCCGCTTATGGGTATTGCTGGCTATGCGCTCAAAGTAGTCAGGGTAAAATAGGTAAAGCAGCATATGGCGCAACTGGCGAGAATCAGCATCCTCGATACTATCGGCAAAGATCTGGAATCGCCATGGATCGTCCGCTATCTGTTTCCGTTCCTCTTCCTGTAACTTTTTCCATTCCAGCGCAAGATTGATCAAGTATGTAAGCTCAAAGGGTCGGTGGGTGTTGTAGCCTTGACCACCACTGCCGATGCCTGACGAGAAGGCCTTTGACACATGATGACTTTCAGGCAGACTATCCTCGCACCAACCAAGGACCTCATTTACCAACTCTCTCTTGCGTACACCACCGACATTCGACGGAAATAGGAAGTACACACACAGCACCTCCGCCGCGAGTCGAATCACCTCTTTGCCCTGTGATCGAATCTGATCGCGGAATTTGTCGGTGAACTGTCGATCCCCTTCGTCCGGCGCCGCTACAAAGGCGCTATGGAAACGCAGTAAAACGTCTGTTGACCACAGCGTTTCCGTTTCAAATAACAAAGAGCCATCCTGTTGAAGGCATTTGGAAAAGAATATCTTGGCGACTTGAAGGATCTGGCTTGAATCATTTTCAGTGTAACGTGCCATTGAATAGCTCTCTAAAAGGTGTCAGCACTTGAATGCTATTGACTTGAATTTTCCGTGAGGCCGCCAACTGCAAGCGACATCTGCACGGTCATGCAGACGTTCTTCATCTGATTGGTTCCAATGTGTCGTAAAACACTTGCTTTCCGGCGGGTTAGATAAATCACAATTAATGCCACTCAAATCGCCACAAAAAATACCGTAAACAGTGTCGCTATGGCATACCTACGCATATTACGTGCTCAGGGCTTCTCGCACACGGGAAAGGCAGCTATTTGCCCGTTTTCTCACGAATCCCTACGGTCACCCATCTACATCCATGCTTCACCTAACGCCTGTGCCTGCTGCAAAACCAGCTCAATCGCTGCCTCCTGCTGATCTGGCGGATACTTGTACTTACGGAGTATACGTTTGACCATCAAGCGTAACTTGGCTCTGACGCTTTCCCGTTGCGACCAATCCACCGTAATGTTCTGGCGTAGATTCTCTGTAAGCTCATGGGCGATAAGCTTCAGGGTTTCATCGGTCAGTTCGCGGACGGCTGATTCATTATCGGCCAGGGCATCGTAAAAGCGGATTTCATCTTCACTCAACCCCAGAGACTCCCCTCGTCCGGCGGCTTCCCTAAACTTCTTCGCCATCTGAATCAGCTCTTCAATGACCTGAGCTGTTTCAATGGCTCGGTTCTGATAACGCTTGATCACGTTGACCAATAGCTCGGAGAATTTCTTCTCCTGTACCACGTTGCCGCCAAAGCGGGATTTGATTTCGCCTTCCAATAGCCGTTCCAGCAATTCCACAGCAAGATTGCGTTCCGGCAGGTTGCGTACATCTGCCAGGAAGTCGTCGTCGAGGATACCGATATTGGGTTTGTCCAGACCAACGGCTTCGAAGATGTCCACCACGTCTTCCGAGACCACGGCGGAATTGATGATTTGCCGGATCGCCAGATCACGTTCCTCGTCGCTGCGTTTTTTCCGGCTGATGTCCGGCTTGGTGAGAATGACTTTCACCGCCTGAAAAAACGCTACTCCCTCCCTTACCGCCTTGGCTTCGTCCAGCGTACAGCACAAGGTAAAGGCCTTGCTCATCGCCAGCGCGGTATCGGCAAAACGCTTCTTACCGTCCTTCTGGCCCAGCACATGGTTGGCTGCGCCGGCCAGTCGTTTATGGCCGGTGGTTAAAAAGTCACTGTAGTCATAGCCGTGCAGCATACCCCGCAGAATATCGAGCTTTTCTTCCAGCACGGCATAGGCTTCGGCCGCATCGACGGTGGGCCGACCACGGCCTTGGCTGGCGGTGTAATCCTTCAATGCCGACTTCAATTCGTTGGTGATGCCGATGTAATCCACCACCAGCCCGCCTTGCTTGTCCTTGAATACCCGGTTGACGCGGGCGATGGCCTGCATCAGGTTGTGGCCCTTCATCGGTTTATCGACATACAGCGTATGCACACACGGCGCATCAAAGCCGGTCAGCCACATATCCCGCACGATCACCAAACGCAACGGATCGGCCGGGTCTTTAAAGCGCTTTTCCAGGCGTTTTTTCTGCTGTTTGCTGTAGATATGCGGACGCAATAAGGCTTTGTCACTGGCGGAACCCGTCATCACGATCTTGATCTCGCCTTGCTCCGGGTCATCGCTGTGCCAATCAGGCCGCAGCTTGATAATCTCGTTATACAAATGCACGCAGATTTCCCGACTCATCGCCACCACCATGGCCTTGCCGTCCTGGGCTTTGTTGCGTTCTTCGAAATGGGCCACCAAATCCGCCGCCACGCTGGCGATACGGGGTTCGGCGCCGACCACCTTTTCCAAGGCCGCCCAACGACTTTTCAAATTGGCTTTTTGATCGTCTTCCTCATCCTCGGCCAGTTCGTCGACTTCATCATCAATCTGCGGCAACTGCTCGGGCTTCAGGGCTAACTTGGCCAGCCGCGATTCAAAGTAAATCGCTACCGTCGCACCGTCTTCCTTGGCCTGCTGCATGTCATAGACGTGAATGTACTCGCCAAACACCGCCCGCGTATCTCGATCTTCCAGTGACACAGGGGTGCCGGTAAAAGCGACAAAGGTGGCATTGGGCAAAGCATCGCGTAAATGCTGGGCGTAACCGACTTGATACATGCCTCGGTATTCGGCGGCCATGTCCGCCCTACCCTCGTTGGCAGCGGTTTGTTGGGTTTTGACGGTTTTGAGCTTGGCTTCAAAACCATACTGGGTACGATGCGCCTCGTCGGCAATCACCACGATATTGCTCCGGTCGGACAGCACCGGAAAACTGTCTTCATCGGCACCCGGCATAAATTTCTGGATGGTGGCGAAGACAATACCGCCGGATGGCCGATTGGCCAACTTGGCGCGCAAGTCTTGCCGGGTTTCGGCTTGTACCGGCTGCTCGCGCAATAAATCCTGCCCCAACGAGAATACCCCGAACAATTGCCCATCCAGGTCGTTGCGGTCGGTGATCACCACAATGGTTGGGTTTTCCATTGCCGCTTCCTGCATCACTCGCGCGGCAAAGCAGGTCATGGTGATGCTCTTGCCACTGCCTTGGGTGTGCCAGACCACGCCGCCTTTGTGGTTGCCATCCGGTCGGGAGGCGGGCACCACCTGTTGAATGGCAGCTCGCACTGCATGGTACTGATGATAGCCCGCGACTTTCTTGACCAGGCCGCCGTCATCCTCGAACAGCACGAAAAAACGCAAGTAATCGAGTAAGGTCGCCGGGCTCAACAAACCGCGTATCAGCGTTTCCAGTTCGTTGAATTGGCCTAACGGGTCCAGACTGATGCCGTCGATGGTACGCCACTGCATGAAACGTTCGGCATCGCTGGACAACGAACCCAGCCGCGCCTCGCTGCCATCGGAAATCACCAGCACCTCGTTGTACTGAAATACATCCGGGATTTGTTCTTTGTAGGTTTGAATCTGATCGAAAGCCTTCCAGATGTCGGCATTCTCATCGGCCGGATTTTTCAGTTCCAGCAACACTAACGGCAGACCATTGATGAACAGGATGATGTCCGGCCGGCGTGAATGTTTCTGTCCCTTGATGGCAAATTGATTGATCGCCAGCCATTCATTACTGGAAGGTTCGGTAAAGTCGATCAATCGCACCAAATCGCCACGGGTATCGCCATCCTTTTGATACTCCACCGGCACGCCGTTGACTAACAAACGGTGAAAGTGGCGATTGGCTGCCAACAGTCCCGGCACTTCCAGATTCAACACCTGCTGCAAGGCATCTTCTCGCGCCGCCAACGAAATGGCCGGGTTTAGCTTGGCAATCGCCGATCGCAACCGTTCTACCAACATTACTTGCACATAATTATTGCGCTCGGGATTTTCGCCATCCGGTGCCAGGTTAGGGCCGTACAGCGAGGCATAACCAACCTCGGCCAGCCAGCCGAGTGCTTCCTGTTCCAGTTGGTCTTCGGTCATGGCCTGACTCCGATAGGCTAATGGTGTGTGTTGCTAATTTTCATTAGCGCGTCAGCAGCTCGATGTACGAATGATAACTGTAGCTACGGTTTTTTTTCTGCCCGGTAAATTCCACCACAATGCTCAACTCCTCCAGGACTTTGACTGCTGCCGTCGCGGTTGGGAAGGTGGTGTTTAGTTTTTTTCGCACCTGCTCGATGCTGAAGCGCGGCATCATCGGCAGCATCTCAAACAAACGGTAACTGGCGGGACCGACTTTCGCGGCGCCGAGCAGACGCCGACGGTCCGCCGCCACCAAGCTGGCTATCGCCACAATGCTACGCTCGGCATCGGTAGCCGCCACTGCCACCGCTTCTAAAAAGAAAGACACCCAGCCTTCCCAATCGCCATCGGTGCGGATGGCCGACAAGCGGCGGTAGTACTCGCTTTGGAATTGTTTCAAGTAACCGCTTAGATACATCAAGGGTTCGGGCAATAAGCCCCAATGTTCCATCAACGCGGCAATCAACAAGCGGCCAATCCGGCCGTTGCCATCCAGAAACGGGTGGATGGTTTCAAATTGGGCATGCACCAGGGCAATTTTCACCAACGGCGGCAAATCATCCGACGGCGTGGTGTGAATAAAGCGTTCCACATCGGCCAACAAATCCGCGACCCGTTCCGCCGGTGGCGGCACAAACGCCGCATTGCCGGGCCGGGTGCCGCCAATCCAGTTTTGCGACCGGCGCAATTCGCCGGGTTGTTTGCCCGTGCCTCTCGCTCCATCCAGCAGCAGATGGTGGGCATTGCACAACAAGCGGACGCTGATCGGTAAGCCATCGGCGGCACGCAAGTTATCCTGCACCAATCGGAAGGCACGTAGATAGTTGGTCACTTCCTCCACATCGTCGGTATTGCTGACTGCAAAACCGGCTTCCTCATCGAACAAGTCGGTCAGGGTCGCTTGCGTGCCCTCTATCTGAGAGGTCAGCAACGCTTCTTTGCGGATCGCGCTATACAGCAACCAATCCACCGACGGCACCAGTCCGGACACCCCCGACAACCGCGCCAACGCCAACTCAGCGGCATGATTGAGCGCGGCATAACTTTCGACGGCCAAAATTGGATCGCTGGGCGGCAACGGATGCGGGATAAACGCCCTCACGGGCTCGCCCAAGGTCGTAGAAATGAAGTAGTCGCCGGTGCTGCGCATGGAATGCAAATTTTCTTTAATAGAGACTTGCCATATTAAAGCACTCTTTAATATTTGGCGCGAATATCAAAGAAAACTTTAATAAACGTAGGGGCGGCATCTCAAGTCGTCTCCAGCATGGATTCTACTTCCGGCAGGCGGAGCTGGCCGGAAATTAGGCGGGGTAACAGGGTGTCGCGGAGGGTAGCGAGGGTTTGGGCTTTCAACGCGTTGGTTATCCAACGGTCAATAAGAGGATCAAAAACATAACTTGCTTCAGCGATTAGCTCATCTGTTGGAATAACAGTTTTCGCTTCGCTCAAATGCTTACGCTGGATATGTCCCATCGTAGTTGCTTTGCTTGCTGCAATTTGCTGGAAGTGTGACAGATGATGTTTAGTCCAAAAAAAGTAAAGCCACTTTGGATAATCGCTTGATGTCACCTTAAACAAATGTTGATTCAAGGCGCCTTCACCACCACACCAAATTACAACTTCCAGACTACCTGACCACGAAAACAGAACTTCTCCATCCTTGACTATATATTCAGATTTCAAATTCCGACTTGCACGATCAGCCCCAGTAACATCACCTTTTTTAAGTTGGGCAATTTTAATAACAGGAAGATACTCATCGCCATCAGGCGGGAATTTTTGCAATGCTAATCCATTTAGGAAGTCAGCAATCTTATCGAGTGACTTAACCCGCCACCCTCTCGGCACCAACCCCAATTCCGATTCCTCAAAACTATCGGGAAACAGCGCGGCAGTGGCTTCGTCCAGGGCCGCTATCGGCATCCCGCTTTTTGCGGCAGTCGTACCTCCCTGTACAGCGCCTTCCGGGGTGCGGCCTTGTTGTTTGGCGTGGACGGGGTCGAAATCGACAAACCACGATTTGAACAGCGCATGGGCAATGGCTTCCAGCGTAGCGTTGGTTTGGCGCAGAAGGGTGATGCGGTCGTCCAAGGCCCCAAGAATTGCAGCAATTTTTGACTGTTCGTTGATTGGAGGAATGGTTAATTCGAAATGCGGTATCTCTTTGCACTTAAGGAACCTCTGATTAATTACCTGCGAGCGATATAATTCAATAAGAGCTTTGTTTTCGAGATAACGCGCATGGAACACTACCAACAACTCAGTTTTGCTGATGTCGAATACGCCAATAAAGGCAAACTCACCCGGCGGGAAAAGTTTCTGAACCAACTCGAAGAATTGTTGCCCTGGTCAGTCATGCGAGCGGTGATTGAACCGCATTACGCATCCGGCCAAGGACGTGGTCGCAAGCCGTTTGCCTTGAATGCCATGCTGCATGTGCACGTGGCCCAGATTGTCTACAACTATTCGGATCCGGGCATGGAAGACGCGTTGTACGAAATTGAATCGCTACGGCGCTTTTGCGGTATTCGCCTGGAAGCGGTGCCCGATGAAAGTACCATTTTGCAGTTCCGCCATCTGTTGGAAGCCCACGGATTAACCGAACAGATTTTCGCAGCCATCAACCAAACGCTGGGGGAACGCGGCCTGTTTTTAAGAGCCGGCACCATCGTCGACGCCAGCCTGATTGCCGCGCCGACCTCGACCAAAAACCAAGACAAAGCGCGTGACCCGGAGATGCATTCGAGCAAGAAAGGCAACCAATGGTTTTTCGGCAGCAAATTTCACATTGGCGTCGATAGCGAAACCGGCTTGGTGCATACCCTCACAGTCACCTCTGGCAATGTCAGTGACGTGGCCGAAGCCGCCAACCTGCTGCACGGCGAAGAACAATTCGTGCAGGGCGACGCCGGCTATCAAGGCTTGGACAAGCGCCCCGAGATGCCAACCGAAAATCCACCCGCGTGTGTCATTGCGATGCGCCCTGGCAAGCTGGCCAAGTTAACTCAGGACGATAGCGAAGAAGCCCGGCAATTGCGCGAGGCAGCCCGCGAACTGGCCAGCCGCCGGGCCAAAGTCGAGCACGTGTTTAGGGACATTAAAGTCCGATTTGGTTACGCCAAGAATCGCTATCGCGGTTTAGCCAAAAACGCCGCCCGATTAACCTTTTTGACCGCGATTGCGAATGTGTTGCGCGGTGATGCGTATGAACGTCGCTGCCTCATTGCGTCTGTAATTTGAACATGGGCCCAGAAAAGGGCTTGTTTTAGAGAGCAACCGGCTGTTTTGGCGAAAATACGCTCGATTATTGAAATTTTTGCCTCATCTTAGAAACTTCTGTTGCTCAAAACGGCTGTTTTTCAGAGGTTCCTTAAGACTGTCGAATACAGCGCCAACATTGATGTATTTATTAACTTGATCCCACCAGTCAGGACCACGTAACAACCAACGGAGGAATTCTGGGTGAACATATTTTCCATCAGATCGCAAAACAACCAGGTTTTGTCCAATAGCACACTCTAAGCCCTTAGGTACGACAGCACTATCACCAGAGTTGCAACGCCTAACGACGATAACGTCATTAGCCTGAGGCTTCAGCTTCTTTGTCCATTCGGAAAAATGCTCTTTTGAAATCTTGCGAACCCCGTCGAGTTCGATATGACCATTTTTGAGTTGAGGTATCGCTATGTACGGATAACCGTCTTCAGCACCTGGCGGAGTACGGTGATCACAATCTATCAACGTGACGCCGGCATTCTTAAGTGGTATGCGCGGCCATTCGATTTCAGAACTCATACCCCAGACCTCCCATCTTCTGCCGAATCAACTGGTCGAGTTCCGCGCCTTTTGCCATCTGCTCGCCCAGCTTTTCGGTGAGCTTTTGCATCTTGTCGGCAAAGGCTTCGTCGTCGTCCTCGACTTCTTCGGCGCCGACATAGCGGCCAGGTGTGAGGACGTGGCCGTGTTCGGCAATTTCGGTCAGTTTGACGCTACGGCAGTAGCCGGGGATGTTTTGATAATCGCCAACACCATCTTCGCCTCGCCACGCCGCCACCGTACCGGCAATGCGTTCAATAACCTCATCAGTCAATTCTGCCTGCACCCGGCTGATCATGCTGCCCAGCTTGCGGGCGTCGATGAACAACACTTCGCCCTGGCGGCTGGTTTTTTGCTTAGATAGGAACCACAAGCAGGCCGGAATCTGGGTATTGAAGAACAACTGGCCGGGCAAGGCAATCATCACTTCCACCACGTCGGCATCGACCATGGCGCGGCGGATGTCGCCTTCGCTGTTCTGGCTGGAACTCATGGAGCCGTTGGCCAGCACGATGCCGGCGCGACCGTTGGCTTTAAGCTGATACAGCATGTGCTGCAACCAGGCGTAGTTAGCGTTGCCTTGCGGCGGCGTGCCGTAGACCCAGCGCGGATCGCCTTCCAGGCTGCCGTGCCACCAGTCACTGATGTTGAACGGCGGATTGGCCAGGATGAAGTCGGCGCGCAAATCCGGGTGCTGGTTGCGGGTGAAGGTGTCGCTGGGTTCGCGGCCCAGATTGAAGTCGATGCCGCGTATCGCCAGATTCATCGCCGCCAAGCGCCAGGTGGTCGGGTTGGATTCCTGGCCGTAAATCGACACGTCGCCCAGCTTGCCGCCGTGGGCTTCGATGAATTTTTCCGATTGTACGAACATGCCGCCGGAACCGCAGCAAGGGTCGTAGACCTTGCCATGATGCGGGGCCAGCACGGCGACCAGAGTTTTAACGATGCTGGCCGGGGTATAGAACTGCCCGCCTTTCTTACCTTCGGCACTGGCGAACTGGCCTAGGAAGTATTCGTAGACTTGTCCCAACACGTCGCGGGCCTGGCCTGGATCGTCGCCAAAGCCAATGGTCGAGACCAGATCGACCAGTTCACCCAGCTTACCGTCCGGCAGTTGGGCACGGGCGTAGCGTTTATCCAGGATACCTTTTAACTTGGGATTTTCGGTTTCGATGATCGCCAGGGCATCATCGATGCGTTTACCAATGTCGGCTTGCTTGGCGGCAGCACGCAGAGCTTCCCATCGGGCTGTCTCCGGCACCCAGAACACATTGACCTCTTTGTAATAGTCGCGGTCCTCCAACTCTTCGGCCAACATTTCGTCATCGCACTCATGCAGGAAATACTCGTCGGCTTCATCGGTAAAGCGCCGGGTGAGTTCGGCACGGCGGGCTGCGAAGGTATCGGAGATGTATTTCACGAAGATCAGGCCGAGCACCAAGTGTTTGTATTCGGCGGCGTCCATGTTGGCACGCAACTTATCGGCGGCGGCCCAGAGTGTCCTTTTAATGTCGTCCAGCATGATTATGAAGTGTACCAGGTAAAAAAGCATCTGATTATGTAACGAATTACAGCCCCATTGCGTTATTTTAACCGATAACCCTTTTTAACTTTTTTGCTGCTGATTTTTTGGCTGGCCGATTCCGCTTCTTGTTCCGTGGTAAACCACTCCTTTCTGACGGCGCCTGGAGAACCTACCCTGCCCCATTCCTTAATCAACGACCAATCATCAAATAGACCAGGCGTCACAAACATCTGATAAAAGCGATGCATGTTGTCTTTGTCGTCATGCCGTTCCAAATACACATGATTCATCAGTTACTCCCCAGTAGAGTGGACCGTATTGTCAGTTTGCGGTGATTTCATCGACGCTTTCCGAATCCGCATAATGGTTTGCCGAGTGGTTTTGAACTCCCGAGCCAACTCCGAAACGTTACTGCCAGCGGCCAAGCGTTTGACAACTTCAGCACGAGCTTCCACATTGAGCGCCGGCGGCCGACCAAACTGCTTGCCTGCTGCCTTCGCGCGACTAATGCCGGCTTGGGTTCGCTCAATTAACAAGTCACGCTCAAATTCAGCGACCGCTGCGATCACCTGCATGGTCATCTTGCCGGCAGAACTGGTCAGATCAACCCCGCCTAACGCCAAACAATGGACCCGCACCCCGGAATCGGAAAGGTGCTCGACGGTAGCTCTGACATCCATGGCATTGCGGCCGAGGCGATCCAGCTTAGTCACCACCAACATATCGCCCGATTCCATCCGGTCGATCAGTTTATTAAAACCTGGTCGTTCTTTAGCCGCGACTGAACCGCTGATGCTTTCTTCAATCAAACGATGCGACTGAATGGCAAAACCGGCAGATTGAATTTCCAAGCTTTGATTTTGGGTAGTCTGGTCTGTGGTCGACACTCGACAATAAGCATACTTAAGTACATATCATTTAAACCCTGTCCGAAACCGGTTGATTTTGGACATTTATGCCAGAAGATGACTACACTACTTTTGTTACCCTTAAAATCTATAGGGTGTCATTTCAGAGTCTGGCTTCAAACATCAAGCCCGCAGACACGACCATGCCAATCCCAGACTCATTGCCCTGACCTTCTAAGGCCCAACAATGACAGACATACTCCATGCGGCTCTTTTATGCCCAACAAATAATCATGGGCAGTATCGGTGTGCACCCAGTAATATGAGCAAAAGCCATACCTTCGTGTTTTTTCGAGCGACTATAGCCGTTCGCATACAAGAACCACATCAACTTTGATAATGCCCACAAGCTGGTGCGCAAATACGCCGCCACCGATGCCAGCGTCCACGACTCCCAAGCCCTGAACGGCTTGCTCGATAGCGGCAACACCAGCCGCGACGTCTGGGCCGACAGTGCCTATCGATCCGAAGCGACCGAAGCCGGATTCACCGCAAAGGGGTTCGCGGCAAACCGCTGACCGACCGGGAAAAACAAGGCAACAGCACCCGATCCAAAACCAGTTGTCGGGTCGAGCACGTGTTTGCCTGGATGGTGCATATTCCGATCAAACCCGCCACCGATTCCGACTTCAAAGCCGCCACGCATTCCGATACCAAAACAGCCGTTGGCGCCGATGGTCTATTTCACGGCGCAAATGTTGACGATGTTTCAATCTTAGCGTTCGCGCGCATTACCCACCGGTTCCACTAGACAAATGCGGCATCGCAAGCTAGATTTGCCCGGTCTTTTCGCCGATCGGGTTTGCCGTTAGCAGCGAGAATCGAATTTACTTAACCATACCCCTATGCGCCATTTGCCAAGGATGCCCGTGCTCGATTCGCGATTTCCCCGCTTAAACGGTGGGTTGACATTGTTTTCACTCTCAAGTCTTTTTAGCTTCGAACAGCTGTTCTAAATGAACTCCACCGCTCCACCCTCCGCCGACCTGGATACCGGTCTGGCCGCGTTGTTGATGATGGCCGCCTTCCACGGCGTGGCCGCCGACGAAGCCGCCTTGCGCCACGAGTTCGGGCCGGCGTTGGTGCCGGATCGCGAAGGGCGCTGTCGCTTCGATAACCGAGCACTGCAACTGGCCGCGCAACGCTTGGGCTTGACCGCCAAACCGCGCCGGCAGGACCCGAAACGTTTGGCGTTAGCGCCGTTGCCGGCGATAGCGTTGGGCAAGGACGGCCGTTATTTCATCCTGGCCAAATACGATGCCGGGTCGCCCGCACCTGCCGGCCCGGACCAAGGCGGGCCTGCGCCCGCCCATGGCGGCTCACCCAACGCCGCTGGCAAAGTCTTGATCCAGCGCCCCGGCGAGCCGCCGGCGGTGATGACCCTGCCCGAACTGCTGGCGAGCTGGACCGGCGAGCTGTTGTTTTTTACCTCCAAGGCCAGCTATGCCGGCGAAGCGGCCCAGTTCGATTTCACCTGGTTCATTCCGGCTCTGATCAAGTACCGCAAGCTGTTCGGCGAAGTGTTGTTGATTTCGCTGGTGTTGCAGCTGATCGGCCTGGTCACGCCGTTGTTTTTCCAGGTGGTGATGGACAAGGTGCTGGTCAACCACGCGATGAAAACCTTGAACGTGATCGCGATCGGCCTGATCGGAGCGATGCTGTTCGAAGCCGCCTTGTCCGGTATCCGCACTTGGGTGTTCGCTCATACCAGCAGCAAGATCGACGTGGAGTTGGGCGCCCGCTTGTTCAAGCATTTGTTGGCCTTGCCCACCGCCTATT
>NZ_JBVVNO010000024.1:0-61809 GCF_056850255.1 Methylomonas sp. Uni0011
GGTGGAAATATGCCGGCAGCCAAGGCCGCGTGGTGGGCATGGACCGTTTCGGCGAATCGGCCCCGGCCGGCCAGCTCTTCAAAGAGTTCGGCTTCACCGTGGACAATGTCGTCGCTAACGTCGAAGCCGTTCTTTAATTTTGATAATCAGTAGGCGAAGCTCCGGCTTTTGAAATATCAAATGGCCGGGCTTCTCTTTTCCAACAGCTATAGGTGAAAGACGTGAAAATGAATGAATTGACAAAAGGCGTAATGGCGGCGTTATTGCTGACCAGTTCCGTAGCAATGGCAGAGTCGGATTATCCGGCGGCTGATTATCAGCCAAAAGTTCTGTATACCAATCCGGATTACAAACCGGAAGCAGCTCCTGCCGCTAAAGCAGCCGCGCCTGCGCCGGCTGCTAAAGCTGTAGAAGTGGTAGAAAACGATCCAAATTATCCTGCGACCAATTTCCAGCCCAAAGTAGTTTTCAGCGACTCGGCTTATAAACACGATAAGACCGCTCCGCAAGCACCTGGTGCCCGTTCGTCTTCCGCATCGTCTGCGTCGGCAGCGAGCAGCGACGCTAGCGAGGAGGTAAGTTCAAGTGCCGGAGAAAAAGGTTCGTCCAACAACAGTTTGTTGGGCTTGGTCGCCTTGGCCGCTGTTGGCTTCTTCCTGTTTAACAAGAAAGGTGGAGCCGGTTCCGCTTCCGGCGGTGGTTCAGACGCGACTTACGGCGATGCTAGCGGCTCTACAGGTGTCGAAAAATATATCGACAGACTGGGTATTAATAAAACCGGCGTTGCTAAGTATTTGGAGAAACAAGACTCCACTCCTGCAACCGGTGTTGCTAAATATATGGCGAAGCAAATCATCAAGGACAGAGAAGGCGCTGCGGCGAAAGCCACAGGCGTGGAAAAGTATTTGCGCGATAAAGTGTAATTTATCGCGAATTATTCTTAGGTAGAAGTCCGGTGGGGTGATTGTCCCGCCGTTATCTGCGGAATCGCCACTTAGCGTGTTTTGGAGAGCCAAATGGCCTCAAAATATGTCAAGTGGCGATTCAGTCTCATATACCCAATTTTGGAAAAACTCCCCATCAAGCATCAAGTGCGAATCGGTAGCTGAAGCGTTCCAGTTCAGCAACGATTTTGCCGACGCAAAGGGAATACATTAACCGAGGATATTTTTATGGCAAAAAACTTATTAGAACAACTTCGTGAAATGACTGTCGTGGTGGCCGACACCGGCGACATTCAAGCAATCGAAACTTTCAAGCCGCGCGATGCGACTACCAACCCATCTTTGATTACCGCTGCAGCACAGATGCCACAATATCAAGGCATCGTCGACGATACCTTGAAATCGGCTCGCGCAACTTTGGGCGCTAGCGCGTCTCCTGCGGAAGTCGCTTCCTTGGCTTTCGATCGTCTGGCGGTTTCATTCGGTTTAAAAATACTGGAAATCATTGAAGGCCGCGTTTCAACCGAAGTTGACGCTCGTTTGTCTTACGACACCGAAGGTACTCTGGCCAAGGCTCGCGACATTATCGCTCAGTATAAAGCTGCCGGTATCGACACCGAGAAGCGGATTCTGATCAAGATCGCTGCGACATGGGAAGGCATTCAAGCTGCCGCGGTGCTGGAAAAGGAAAACATTCACACCAACCTCACCCTGCTGTTTGGCATGCATCAAGCGATCGCGTGCGCTGAAAACGGTATTCAGCTGATCTCGCCTTTCGTCGGCCGTATCCTGGACTGGTACAAAAAAGACACCGGTCGCGATTCTTACGCACCGGATGAAGATCCAGGTGTCTTGTCGGTAACTGAAGTTTACAACTATTACAAAAAATTCGGCTATAAGACTGAAGTAATGGGTGCAAGCTTCCGTAACCTCGGCGAGATTACCGAACTGGCTGGTTGCGATTTGTTGACCATTGCGCCTTCCTTGCTGGCTGAGTTGCAATCTGTTGAAGGCGAACTGCCGCGCAAACTGGATCCGGCCAAAGCTGCGTCCGCTTCTATCGAGAAAATCAGTGTTGATAAAGCGACTTTCGAGCGTATGCACGAAGAAAACCGCATGGCAAATGAGAAATTGAAAGAAGGTATCGACGGTTTCGCCAAGGCATTGGAAACTCTAGAGAAATTGTTGGCCGACCGTTTGGCGGCGCTGGAAGCGTAAGCGCTGTAATCGCGCACAATCAATGTTGTGCGCGACTTAAGTTGATATGCAAGGCCGCCGAATCGAGTACGCGGCCTTTGTTCATTGTTATATAGGTAAAATTCATGGCAAAAATTTTAGATGTAGTAAAACCTGGCGTCGTCACCGGTGAAGATGTGCAAAAAGTCTTTGCGATCTGCAAAGAAAACAAATTTGCACTGCCAGCGGTTAACGTAATCAGCACCGATACCATTAACTCCGTTTTAGAAGCGGCGGCCAAAGCCAAATCACCTGTTATCGTCCAGTTTTCCAACGGCGGTGCGGCGTTCGTTGCCGGCAAAGGCTTGAAATTGGAAGGCCAAGGCTGTTCGATTCACGGTGCAATCTCCGGCGCGCACCATGTTCACCGGATGGCGGAACTCTATGGCGTGCCTGTGATTTTACATACCGACCATGCCGCTAAAAAATTGCTGCCTTGGGTAGACGGTATGCTGGATGAAGGTGAAAGACATTTCGCAGCGACCGGCAAACCGCTATTCAGCTCGCACATGTTGGATCTTTCCGAAGAAAGCCTGGAAGAAAATATCGAAATTTGCGGTAAATATCTGGAGCGCATGTCGAAAATGGGCATGACGCTGGAAATCGAATTGGGTTGCACCGGCGGCGAAGAAGACGGCGTCGATAACAGCGGCATGGACCACTCTGCGTTGTACACCCAACCGGAGGATGTTGCCTACGCTTACGAGCGCTTGAGCAAAATCAGCCACCGCTTCACCATTGCCGCATCATTCGGTAACGTTCACGGCGTGTACTCACCCGGTAATGTCAAACTGACCCCAAAAATTTTGGACAACTCGCAAAAATACGTGTCCGAAAAATTCGGCCTGCCGAATAACTCATTGACCTTTGTCTTCCACGGCGGCTCGGGTTCTTCTCCGGAGGAAATCAAAGAATCCATCAGCTATGGTGTCGTCAAAATGAATATCGACACCGATACCCAATGGGCTTCATGGGAAGGCGTGATGAACTACTACAAGAAGAACGAAGGCTATTTGCAAGGCCAAATCGGCAATCCGGAAGGCGCCGATAAGCCGAACAAAAAATACTATGATCCTCGGGTATGGCAACGCGCCGGCCAAGAAGGCATGGTTGTCCGTCTGCAGCAAGCGTTCCAAGAACTGAACGCCGTCAACTCTTTGTAACGAGTGCTATCCAGCTGCAAAAGCATTCTGCTTTTGCAGCTTTCCCGCTTACCCGTCGTTGGCAATTAGTCAAATTGTTGACGATCCGTTCCGTCAGTCCATGCTGTCTCAGCACGCTAAATTCGGTTTTGTAGCCTCGCCGTATTCGTTCGGCCGACTATACTATCATTCTAAAACCATGATTTTTCTTGTATGATCGAAAAACACTGAGTCGGCATACTCTTGGTTTTCGGTTTGACCAATAACGTGGCATGCGTTGTGCTTTAAGAGTAAAAAAGGTGAAAAATGGCTGAAACTCAAGGAAAAGACGAAGGAAAAAAATCATCCAAAAAACTGATAATCATTATTGCGGTGGTTGTCTTGGCGTTGGGTGGCGGTGGAGCCGCTTATTTTTTCTTGGCCAAACCGGCCGAGAATGGCAAAGAAGCGGCCGAGGCAAAACATGGCGAGGATAAACATGCCGAGTCGTCCGCGCATGAAGCCGAAACGGATCACGACAAGCCGGCCGAGCCCGATGTGTATTATGCGTTTCCTACCCCCCTACTGGTCGACTATCCGAGCGGGGCGAGTGCCCGGGTCATCAAAATTTCGCTGACCGTTTTAACCAAAGGCGAAGCCAGCATAGAAGCCATGAAAAAACACGAGCCGATGATCCGGAACAATTTACTGATGGTCATTAGCTCGGTGGGTGCCGACAAAGCGAAGACATTGGAAGGTAAGCAGGAATTGCGGGCAATGATGCAACAAGAGATTGGCAAGGTTTTGGAAAAGATGGCAGGCAAGAATACGCTTAAAGAAGTCTATTTCACTGATTTCATAATGCAATAAATGTCTACCGCCGATTTACTCTCCCAGGATGAAATTGATGCGCTGCTGCACGGCGTAGACGACGGCGATGTCGAAACGGCGGCCGACGACGACGAACGCGGTCGCGGGGCGACCAGACTTTACGATTTCAATAGCCAAGAACGAATCGTTCGCGGCAGGATGCCGACCTTGGAAATGGTCAACGAGCGTTTCGCTCGCCATTTCCGTATCGCATTGTTTAACTTTTTGCGCCGTGCGGCCGAGATATCGGTATCCGGGATACAGGTACAGAAGTTTTCCGAATTCATTCAGGGTTTGTTCGTTCCGACCAATTTGAACGTGATCAGGATGTCGCCATTGCGCGGCCGGGCGTTGATTGTGATGGAACCGCGCTTGGTATTCACTGCCGTGGATAACTTTTTTGGCGGTGGCGGCCAGTTTTACAACAAGGTCGAAGGTCGCGAGTTCACGCCTACCGAGATGCGGATCATCCGCTTGATTATCGACATGATTTTCAAGGACTTGGCTGAAGCCTGGAAGCCGGTGATGGATGTCGAGTTCGAATACATTAATTCCGAAGTAAACCCGCAATTTGCCAATATCGTCAGCCCTTCCGAGATCGTAGTCATATCGACGATACACGTGGAATTGGAGGGCGGCGGCGGCGACATCAACATCGCGATGCCGTATTCGATGATTGAGCCGATCAGAGAGTTATTAGACGCTGTCACCAGCGACCGAGGAGAAGTCGATGGTCGTTGGCAGGAATCGTTACGGGTCGAAATCATGCGTAGCGAAGTCACATTGAACAGCAAATTAGTTGAAAAAGAAATGTTTATCAGCGAAGTCATCGCGCTTAAAAAAGGCGATGTAATACCGATCGAATTGCCGGAGACCGTGTTGTTGGAGGTTGAGAACGTGCCGGTATTTCGCGGTAAGCTAGGCTTGTCGGATGGCAATTATGCTATTGAAATTATTGACAAAATGACGCTCGATAATATTTGAGACATGGGAAGGGATTGAGATGAGCGAGAACGACGAAATTGGTGACGATTGGGCCGCGGCCATGAACGAGCAGGCGGAAGCCGAAGCGGAAGCGGATTGGGGCGATGCCTTGAAGGAACAAGCGGCTGTGTCGAAGGGGTCAAGCGGCTATTCCACCGCCGAATTTCCGGACTTGGGCGACAGTAAGCCCAAGCCGACCGCTGGCGGCGAAGAGGTGAAGCTGGACGTAATTTTGGATGTGCCGGTTACCGTGTCGCTGGAAATCGGCAGAACCAAGATCAATATCCGTAACCTGTTGCAGCTTAACCAGGGTTCGGTAGTGGAATTGGACCGTTTCGCGGGAGAACCGATGGACGTGCTGGTTAACGGGACGCTTGTGGCCCACGGCGAGGTGGTTGTGGTAAACGACAAATTCGGTATCCGTTTGACCGATATTATCAGCCCTTCGGAACGGGTGCGAAAACTGGGTTGAGTATTGTGCAAAGTCTGGCAAGGTTGATATTTGCGATGGGGCTGGTGTCCTGTGCTTGGGCCGAAGACTTGCCCACCGCGCCCAAGGCGGGGGCCAAACTCGTGACCTCAGCGGACGTGGCGCAATGGGTGTTGGCCTTGCTGTTGGTGTTGGCGCTGTTTTTGTCGTTGGCCTGGGCGCTGAAAAAAACCGGGGGATTGGGTTTTACCGGCAAAAACAAATTAGCGGTACTGGCTGGGCTGTCACTGGGCTTGAGGGAAAAGCTGATTTTGGTCCGCGTCGGCGAAAAAGAATTATTGTTAGGTGTCAGCAGCGGCCGTATCGACAAATTACTCGAGTTGGAAGGCGAGCAACGCTTATTCGCCGACCAGTCCGACCCGCAAAGTGTCAGCCCGTTTGCGAAGAAATTATTGCAAGCCATGCAAAGTAAAGCTGATGAACGGGCCTAGTAAGCTGATTTTGGTTTTGCTGGGAGGCTGCGGATTACTGTGGGCTGCCGGGGTGCAGGCTGTGCCCGGTGTGGATGCTATTGCGGTGACCAGTAATCCCAAAGGCGGCGAAACCTATACGGTCACGATCCAGATTTTGGCGCTGATGACGCTATTGACGCTGCTGCCGGCGTTATTGCTGTCGATGACCGCGTTTACCCGGGTCATGATCGTGTTGGGGCTATTGCGGCAGGCGATTGGCGCAGCGCAAGCTCCCAGCAACCAAGTCTTGCTGGGGTTGTCGTTATTCCTGACGATTTTCATTATGACCCCGGTGCTGGACAAGGTGAACGAAACCGCGGTACAGCCTTACCTGGAAGAAAAGATCGATGCAGTCACCGCGTTGCAAAAGGCGTCGGAACCTTTCAAACAATTCATGTTAAAGCAAACGCGCGAGGCGGATTTGGATACCTTCGTCCGGATATCCGGCCGCGAGCAAATCAACAAACCCGAAGACGTGCCGTTTTCGTTGTTGGTGCCGGCATATGTCACCAGTGAATTGAAAACCGCATTTCAGATCGGCTTTCTGATTTTCCTGCCGTTTCTGGTGATCGATCTGGTTGTGGCCAGCGTACTGATGTCGATGGGGATGATGATGCTGTCGCCTATGATCGTGTCCTTGCCGTTTAAAATCATGTTGTTCGTGCTGGCCGACGGTTGGACCATGGTCATGGAAATGCTGGCGGCCAGTTTTTACGTGTAGGCCTGAATGTGACTCCGGAAACGATCTCAAACGTAGCGCAGGACACGGTATTGATCGGCCTGAAACTGATGGGGCCGATATTGATCGCTTCCCTGGTCGTGGGCTTGCTGGTTTCGATGTTTCAGGCGGCAACCTCGATCCAGGAGCAGACTCTGACCTTCATCCCCAAGTTGGTCGCGATTATCGTGGTACTAATGATTGCGGGTCCGGGGATGCTGCAAATGCTGATCGATTATTTCCAGGACTTGATGCGCGATATTCCCTCCTTGATCGGATGAACGTCACCGAAAACGAGATATTGGGCTATCTCGCCGGTTTCATCTGGCCATTCTTTCGCATTAGTTCGATGTTCATCACCATCCCGGTTTTCAGCGTTAACGCCTTGCCGGCCCGGGTCCGCGTGATCGCCAGCCTGCTGATCACTTTGGCGATATTTCCGACTTTGCCGACCATGCCGACAATCGACGTATTCGGTTACCAAGGTTTACTGGTCGCCGTCCAACAGGTTGCCCTGGGCGCTACTGCCGGCTTCATTCTGCAAATGGTGTTTTCAATCATGCTGTTCGCCGGTCAGGCCATCGCCTACAGCATGGGGCTTGGCTTCGCCTCGATGGTCGATCCGGTCTCGGGCGTGCAAGTCCCGGTCGTGGCGCAATTGTTCGTGATCAGCGGCAGTCTGTTGTTTTTGGCCGTGGACGGTCATTTGCTGTTGATCGAAATGCTGGCGCAAAGCTTCCATACCCTGCCGGTTGCGGCAACCGGAATCGGAAAAGCCGATTTGTGGCGGGTGGCGTTATGGGGCGGCACCATATTCGCCGACGGCTTATTGTTGGCAATGCCGGTGATGGCAGCGTTGCTGTTCGTCAATATCAGTTTTGGCGTGGCTTCCAAAGCTGCGCCGCAATTGCAGATTTTCGGCGTCGGCTTTCCGGTAACCATCATGTTGGGGATGGTCTTGATTTGGGTAGGATTACCGACCTTGCTGGAAGTCTTCGCCGATATGTTGCACCAGGGCTTCGCGTTGGTGAACGAGTTGTTGAGGTTGCAGTAAGTGGCGGAAGAATCCGGTCAGGACAAAACCGAAGACCCCACCGGCAAGCGGCTCACCGACTCGCGTAAAAAAGGCCAGGTTCCCCGCTCCAAAGAACTGAATACCTTTGTCACGCTGATGGTCAGTTCGGCGCTGTTCTTTTATGCCGGCCAGGGCATGTGGCATGGTTTGTTGGAGGTGATGAAGCGGCCGCTGCGAGTATCGCGCGAGCAAATTTTCGACCCGGTGACCTTGACCACCTACCTAAAAACGGCTTTTGCCGACGGCGTTTGGATCATTCTGCCGTTCTTGGCGGTGTTGGCGGTTTTCGATTTGCTGGCGGCGACGCTGTTGGGCGGCTGGAACTTTACCAGCGAAGGCTTTGCCTTTAATTTCGCCAAATTGAATCCTTTGGCCGGTGTCAAAAAAATTCTCGGCGTCCAGGGTGTGGTCGAATTGGTCAAGGCGGTGTTGAAGACCGTATTGGTGGCGCTGGTGGCGTGGAATCTGTTCAAATGGAATTTCGACGAATTCATGGCATTGAGCAGGCTGCCGATTGCGCAGTCGGTGCAGCAGGCCGGCGAAATGATATCGGTCTCGCTGCTGATTTTAAGCGCCACGTTCGTGTTGCTGGTGATGTTGGATGCGCCTTACCAACTGTGGAATTACCAGCGGCAACTGAAAATGACCAAGCAGGAAGTCCGCGACGAATCCAAGGAGCAGGAGGGCAGTCCGGAGGTCAAAGGCCGGCAACGGCGGCTGCAAATGGAAGCGGCGCAACGGCGGATGATGGACGCAGTTCCCAGTGCGGATGTCATCGTTACCAATCCGACCCATTTTGCTGTTGCATTGAAATACGAACAGAGCGGCAACGGAGCGCCGGTGCTGGTCGCCAAAGGCGTCGATTTGATTGCCGCGCAGATCCGGCAGTTGGCGATAGGCGCCAAAGTGCCGCTGGTAGCGGCGCCGTCGTTGGCCCGCGCTTTGTACTATTCCACCGATTTGAACCGGGAAATCCCGCGCGGCCTGTTTTTGGCGGTCGCGCAGGTATTGGCCTATGTTTACCAATTACGCGCTTCCTCTCAATACGGCTGGATCAAGCCGGTGCCGCCGGGCGACGTCCCGGTGCCCGATGATTTCAAACAATAGCGTCTTACCGAGCCCGTTATGGATTTCAGCAAATTAACCAATGCCTTGAAAATGGTCACCGGCCTCGGCCTGGGGGCGCCCCTGCTGATCATCATGCTGTTGTCGCTGTTGATCCTGCCGCTACCGCCGTTCGTGCTGGACCTGTTTTTTACCTTCAACATCGCGTTTTCGCTGATTATCCTGCTGGTGGTGGTTTACACCCTGAAGCCGTTGGAATTCGCCTCGTTTCCGACCGTGATTCTGATTGCGACGTTGCTGCGGTTGGCGTTGAACGTGGCGTCGACCAGGGTTGTGCTGATTCGCGGCCACGAGGGCGGCGATGCGGCCGGTAAAGTGATCGAGGCATTCGGCTCGTTCGTGATCGGCGGCAACTTTGCAGTCGGTATCGTCGTGTTTGTGATCCTGATCGTGATCAATTTCATGGTGGTGACCAAGGGTGCCGGGCGGGTGGCCGAAGTCAGCGCGCGGTTTACCCTGGACGCGATGCCCGGCAAGCAAATGGCGATCGACGCCGACTTGAATTCCGGCCTGATCAATCAGGACGAGGCGCGTGCCCGGCGCGAAGAGGTGGCCGCCGAGGCCGACTTCTACGGTTCTATGGACGGTGCCAGCAAATTCGTGCGCGGCGATGCGGTGGCCGGCATCATCATTATGTTCGTTAACATGATCGGCGGGTTGGCGATCGGTGTCGGCCAACACGGCATGAGTTTCTCCGATGCGGCCAACGTCTATGTGTTGTTGACGATTGGCGACGGCTTGGTCGCCCAGATTCCGTCCTTGTTACTGTCGGTGGCCGCGGCGATGGTCGTAACCAGGGTACGCGGCGCCAAACAGGACATCGGCAAGCAATTGACCTCGCAGATGTTCGAGGATCCGAAAACCCTGTTGGTCACCGCGGCAGTGATGGGCTTGCTCGGCATCATTCCCGGTATGCCGAATCTGGTATTCATCCTGCTGGCATCGACTTTGGCCGGCGGCGCCTATTTGATCGATCGCCGCCGTAAATTGGAGGAGGAAACCGCCTTGGCGGCGGTGAATATCGCCTCGCCGCAAGCGGCTAAGGCCGAAATCAAAGAGCTCGGATGGGACGATGTGATGCCGGTCGACGCGATCGGTTTAGAGGTTGGCTACCGGCTGATTCCGCTGGTGGACCGCAACCAGGGCGGCCAGTTGATGATGCGGATCAAAGGCGTGCGCAAGAAATTGTCGCAAGAACTCGGGTTCCTGATTCCGTCGGTACATATTCGCGACAACCTGGATCTGGCGCCCACGGAATACCGGATTTCGTTGATGGGGGTCAGCGTCGGCGAGGCCAATATCATGCCGGAAAAAGAAATGGCGATTAACCCCGGCCGGGTGTTCGGCAGTTTGCCGGGTACGCCTTGCAAGGATCCGGCTTTCGGTTTGGATGCGGTCTGGATAGACGGCAATCAAAAAGACCAGGCGCAGACTCTGGGTTACACAGTGGTCGATCCGAGCACCGTTGTCGCCACTCATCTCAGCCATGTCTTGCAAAGCAATGCCCACGAACTGTTCGGTTACGAAGAGGCGCAGCAGTTACTGGATAACCTGGCCAAGCTGGCGCCGAAGTTGGTCGAGGATTTGGTGCCGAAAACCCTGCCGTTGGGCGTGTTGGTAAAAGTGTTGCAAAACCTGCTGCAAGAGCGGGTCTCGATTCGGGATATGCGGACCATCGCCGAAACTTTGGCGGAGTACGGGGTCAAGAGTCAAGATCCGGACATCTTAACTTCGGCGGTGCGTGCCTCGTTAGGCCGGTCAATTGTGCATGAAATCAATGGGGTACAGATTGAAATTCCTGTTATTACCCTCGATCCAGGGTTGGAACAGATATTGCATAAGTCATTGCAAACGGCGGGCGAGAGCGGGGCCGGCTTGGAGCCGGGTCTGGCCGAGCAGATGCACAAATCCCTGGAGGACAGTGCGCAGCGGATGGAAATGGAAGGGCAAGCACCGGTTTTGCTGGTGTCTTCCTTCATCCGTCCTTGGTTGGCTCGCTTCGTTCGCCATTCGATACCGGGGCTACATGTGCTGGCTTATAACGAAATTCCCCAAGATCGGCAGATCAGGGTGGTTTCGACAGTGGGGCAGCGTTAATAAAACAGAGGTTGCGCAATGAAAATCAAACGCTTTTTTGCAGCAGACATACGGCAGGCCATGCGCATGGTCAAAGAAGAATTGGGCGCCGATGCGGTGATTATGTCCAACAAGTCTGTGGACGGCGGTGTCGAAATCGTGGCGGCCCGCGATTTCGACGAGCAGGTGATCCACCGGAATCTGAAACAGCGCGAGGAAGAAAAGGCGCCGGCGCCGGTGCGCGAACCGAAGAAAGTCGATTTGCCCGATTTCGATGGCGACAAAAAATCGTTACATGTGTTGCCCAGCGCCAGAAAACGTAATGCGGACGGTTCGCTGCCGGAAAATCCGATACGACGCCACATGGACCAGTACATCGGCTACGCTGAAAAACTCCAGGTCGGCAATAGTCAGGCGCAGAAAATAGCTGAAAAAGTCCGTCCTGCGGAAAAACCGGCTTGGGCCGGCGCCGACCCGAAATTGAAACCGGCGCCGCTCGATCCGCGGCCGGTTCAAGCTACTGCGCCCGACAAATTCATCCACGAAATGCGCCAGGAAATGAAGGAGCTGCGCAGTATGTTGGACGCCAAGCTGTCCGGTATCGTCATGCAAATGCCGCAACATGGTCAGACCATGCACGAGGAATTGCGCGAGCGCTTGGGCGACTACGGTTTCTCCAGACATTTGTCCGGCAAAATTGCCAACCGCCTGGGCAGCCATAAAAACCTCGAGTTGGCGATGGATAAGGCCAGAGAAATGTTGGCCGGGCTGGTGCCGATTGCCGACGATCGCTTGCTGGAGCAAGGCGGTATTGCGGCGTTGGTCGGTTCGACCGGCGTTGGTAAAACCACGACCGTCGCCAAATTGGCAGCACAATTCATTCTTAAGCACGGCTCCCGCCAAATCGCATTGATCACCACCGATAATTATCGGATCGGGGCTCATGAGCAAATCAACACCTACGGCAGAATTCTGGATGTCCCGGTGCGAGTGGCCGGCGATGCGGACGAGTTGCGTCGGCACATCGATAGCTTTGCCGACAAACGCCTGATTTTGATCGATACGGCCGGCATGAGTCAGCGCGATATGCGTTTGGCCGAACAGCTGAAAACTCTACAACACGGCGATTTGCCGATCCGTTCTTACCTGGTGATGTCGGCAACGACGCAATACAAAGCAATGCTGGAAATTATGGATGCGTTCCGAATACTCGAGCCACAAGCGACTATACTTACCAAGATGGACGAGGCTGTCAGTAAGGGAACTGCGTTGTCGGCTGTTATCGAACGGCGGATGCCGGTGTCGTTTATTACCGATGGCCAACAAGTACCGGAGGATATTTATCAGCCGGAAGCCGACACCTTGATTCGGCAGTGCATGAGCGGTAGCGAAGGCGACAGTCCGTATGGCGGCGAATTGAATTACGGCGAGTGGTTGGCGGAAAGCCATGCATAAGCCATTCGATCAAGCAGCTGGAATAAGACAGATGAGACATATGAAACCGGTACGAGTGATCGCCGTGACTAGCGGCAAGGGCGGGGTAGGCAAAACCAACCTTTCCGTGAATATTGGCGTGGCGCTGGCCAAGATCGGCCGGCGGGTCGCCATACTCGATGCCGATATGGGATTGGCCAACGTAGACATTCTATTGGGCCTGTTTCCGGAATTTAACTTGTCGCACGTACTGAACGGCGAGAAAAGCTTGCAAGACATCATGATGACCGGTCCTGCCGGGCTGAAAATTATTCCGGCGTCTTCCGGGATACAACGTATGTCGGATCTGTCCAGTGTCGAGCAGGCCGGTGTAATTCGCGCGTTCAGCGAGATCGATAGAGAACTGGACGTGCTGATTGTCGATACCGCGGCCGGCATTTCGGCCAGCGTGGTCAATTTCGCCCGCGCCTGCCAGGAAATTATCGTCGTGGTTTGCGACGAACCGACTTCGCTGGCCGACGCCTATGCTTACATCAAATTGCTGAACCGAGACTACGGTTTAAACAGCTTTCACATTATTACCAACATGGTGCAGTCGGCGGAGCACGGCCAGGCGTTGTTCAATAAATTGAGCAAGGTGACCGACCGCTACCTGGACGTGGCTTTGCAATTTGTCGGTGCGGTGCCGCAAGACGAATACTTGAAAAAATCGGTGCAAAAACAGGTACCGGTGGTGGAAGCTTTTCCGCAAAGCAAAGCGGCCCTGGCAATCAAAAATTTGGCGAGAAAGATCGACCATTGGCCGATCAAACCGAAAGCCGGCGGCTACTTGGAGTTTTTTGTCGAACGCATGATTCAGTACAGTGCAAAAGAGGATGTTGCATGAGTGGAGCGGCAATGTATGCGGCCGTACAGTCCGCAAATATTGACGCTTTGGTGGCGCAGCATACGCCATTGGTAAAACGGATTGCCTACCACTTGATGGGCCGCTTGCCGGATACGGTACAGCTCGACGATTTGATCCAATCCGGCATGCTGGGGTTGCTGGAGGCGCTGAAACATTACGACGCCGGCCAGGGTGCCAGTTTCGAGACCTATGCCGGCATTCGGATTCGCGGTGCGATGCTGGACGAATTGCGCCGCTCGGACTGGACCCCGCGTTCCGTACATAAAAAGGCGCGCATGGTGGCGGAAGCTATACGCGAGCTTGAGAATACCTTGGGACGCGACGCCAAGGATGCCGAAGTCGCCAAGCATATGGGGATCGATCTGGGCGAATACCACCAGATTTTGCAGGACGCAGTGTCTTGTAAGACCTTTAGCGTCGAAGAATTGATCCAGGGCGAAGACAGTATCATCGACGATGTTCAAGGCCATCACCAGCCGGATGAACTATTGTTACAGCAGAGTTTTCGCAAGGCCTTGGCCAAAGCGATAGCGGAATTGCCGGAGCGGGAGCGTCTGGTGATCTCGCTTTATTACGATGAAGAGCTAAATTTACGTGAGATCGGCAAGGTTCTCGATGTCAGCGAGTCGAGAGTCAGCCAAATCTGCAGCCAAGCCATGTTGCGCTTGCGTGCTAGGCTTGCGGATTGGATAGAACGGAAAGATAATGAAAAGTCCTGCTAAATTGCGGTTATTTCAAGGTTTTTTCGTGAGTTTCGGCAATTTGCCTGGTTGTTTCTTAATAAATAATGTGATCTGGGTGGAGATTTTCCTTGGATAAAAATATGCGCATTCTGATTGTCGACGATTTTTCGACAATGCGGAGAATAGTAAAAAACTTGTTAAAAGATCTCGGTTTTACCAACACGGTAGAAGCAGACGACGGCAAATCCGCACTGCCGATTTTGGAAAAAGGCGGGATCGATTTCCTGATTACTGACTGGAATATGCCCGGTATGACCGGCATAGACCTGCTTAAGGCGGTCAGATCGACGCCGAGTCTGGCCAATCTCCCTGTTTTGATGGTGACCGCCGAAGCCAAACGCGAGCAGATCATCATGGCCGCGCAAGCTGGCGTAAACGGGTATGTGATCAAACCGTTTACGGCTGCGACGTTGAAAGAAAAAATCGAAAAGATTTTCGAACGTATCGACGGCTAACACCAGGAAGCGCGCTATGAATAATGAGCTATTGCAATTGGCCCGGGAACTGGTTTCAGCCTTGGAAAAAGGTGACGAAGCGACTGCCGACCAGATTCTGGATCAGGTTGCCGGCGTCAGAGAGACGCAGTTGTTCCAGGAAGTCGGACGCTTGACTCGGCAATTGCACGACACCATGGTGAGTTTCTCGGTCGATTCGAAGATCACCGAAATGACCGAACACGACATACCGGATGCCAAGGAGCGTTTGCAGTACGTCATTGCGATGACCGAACAGGCCGCTAACCAAACCTTGACGGCGGTGGAAGATTTGCTGCCGGTTTCGGACGAATTAAGTAATCGGGTCAATCAACTGGCGGGGCAATGGAACCGTTTTCTCGATCGGGAAATGCCGTTCGACGAATTCAAGGCCATGAGTGCCGATTTGAGCCAGTATTTCAATCAGTCGCGGCTGGAATTGGACAAAATTCAGGCGGGCTTGAACGATATCTTGATGGCTCAAGGGTTCCAGGACATCACCGGCCAAATCATTCGCCGCGTTATCGATTTGGTGCAGGATCTGGAAAACAGCATGGTCAATCTGATCAAAATTTCCAGCCGTAAAGTCGGGCCAAATACGCAGAAACCGGCCCACGAGAACGAATTGCCGGGGCCGGTGGTGCCAGGTGTCGATGATAGAGAGGGCGATGTTGCGACGAGCCAGGTCGATGTCGATGACTTATTGTCTAGTCTAGGTTTTTGAGGAAAAACGTTATGGCGATCGATCTGGACGATGAAATTTTGCAGGATTTTCTGGTTGAGGCCGGAGAAATTCTGGATTTGCTGGGCGAGCAGCTGGTTGAGTTGGAACAGTCGCCTGGCGATCTGGATTTACTGAATGCGATTTTTCGCGGCTTTCATACGATTAAAGGCGGTGCGGGATTTCTAGCGATTAGCGAATTGGTGGATGTTTGCCACAATGCTGAAGATGTATTTAACGTATTGCGGCAGGGCGATCGCCAAGTTACGCCGGATTTGATGGACGTGATCCTGCAAGTGGTTGATATCGTCAACGAAATGTTCGGCCAGGTCCGATCCGGCAATGCACCCAGACCCGCGGACAAAGGCCTGTTGACCCGTTTGAAGGCTTACGCCGAGCCTGCCGGACCGGGGGAGATGGCGGCAGCCGAAGCGGTAGCCGTTGAAACGCCCGTGGAGCCGGTGCCGCCGATTGTCGCGCAAAGCTCTGCGATGCAGGATTTCGACGCCATGCTGGATCCGGAGGAGTTGTTGGCCGGCGATGAATCGGCAGCCGATTCCGACGAGATTACCGAGCAAGAGTTTGAAAATTTATTGGATGCATTGCACGGTAAAGGCGGCTCGCCCACGGCAAAAACTCAACCCGCCGCCGTATCCGCTCCGGCAGTCGCTGATGACGAAATAACCGAGCAAGAATTCGAAAATTTGCTCGACGAATTGCATGGAAAAGGCAAATTTTCGGGTAGTGTCGAAACGCCGATGGAACCACCTTCAAGCACGCCAACGGCGGATTCCGGTGACATCAGCGAACAGGAGTTCGATCAGATCCTTGATGAATTGCACGGCAAAGGTAAATTCGATGCCGCCAATCTGCAAAATATCGATGTATCCACAGCTCCCGCCGCGCAGCTGCGCAGCGAGGATACGCCGAGCGCAGAGCCGCCGGCTGAGCCGGTTGTTGCCAAGCCAGCCGCTCGTGCCAAACCCGAGCCGGTTGCGGTTACTCCGGTAGCTGCCGACGATGCCGAACGTCCGACCAACAAGGCTACAGCGATGGACCCAGGCCTGGATAAAGCCAAGGCCGCACCGCAAGCCGACACTACCGTGAGGGTCGACACCCAGATCCTGGACGACATCATGAATATGGTCGGGGAATTGGTGTTGGTGCGTAATCGGTTCCAGACCTTAAAGGCCAACGCCGAGGCCGGCGAACAGTTGTCCAAGGCGATATCCAATTTGGACGTGGTGACCGCCGATTTGCAATTGGCGGTGATGAAAACCCGCATGCAGCCGATCAAAAAAGTGTTCGGCCGTTTCCCGCGCGTCGTGCGCGACTTGGCGCGCAGCCTAAGAAAGGAAATTCGCTTGGAGCTGGTCGGGGAAGAAACCGATCTTGACAAAAATCTGGTCGAAGCTTTGGCCGATCCGTTGGTGCATCTGGTCAGGAATGCCGTTGATCACGGTATCGAGTCGCCGGATGAGCGGGAGGCAAAAGGCAAGCCGCGCGAGGGTGTTGTGATCCTGAAAGCCTCGCAGGAAGGCGACCACATTCAGCTGTCGATCAAGGATGACGGTAAAGGCATGAATCCGGATTTATTGCGGGCTAAAGTCGTAGAAAAAGGCCTGATGGACGAAGAATCTGCCGCACGGCTGGACGATAAGGAATGTTACAACCTGATTTTTCTGCCCGGATTTTCCACCAAGAACGAAATTTCCGACGTTTCCGGCCGCGGTGTGGGCATGGACGTCGTAAAAACCCGAATCTCGCAAATGAACGGTGTGGTTGAAATCGATTCGGTCGAAGGCAAGGGCAGCACAATCATTATCAAAGTGCCGCTGACTTTGGCGATTATGCCGACGCTGATGGTGAAACTGCGCGGTCAGGCGTTTGCTTTGCCGCTGGCCAGCGTGTTGGAAATTCTGGATTTGGATCTGAGTAAAACTAACAAGGTGGACGGCCAGTTGGTGGTTATGGTCAGGAACAAGGCCTTGCCTTTGTTCTATCTCAGCGAATGGTTGGTTAAGGATTATTACGCCAGCAGCGAAGTCCAAGCCACTAGCCATGTCGTCGTGGTCAATGCCGGCGGCCGTCATATCGGATTTGTGGTGGATCAGTTAATCGGTCAGGAGGAGGTGGTAATCAAAGCGTTAGGCGCCAAATTACACGGTCTGGAAGGGCTGGCGGGAGCGACTATTACCGGCGACGGTAAAATCGCGCTGATTTTGGATGTGCCGGGCTTGATGAAAAAGTACGCGGTTTGATCTGGCGATATGGCCATTCGGGTATTGGTAGTCGATGATTCCCATTTCATCTGCCACAGAATCACCGAAATTCTGGAAGAAGACCAAGAATTCAAAGTAGTGGGCGTGGCCCACGACGGGCGGCAAGCGGTCGATATGGCGGCAGCGCTGCAACCGGATGTAATTACCATGGATGTGGAAATGCCGGTGATGGACGGTATTTCCGCCGTCAAGCGCATCATGAGTACCCGGCCGGTGCCGATTCTGATGTTTTCGGCTATGACTCAGGTTGGTGCCAAGGCGACGCTGGATGCGCTTAGCGCCGGCGCCATTGATTTTCTACCCAAGCAATTGGAGGACATCGATGCCAACCGGGAAACCGCCCGCTACCTGTTGCGGTACCGGGTCAGAATGGTCGCGGGACAGGGAGTGAAACTGAATTCTGCTAAAACGATCGGTGAGACCGGCATCAGCAGAGACAGCGGTGTCCTGACCGGGACCCGCACTCCGGTTGCCGGCAAAGATTTTGGGTTGGCGGCCAAACCGACGCCAGCCGGACACGGCAAAGTCGATCTGTTGGCCGTCGCCGCTTCGACCGGAGGGCCGGTGGCTATGCAATATGTGTTGAGTCGGATTCCGGCTGACTGCTCGTTGCCGATCCTGCTGGTGCAGCACATGCCGCCCAACTTCACTAAGAGCTTTGCCGAGCGGCTGAACTCGCTATGCAACATCGAAGTCAGAGAGGCTCAGGACGGCGATATGCTACAACCCGGACTGGCGCTGTTAAGTCCCGGCGCCGCACAAATGCAACTCAAACAAACGCCGGGCTCCCGCCAAATAACCTTGCGGCCCAAACAATCCGGCGAAATCTACAGCCCCAGTGTCGATATCACATTTAGCTCGTTGGCCGATAACTTCAATGGCCGGGTGTTAGCTGTGGTGCTGACCGGCATGGGGGCTGACGGCAAACTCGGCGCGATGAAATTGCGCCAGCACGGTGCGCAGATTTGGGCGCAGGACGAAGCCAGCAGCACGATTTACGGCATGCCGAAAGCGATTGCCGAAGCCGGGCTGGCCGATCATGTTTATTCGCTGGACGAGATTGCGAACCAATTTAACAAATTGCACTGATGGATATTCTTAGCGTTCTGGGGGTTTTGATCGGGTTTGCCGCGATAATCGGCGGCAATCTGATGGGCGGCGGCGAGATCGGTGCCCTGGTCAATTTTCACGCTTTCGTCATCGTGGTGGGCGGGACTTTGGGGGCGACCTTGCTGCAATTTCCGCCCAAGGTGTTTCTGCGCAGCATGCGCATTTTGGCTTGGATTTTTATGCCGCAAAATCTGCAGTTGAAAAAACAGATCGATAAGATCGTGCGTTGGAGCACGCTGGCCAGAAAAGAGGGCTTGCTCGGTTTGGAAGCCGTCATCGATAGCGAAAAAGACACCTTCGCCAAAAAAGGCCTGCAACTTTTGGTAGACGGCAACGAGCCGGAGGTGATTCGCGATTGTTTGGAAGTGGAGTTGACGACCAAGGAGCACTTGGATAACCAGGCCGCACGCGTATTCGAGGCCATGGGCGGCTACGCGCCGACTATCGGCATTATCGGCGCGGTAATCGGCTTGATACACGTGATGCAGAATTTGGCCAAACCCGAGTTATTGGGCAGCGGCATCGCCACCGCATTTGTGGCGACGATATACGGCGTCGGCCTAGCCAATTTGCTGTTCATTCCGATCTCCAATAAGCTGAAAAGTCTGATTTTCGAGGTCTCCCAAGCGCGAGAGATGGTGATCGAGGGGATTTCTTCGATCGCCGAAGGCGAAAATCCGCGCAATATCGAGTTGAAATTGTCCGGGTTTTTGATCGAGAAGTAAGGAATTGGACATGAGCCGGCGCAAACGCGTTAAATCTTCGTTACCGACCGACAACCATGACCGCTGGATGGTGTCGTACGCCGATTTTGTCACCTTGTTGTTTGCGTTTTTCGTCGTGATGTATTCGATTTCGTCGGTCAACAAAGGCAAATACGAGACATTTTCCGAATCGTTGGATCAGGCATTATTTCACAACGATAAAGTGGAGAAGGAAGCGGAGCCGATCCAAATCGGCACCATTCCCACCGCGATCCAGCCGATCGAGCTGCCAAATCTGGCTACCGCAGAAGAGCGCGAACTCAGCGAAGAAATATTGCAGGAAAAGCAGCGGTTGAGCGAGGTTTCCGAACAATTTCAGGGGGCTTTGCAGCCTTACGTCGAGAGCAAACTGGTTGGTATTAAAAAGCACGATTTTTGGGTCGAGCTGGAGATGAATAGCGAATTGCTCTTCGCCAGCGGTAAGGCTGAATTATCGAGTAAAGCCCTTCCGGTGCTGGCCAAGGTGGCGGAAGTGGTCCGCGACGTGCCAAATGTCATAAACGTTGAGGGGTACACCGACAATGTGCCGATTTCCAGCGGAATATATCCGTCTAATTGGGACCTGTCCTCGGCGCGCGCCACCAGTGTGGTTAAGGAGTTGGTGAAAAATAATATCCCGGCCACGCGTTTATCGGCGGTCGGCTATGGAGAATTCCATCCTATTGCCGATAACAAAGATGAAGACGGGCGGTTCAAGAATCGTCGGGTGGTGTTGGTTTTGATGTCGCAAGCCTTTGCCCGTTATGGCATGTCGGACGACGAGCGAGCCAGAGCATTGAATTTGGCGCCGCAGTCGGACTCGTCAACGCCAACGCCCGAGCCCATTATCGAAAGCGCACCGGCGGCACCGGTACCACAATTATGAAGATCTGGTCTGTTTCCAATCAAAAAGGCGGCGTCGGCAAAACGACTACCGTGGTGACGCTGGGAGGCTTGCTATCCTCCTGGGGGTTCCGGACTTTACTGGTGGATTTAGACCCGCACGGCTCCTTGAGCAGTTATTTTGGGATCAACCCCGAAGAAGTCGAGTTGGGCGTTTACAATCTGTTTCTCGATGCCAGCGAAAAGAAGAAGAATATCGATCCCCAGGTGTATGTCGCCAAGACCCGCTTCGACGGTATCGACGTGTTGCCGGCCGCTACGGCGATCGCGACATTGGATCGGCAGGTAGCGGCGATCGGCGGAATGGGCTTGGTCGTTTCGACCGCACTACACAAAATGGACGACCGCTACGATTACGTGATTATCGACAGCCCGCCGATGTTGGGTGTGCTGATGATCAACGCCTTGGCGGCTTGCGACCATCTGGTGATTCCGGTGTTGGCCGAATTTTTGGCGCTTAAAGGTTTGGATCGGATGGTGCATACCATCAAAATGGTGTTTCACTCGCGTAAAACTCCGCCCAAGTTCACCATCGTGCCGACCATGTTCGATAAGCGGACCAAGGCCGCCCGCGATAGCTTGGCAGCGTTGTACCAGCAATATCCGGAAAATGCTTGGCGGTCGGTGATCCCAGTGGACACCAAGGTCAGGGATGCCAGCCAAGCGGGGGCGCCGCTGCCGCTGTTGGATAAAAATGCGCGGGCAGCCGAAGCCTATACCGAATTGTTGGAATTGTTATTGCTTGAGAAAAGTGGAGACAAAACCTTGGCGCCGCGTTCATGAAGCAAAAATCTCCTCCCAGTATCGTCAAACAGCAACTTGCGCTTGACGTATATCTGCAGACCCTACTCGACGACGTACCCGATGCGGACGCAAATTTTGAGCTTGAGGCGCTAGCTAAGCCCGCAGAAAAACCGGTAATCGTTGCAACGCCGTCTTCCAAACCACTTGCCGGGGTGACGCTGCCGCAGCCGGTGGTGCGGCCATTGGAAAAAGTGGTTCCGACGCGAAAGGTTCGACCTAGAACCACGCTTGTCGCCACTGAAAATCCGGCTAAACTTCAAGCGTTGTCGGTAATGCCGGATTGGTCGCAGTACGAGTTTCAAGCGTTGTTTTTCAAAGTCGACCAGCTGATATTGGCTACTCCACTGGTTGAATTGGCTCGAACGATCAAAATCGATCGCAGGCCCAGCCAAATTCCCGGCCAGCCTTCCTGGTTCCTGGGGTTGGTCGACGAACACGACAGCCGGATCGGCGTGTTGGATACCAGCCAGTTAATCTTCGGTAAAAGCCGCGCCAGGATGCGAAATTTCGAAGATTCTCCCGCTAGCCGCATCTTGATTACGCAGGACAAGAGATGGGGTTTGATCTGCGACGAAATATTGTCTATCGGTAGAGTCAAGCCGGACGGTGTTCGTTGGCGCACGGCCAGGCAAAAAAAGCCGTGGTTAATCGGTACGGTAATAGACGAACTGACAGCAATTGTCGATGTTAAACAATTGGTGCCACATCGAAAATAATTTAACTGCCTTTGGATGAACAAGATGAGTGAAGATAGAAAACAAGGCGATCCAGTGATGCAATGGGTGACTTTTTGTCTGGGCGATGAAAAGTACGGTATCAATGTGATGCAGGTTCAGGAGGTATTGCGGATTACCGAGATTGCGCCGGTACCGGGTGCTCCTTCCTACGTTCTGGGAATTATCAATTTGCGCGGCAACGTGGTTACCGTGATCGATACCCGCAACCGGTTCGGTTTGCCGTCGAAAGAGACTGACGATGCCTCCCGGGTGGTGATTATCGAAACTGATCGGCATATTATCGGTATCTTGGTGGACAGCGTGGCCGAAGTGGTAGAGATGCGCGCATCGGAAATCGAAACCGCCCCTAACGTCGGTAACGAAGAAAGCTCAAAGTATATTCAAGGCGTGACTAGTCGCGATAACCAGCTGTTGATCTTGGTGGATTTGAACAAATTCCTCAGTGACGACGAGAAGGCTGAGTTGGATATGTTTTAGTAGGAAGCTACCGGCTGAATAGGGTGGGAGGGCTTTATGACAGAGATCGCGCCGATAACAGCTTATCCGCCGGTAACTGCGCCCTTGAAAGTGGAACGAGAGCCGCGCGACAAGCGTAACCCGGATAAACGGCCGCCGCGCGCAAAGGCAGAGCGCGGCCAAAACGATGCGAACCAAGGTCCCGCCGAGCACATAGACGAAATAGTGTAATGACCGATTACTTAGTTTGGGGTTTGGCGGCAAGCGTGTTGGTTACCTTGGCCGTGTTACTGCGCCTGATCGGTAACCAAAAACGGCTGGAGCAGGAGCTCAAGCTTTTGCAAGAGCGTTTGCGGCGCAGCAACGAGGATCTGGCGGGGTTGTGTTCGGCTGCCGTCGCGGTAGACCGTAGGTTGGCGGCCAACGACAATCGGCTTGACACGATTGCGGATCGAGTGAACAGACCGGCTCCTGCTGCGCCGTATCAGCACCATTCCGTCCAGGATGAGCCTGCTTCAGCTCAAGGGTACGAAGATGTCATCCAAAAAATTCGCCGTGGGGCCGAGATAGACGAATTAGTCAGAGATTGCGGCCTGACCCGAGATGAGGCTTTGTTGTTGATGCGCCTGCACGGTGGTAGTAAGCGTTAACGGCTATCGTTTATTTCTTCCAAATGTTGCCTGACGCCGCGTTCGGCAAGAATGATTCGCGGATCGGCAACTCGTTCCAACAGCCGCCGATAATTTTGGTCGTGCTGGCTTCTGTCGTTGTAGGGATGCCAAAGGTGTAGCACCGGCACGGCAAAGCGGCCCTCCTTGCGTTTGCAGCCGAAGTGAATCAAGCGAATCACCAAATCGGAATCTTCATATCCCCACCCTTCGAACTTTTCATCGAAACCGTTAACGGCCAGAAAATCGGATTTCCACAACGCAAGGTTGCAGGTCATGGCTTTTTCCCAACCGTATGGATTGAGGTAACGCCAAGCGTGCAACGGTAGGTTGATCAAGGGTAGCAAGCGGTTTAGTTGCCGTTTGAGCCATAAGCCGATGAAAAAGACCAATGGCTTGATGTGTAACGCCGCGTTGCCGTTCAAGGCATCTTCGGTACCCTGGGCGTTGATGAGCAATCGGTTGCCGGGCACGAAATACCCGGTTTCGGCCAGCAGCCGGTGTCGTGCGATAAAACTCGGAAAGGCGATGCAATCGCCGTCCATAAATATTAGATAGTCACCGTTGGCATTAGCCGCCGCCTTATTGCGAATGGTGCCGGCGCGGAAGCCCTTGTCTTCATGCCAGATGTGGCGGATCGGTATCGGGCTGGCCTTACCTTCCCGCTCGATTAGCTGGCGGGTGGCTTCGCCAGACCCATCATCCGCGACTAGGACTTCGAAATTTCTATCCAATTGGTCTTGCAGGCTGCGCAAACAAGCAAGCAAAGCAGGAGGCCGGTTGTAGGTGGTGACGATGACGGAAATCAATTGCGGGGCTTGCGACATGGCTTGGTTTATCGCTCGTCAGGCGTCCAATTCATTGTCGCGGTAGCTGCTTTTGCGTAGCGGTAAAAGGTGCCCTCGAAATTGCCCAGTGCCAAGACGAATCCGGCCCAGCCGTCGAGAAAGCCGAGTTTTAAGACGTAAATTCGAAAGAACGCCCATAAGCCGTGCAACAGAGCCGTCGTCATAGTCGGGTGTTTACCCGCACGTTCCAATTTGCGTGCCCCTAGTGTCGAATAGCGCTGCATCTTGTGTATTAGTTGTTCCAGATTCAGAAACGGCACCTGGATGATCGCCGAATTGAAATAGCCAATTTTGCCGTTTACCGTGAAGCCTTCGTGAACTTCGGCATGATCGTCGAAAACCATGGCTTGCTTGCGGAATAACTGCGGTTGCCGATAATCCGGATACCAGCCGCAATGCTCGATCCAGCGGCCCATGAACCAGTTGCGGCGCGGTACATAGTAAGCATCGGCCTCGGGAGCGGATAACAGGCGCTCGATTTCGGCCCTTGCCTCCGACGTGCAGCGTTCGTCGGCGTCCAGGCTGAACACCCAGTCGTGGCTGCAGGCGGCAATTGCGTCGTTACGCAACTTACCGAAGGTTGTGAACGGGATTTGTTGCACGGTCGCACCCAAGTCGGCGGCTATTGTCGCAGTGCTGTCGGTGCTGTTCGAGTCAAGCACCAGCACTTCGTCCGCCCACAGCACGCTCTGCACCGCGGCGGCGATTTTGTCGGCCTCGTTATAGGCGATGATGTAGACGCTCAGTTTCGAACGAGGCCCGGTTTGAACGTGATTGGCGGATGTTTCTGTCATAACGTGGCCGTAAAAATCTATTGATGGTGCTTTGAGCTAAGGTCTAAGGCTTGGTAGCGCATGTTGGTCAATGCCACGCTATTGCCAGTTAAAGTCGCCGTTGAGCCGAATGCCATGCATGGTCATGCCGAATTGCGCCAGTTCGCTGTCACGCCATTGATTGGCTTGGCGGATACGGGCCATTTTCTTTAATTTCCGTTCCAGCCAGCTTTGCTGCAGCAGACGGTAATTGTAGCGGTTGCCCAAGCCTTGTTTGTCGGATAAGCCCCGTTCCTGCTTCATCGCGGTTTGGGTTACCGACCCGTAATGGTGTAGCCAGGATGCGCCGGTGATCGCACAAGCAATGCCGGCTTTCTCGGCCTCGTGGAAAAACAGCGTATCTTCGTAGCCGAGTAATTTGGGTACCGGTTGAAAATAGCCGATTTCGCGCCAGACTGAAGCGTGGATTGCCAAACAGACGGCATGTTTTCCGCTCAGACGTAGCGCATTGATCATTTTTAGCGAGGCATGGCCGGCAAACTCGTCGAAGTCGTAATCCAGCTTGCCTTCCACCAATGCCGGTGAAATGATTTTCAGCCGATTTTGCTCGGCGGTTTCGATCAGGTTTTCCAGCCAATTGGCGCTGACCAGCACATCGTTATTCATCACTACGGTCCATTCCGCCTGGAGCGCCAGGGCGCCCTGGTTCCAGGCCACACCGCAGCCGAGGTTGGATTTGTTCAGGATCAATCCGCCGAGATCCAGTGTGCTCAGATAATCGCACGTGCCGTCGCTGGACCCGTTATCCACGATCACCAAGCGTTTTAGATCCAAGCCGTGTCTGACCATGCTGTCGATGCATTGGCGTGTATAGTCGATTTGGTTGTAACAGGCGAAAGTGATGGCGTATTTATCGGGTTTCATGCGTTCGAATGATAGGGAGCAGGCAAATGTTAATCGCGCGGGGTTTGGGTTTGGGCCGATATGATTTGCGCCGAAATTCCGGCGATGATCAGGCCGTAAAAGGAACTGGTGTATTTAAAGGTCAGCACTTCGCTGCTGATACTACATAAAATCAGGCTGCCGACGTACGCCAGGCCTAAGTGGCTGGCAAATTTTGACTTTTCCATGTATCTGTTTCGCCAGAAAATTGTAAGAGGAACCAAGAATAAACCCACTACGGAAATCCCGCCCATCACTCCCGAGCGCACTAAATTTGCCAGTAGTTCGTTATGTGGACCGTTATAAAGCATGGTCTCGGTCGCTTCGTTGCTGGCAAACGCTCCTATCCAAGGCGCATGGAGATACGCTTGAAAATTGTGGTCGCCATATCCTTTTAAGGGGTTATGTTTGAAGAGCTCCCAGGTTATTTGCCACATCGTCAGTCGCAAGCCGGTTGAGGTTTCGGTGTTACTGCCGTTGAGCCAGGAGCTCAGTTCGTAAATGCCGCTGAATATTCTGTCGAGAGTATAAGGCTTTAATAAACAAATAACGGCGAACCCGGTAACGGTCAGAAACCCCAGATAACACAGAGTTTTACGCGGTAAATTGTTCCGGTTTAAAACCACCCATAAAACCAGTAAAGGCGGTATTGCAATCCAGCTGCCGCGTGTGCCGGAACCCAGAAGCAGATAAATGCCGGCCAGGGCTCCGGCAATTTGGTACACCAAGAGTTTGAGGCTAAGTTTATCGGCTTGGGTTTCTATGCTGAACAAACAAAAGGCTGTCAAAACCAAGGTATAGGTACCGAATTCGGTGGGGTCTACAGCCGGCGTGGCGAATCTGCCGATCCAGCGTTCCAATACCTCCGGGTGAGAATAAACGACCGGAATCAAAATGAACAATGCGATTGGCGCTGAAAGAGTAACGATTTTGGAAAAGTTAAGTTTTATATGTAAAAAATAGAACAATACCGGAATGCAAAGCAATATCCGGAACGGGCCGTCGTAGGGTTTAAGTGCCCATTCTTGTCTTAATGTTTGGCTGATGAATATTGCCAGCATCGGTAATGTCATAACGACAACGAACGGCAATATCGAGTTTATATGTTTTTCGCTGCTGGCGCCGTTCCATGCCTTCTTAAAAAAAACAAGCGCAGGGATTAACAATAGGAAAACTGTAATATTGGTCCAGCTTCGGACCGATAAATAAGCAATGATGCTGCTGGCGGTTAATACGATAACCGGCCAATCAAACCAAGATAGCATGGGATTTTCGATAAACTGGTTGCGAGTTATATCGATTTTTCGCATTGGTTTTTGCATTACGCTGTATATATTATCCAAGACCTGGCCTTTTGTTATTGTTCTGCTGAGTCAGAATTTGGTGAATTTGGTTCGGTGTGGCCCATACTTATAGTACTAAACTCGGTATCCGCAATATCGGGCCGGCTGGAAGGTTATTTTTGTTTCTCTAAAAAATAGTCGGCTATTTGCTTTCGAAAAATATTGGGTTCGCTTTTTAAGTATGCGCGATAGCTGTCGAAGTTGCGGTTATGAGTTGTAAAATCGGCCAATATGTCTGCGGCCAATTTTGAAAATTCCGCCACGAATCCGGCTTCAGAGCTATCCAATTTATAGCGCCTGGGGATTGGCAGGTCGACATCGTTACCGGCCGATCCTAGGACGCCGGTGATCAGGCAGCAGCCGTGCATAGCCGCTTCCCTCGGCATCCGGTCTCGGCCCGGATGGTGACCGAAGTCGATGTAGAGTTTCGCCGCATACAACTGTTGCGACAATTGCTCGCGGTCAAGTCCTTTGAGCGGGACGAATTGCCATTGCGGATTCGCCGCAATCAATTTATCCGTTACCTTCTTACCTTTATTCGGGTTGTACAGGATGATGTCCCGTTTGGTGCTGGTGTACGCCAGATGGTTATCGTTCAAAAAATCTTCGTTGATGGAGTCGATCAACGGTATCGGTTCGATGCCGCACTGATAGAGATATTCGGTTGCGTGTTGGGTCTGCGAGAAATGGATCATATGCTTCAAGGATTTTGCCCCCCTTAGTGGCCGTCGTCCTTGAAATACGCGTTTTATATAACGCACCTTATCGTGTAGTGGCCAGATATGGCGCCGTTCCAGAAAGTTTTCCAGCGACAACCACCAGATTGCCGCTTTGGCATGGCGTACTTTATCGGCTAATTGCGGATAAACCTCCGGAAAAATAATCAGGTTGCCGGCCGCATCTTCGTAATTCGCTACCGGGGCCGTATATCGCAGGTAGGGCTCCGGTGTGCTTGCCGCCTGATCGAACGGCAAATAAGTAATGTACGCCGGCAAGCCAAGCCGGTTCATGTGATCGACCAACTGGTGTAAAGCTTCAGGTCCGCCGGTCACGGCACCTGCCGGGCATACGACTAATATTTTATTAAATCTGGTCACTGTGATTATCTGTAGGGTCGATTGTTGCAATCAAACTTTACATGGTTGTGAATAAAGTTTATCCGATTGGTACGGTAAATGGAGGCCAAACGGCAACGCCTGGCATCTTATATGCTTGGGCGGTTTTGCCTCAAAACCCCGGCAACGGTGTCGATGACTTTATCTGCCGGCAGCCGGTCCAGGCATTCGCTGTGGCTATTGCGGTGGCGGTCGCACCCCTCCAGTTGGCATGGGACGCAGTTGCGCTCGGAAAATCCCTGCAACAAGTAAACGTTAGCGATGCGTTTGCTGCCAACCTTGGCAAACGGGCTGTTGTGGTCGGCGTAGCCGTAAGGCCACGGAGCCCATTTTTTCGGATCGGTCGGGCCGTATAGAGCGATGGTTTGGGTGCCGGTGGCGGCAGCGAGATGGGTGATACCGGTATCCGGCCCGATAAACAGCGCTGCTTGCGCGATCAATTCCGCCAACTGAGCCAGGGACAGTTGGCCGGCCATATTGGTTACAGGGAAGGCCAAGTGTTGTTGCAGTTCACGCAAGCTTTCCAATTCGGCCGGTTGTCTGCTACCGGTCAGTACCACTTGGTAGCCTGACCGATTCAAAAATTCCATTAGGCTAAGCCAACCGTCGCGGTGCCACTGCTTGTAGCGCCATTGCGGCATGGTGTGCAGTACGACGTAAGGTTTTGTTGGCGGATGCGGCATTGGCTTTGAACTGCGCGGCGGGGTTAACCGGTAGCTGGGTTCGATGTTCAACACCCTGCAGAAGCGCAGGTTTTCCAATACGGCATGATCGTAATCGGCGCCGAATACCAGCGTTCGGTCCAGCAACAGATTTTTCCACCAAGCTTTACCTGCTTCGTCCGGCACAAAACCGAGCGCCGTCTTGCCCGCGGCACGCGCGATCAAGGTCGGGCGGTCGCCGGCTTGGGTGGAGATCGCCAAATCATAGTTGCGGCGGACGCTGAACAGCAGTTTTACGAATTGGCCCAGGCTAGGTTTGCTCGGCAGTCGGATCAATTGGCGGATATCCGGGTTGCCTTCCAGCATGCCGGCGTTGGCGGCGGGCAGCAATACGTCGATTTCGGCATCCGTATAGGCTTGTTTCAAAGCGCCAATCAGCGGGGTAACCAGTAAAGTGTCGCCCAAGTAACGCAAGGTTATTACTAAAATGCGTTTCGGATGTATATTGAGCGGCTTTTGGTTTGGCATTGAGCGCTGGTTGATCGACATAAGCGCACATTTTAAAGGTAAATATATTGGACACGTTACAAAATTCGCAACGCACGATGACCGATAGCCAGGTTTACCGGCGCTTGCTGAAGTTCGTGCTGCCCTACTGGCGCTTGTTTTTGCTGGTGGCAGTTGGCTTTGCGATTTATGCCGGTACCGAGCCGGCTGTGGTGATGATCATTCAACGCATCATAGACAGCTTCGGTGCTCCGGACCGTTCGAGCATCCAATATTTGCCGCTGGCGTTTGTGGTGCTGTTTCTGGTACGCGGCATCGGCTCTTTTTTGGGGAACTACTATCTAGCAAGGATCTCCGGCAATCTGATTCATAAATTGCGCTGCGAAATCTTCAACCAATATACGCGCCTGTCGGTCCAGTATTTCGATAGCCACAACAGCGGCTATATGATTTCGCGGATCACCAATAACATCGGCGAAGTGACCAGAGCGACGTCCGATTCGATCCGTTCCTTCGTGCGGGAGGGCTTTACCGCGCTGGGACTGCTGGCTTATCTGGCTTATACCAATTGGCAATTGTCGCTGGTGTTCCTGGCGCTGGCGCCGGTGGTGGCGACGATGGTGCGCTATGTAGGTAAACGCTTAAAACGTTTGAGCCGCAATATGCAAGATACCGTCGGCGACTTGACCCAAATAACCTCGGAAACCGTGGCCGGTAACCGCATCGTCAAAAGCTTTGTCGGCGAGCCTTACGAGCGGCAGCGCTTTAAAGCCGCGAGTCTGGAAAACCGGGCCCAGCACCGCAAGTTGATGATGACGATTTCGCTGAACAATCCGTTGATGCAATTGGTGATTTCCTTTGCCTTGGCCGGCATGATGTATCTGGCCTTGATCATGATGAAGTCATCCAGCCCTGGTGAGTTCGTTGGTTTCTTTACTGCAGCCTTTTTGTTGCCTAAACCGATCCGCCAATTGAGTGACGCCAATTCCGAAATCCTGCGCGGCATCGCCGCCGCCGAGTCGTTGTTCGAGGTGCTGGACGAGCCGGCGGAGATTGATGAGGGCGATGTAGAGATTGATCGCTGCCAAGGTCGAATCGAATTTCGGAATTTAAGTTTTCGTTATCCCGGCAGCGACACGCCCGCTCTGAATGGCATCGATCTGACCATTGAGCCCGGACAGACCGTGGCCTTGGTGGGTGCTTCCGGCGGCGGTAAAAGCACGTTGATCAATCTGTTGCCGCGTTTTTACGATTATGCGGAAGGCGAAATTCTGATCGACGGCGTCGAACTGAAGCGGTATCGGTTGGACAGCCTGCGTCGGCAAATCGCGCTGGTGACTCAGAACGTCACGTTGTTTAATGCCTCTGTTGCCAACAACATAGCCTATGGCGGTCTGCAGGGTGCTGACCGGCAGAAAGTCGAACAGGCGGCGATCGACGCTTATGCGATGGATTTCATTGCCCGCATGCCGCAGGGCCTGGATACCGAGATCGGCGAGAACGGCGTGAAATTGTCCGGCGGCCAGCGCCAGCGTCTGGCACTCGCCCGCGCTTTGTTGAAGGATGCGCCGATTCTGATTCTGGACGAAGCCACCTCGGCGCTGGATACCGAATCGGAACGCTATATTCAAGCGGCATTAAATCGGGTGATGCAAGGCCGGACGACCTTAGTGGTAGCGCACCGTCTGTCGACTATCGAAAATGCCGATGTGATATTGGTGATGGATAAGGGGCGAATCGTCGAACAAGGCTCCCATCGGGATTTGCTGGCGAGGGAGGACGGCGCCTATGCGAAATTGCACAAGATGCAATTTCAGGATGTGACCTCCTCCGGCGCCGCCGAAACCTGAACTGGGCATCGGCTGAGCAATCTTGGGCTATTAAAACTGCCGCGAGTTTTTGGAATTACGGAACACCAGCGGCTTTTCGTTGCCGGGCAACGACGCGGCGCGGGCTGAGGCGATTGCTTCGTCTATGCGATGCCGCTCCGGCGATTTGGAGCAAACCGGATCGGTGCTGTACATGTCGCCATTAAACAAATAGGCCTGACAGCGGCAACCGCCGAAGTCCTTGTGTTTTTCGTCGCAACTGCGGCAAGGCTCCTGCATCCAATCGGTGCCGCGGAAGAAGTTGAAGGTTTTCGATTCGTTCCAGATGTGTTCGATGCTGTAATCCTTGACGTTGGGACACTCCAGGCCCGGCAGCTCGCGAGCAGAATGGCAAGGCAAAGCGGTGCCGTCCGGGGCGATGGTTAGAAAGGTGGTGCCCCAGCCGTTCATGCAGGCTTTCGGACGGTCTTCGTAATAATCCGGCACCACGTAATAAATCTTCATTTTGCCGGCGACTTTTTCTTTATAGGCCTGGGCAATTTTCTCGGCTTCCTCGAACTGTTCTCTGGTCGGCAGCAGCGCATCGCGGTTGATGTGGGCCCAGCCGTAGTATTGGGTATTGGCCAGTTCCAGATAATCGGCGCCGAGGTTTTCGGCCATTTCCAGAATTTGCGGCATTTGGTGGATGTTTTCGCGGTGAATCACCACGCACAACACCATCGGGTAGCCGTGTTTCTTGATTAAACGTGCGACTTCCTGTTTTTGCTCGTAGGTCGCGGTGCCGGCGATGTGGTCGTTCAGTTCCTGGGTGCTGGCCTGGATGCTGATCTGGATGTGATCGAGGCCGGCCTGTTTCAAATCGACGATTTTCTGTTCGGTCAGGCCGTAGCCGGAGGTGATCAGATTGGAGTAATAACCCAGCTCGCGGGCATGGCCCACCAGCTCTACCAAGTCTTGGCGGGTGAGCGGCTCGCCGCCGGAAAAGCCCAGTTGCACCGCGCCCATTTTTCGGGCTTGACTGAGTACCCGCTTCCAGTCGTCGGTGCTTAGTTCTTCAGGATATTTGGCGTAGTCCAGCGGATTAGAGCAATACGGGCATTGTAGCGGGCATTTGTAGCTCAGTTCCGCCAGCAGCCAGCGCGGCGGGGTAATGTCAGCCTTGTTTGATCCAGCCATTTTGCAGGGCGATGTTCAGAAAGTTGTGGATGTCGTTGCTCAAGCCGCTGGTTTCGAATTTGGCTTCCAGTTCGGCGACGATTTGTGTCGGGTTATGGACGCCGTCGCACAGCTTGAGGATTTCCGCCGAGCTTTGGTTCAGTTCGACCATGCCTTCCGGGTAAAGAATCACGTATTTTTGCTGGGCTTCTTCCCATTGCAGGCGGTGCAGCGGCGAGAATTGCAGGATTTGGTCGGGGTTGATCGTCATTGGGCTTCGGATTTGGAAAAGGTGATTGCCGGTTTACGCGGCTTCGATGTCTTCAAAAATTTCCGCCATCGGCAGGTTCAGGCCAAGGCTGGTCAATTCGCAATCGGCTTCGCCGATATAATCGTGCAATAGCCAGTCGTTGTCGACGGTGCGGCGGAAACATTCCACGCGGCGGGCTTCGATATCGACGATCAGGTATTCCTTCAGCGAATCCAGCTTGCGGTAGGCGACGAACTTGCCGCCGCGGTCGTAGTCGGCGGTGGAGTCGGACAACACTTCGACGATTAGCGACGGATTCGAGATGTACTGTTGGTTACCTAGGTCGCCTGGATGGCAAGAAACCATTACATCAGGGTAAAAAAAGGCGTCGGCGGTTTCGACCTTTAGTTTTAAGTCAGCCATGTAAGTGCGGCACGGCCTGCCGCGCAAGCGCTGTTTCAAGGCTGAGGCGATGTTGAGGCTGACGACAACATGATCCTGCCGCGCGCCGACCATGGCAAACACCTCGCCGGCGACGAATTCATGCTTCTCGGCCTGGGTTGCTTCCCAAGCCAGGTAATCTTCGGCACTGAAACGTAGTCGCTCGGCGGTTTGCATGTTATTGCTCGATATTGAAATAGGGTGGCATGTTGGCGACGTAGGCCAGATACATCGCGTCGGCCATGGTCCATAACACGTCAAGCTTGAATTTCAGGATGTCCAGCATACGCTCTTGTTGCTCGCGGGTCTTGTACCAATCCAAAGTCAATTCAAGACCATGTTCAACGTCGCGGCGCGCCTCGGTCAAGCGTTTACGGAAGTAAGCATAACCTTCCGGTTCGACCCACGGATAGACGTCCGGCCAGTTGTCCAGGCGCTGTTGATGGATTTTCGGCGCGAATAGTTCCGTCAGCGACGAGCTGGCGGCTTCGTGCCATTCGGCGCGGCGGGCGAAATTGACGTAGGCGTCCACGGCAAAACGCACGCCGGGCAGCACATGTTTCAGTGATGTAATGTCCTCGCGACTCAAACCCACTGCGATACCAAGTTGTATCCAGGCCTCAATGCCGCCGGCATCGCCGGGGTGGCCGTCGTGGTCCAGAATACGCTGCACCCATTTGGCGCGGGTTTCGCGGTCCGGGCAATTGGCCATGATGTTGGCGTCCTTGATCGGAATCATCACCTGGTAATAAAAACGGTTGGCGACCCAGCCTTGCAATTGTTGCTTGGTCAGCTTGCCTTCGTTCATCAGCACATGCATCGGGTGATGAATGTGGTAGTACTTTTCCATGCCGCGCAATTTGGCTTCGAATTCTTCGCGGCTCCAGGGTTGATTATCAGCAGTCATGTAACACCTTTGTTATAAGTCGATTTCCAAACCGTCGTAAGCCACTTCTATGCCGTTGGCAGCCAGCGTCTTACGCTCCGGCGAATCTTCGTCGAGAATCGGGTTGGTGTTGTTGATATGTATCAAAATCTTACGGGCCTTGGGTACCCCGTTGAGAACTTCGATCATGCCGCCGGGGCCGAATTGAGGTAAGTGGCCGATCTCGCGGGCGCGTTTCTGGCTGATGCCGCGCGTGACCATTTCGTCGTCGGTCCAGAAGGTGCCGTCCACCATCAGGCAGTCAACGTTTTGCATGGCCTTGAATACGTGCGGTTCGATTTCGCCTAGGCCAGGCGAGTAATACAGCTTTTTACCGGTCGAGATTTGCTCGACGATCACGCCGATATTATCGCCGTCGTGCGGATCGTGGCGGTGGGGCGAATAGGGCGGCGCCTTGCTTTTTAAGGCATGGGCGTAGATGCGGATGTCGTCGATGCCGGGAATTTCGAACGGCGTTTCGTCGCAGGCAATCGGATGATGGTTGACGGTGCAGTAATCCTTCAGCATCGTGAACAGCGGAAAGCCGGTCGTCAAATCTTGTCGAACCATCTCGGTGCAATACACGTTCAAGGGCTTGCCTTCGCGCAGCATCAGCATGCCGGTGGTGTGGTCGATCTGGCTGTCGATCAGCAGGACGGCCTTAATGCCGGTATCGCGAATGCCTTCTTTGGGCTGAATCGCCGGAAACGCTTCCAGTTGGGCGCGGATGTCGGGCGAAGTATTGAACAGCAGCCAGTTGCGGTTGTCGGTGCTGATCGCGATCGAGGATTGGGTGCGGGCCTTGCCGTTAAATTCGCCTCTGCGGTAACGGCCGCAGTTGTCGCAATTGCAATTCCATTGCGGGAAGCCGCCGCCGGCGCCGGCGCCGAGAACTCTGATTTTCATGTCGGATTCGGATTGATGAACGAGCGCCGCATGATACGGGATTGAAAAACGCCAGGCAAAAAAAAGGGGCAGGAATTTGCCCCTTTTTGTGGTCAACCGTAATAATTAACGGTTGTAGATGTACATGGTAACTTCAAAACCGAAACGCATGTCGTTGTAAGCTGGTGTTTCCCATTTCATTTGTATACCCTCCAGAGGTTTTGTTGTTGTGTGCGATAGCTTGGTCGAGAAAGCTGCGCCGAAGTATACGATGAAGTTTTTCTTTGCGCAACTAAGCGGATTCGAGACTATCGGCACGATTCCGAGCTGTTTTCGTTCCGAAAAGTTCCCGGTTGGTTACGCCGCTTGCAATGCCTTGGAAGCCGTATCCGGCAAGGAAAGGTTTTGCCCGTTGGGCTGAGTCGGGGCTCGCGTATTTGATTCGCTGGTGTAGAAAAAAGGTCCGGGCTGGTTGGGGAGATTAACAGCTCAGCGAAAGTCGGCGTATGAGGCTAGGGCTGAATCACTCTCGGTGGCGTTTTCCGAGATTTCCGCAGGTGGAATAAGCCGGACGCTATGCTGGCGACTCATTTATACTGTGCGTTTTTTAAGTGCGGATTTGTTGGGTATGAAAACATATCTGGTCGGCGGCGCGGTGCGTGATCGTTTACTGGATTATCCGGTCGAGGAGCGCGATTGGCTGGTGGTCGGCGAAACGGCCGAGGCGATGGTGGCGCGCGGTTTTCGGCCGGTAGGAAAAGACTTTCCGGTATTTTTGCATCCGGAAACCCACGAAGAATATGCTTTGGCCAGGACCGAGCGCAAAACCGGCATGGGGTATAAAGGCTTTGCCGTGCATGCCGATCCTGACGTGACCTTGGAAGAAGATCTGCAGCGGCGCGATTTGACGATCAACGCGATGGCAATCGGCGACGATGGCGTACTGATCGATCCGTTTTGCGGCCGGCTTGATTTAGAGCAAAAGCTGTTGCGGCATGTATCTCCCGCGTTTAGTGAAGATCCCGTTCGGATTTTACGTGCGGCACGCTTTGCCGCACGCTACGCGCATCTGGGATTTCGCGTGGCTGACGAAACCATGATGTTAATGAAGCATATGGTTGCTGCCGGCGAGGCTGATTACTTAGTGTCGGAGCGGGTCTGGGCGGAGCTGCATAAAGCACTGTTGGAGCGTACGCCTCAGGCGTTTTTTCAAGTTTTGCGGGACTGCGGTGCACTGGGCGTTGTGTTCCCCGAAATCGATGCCCTGTTCGGTGTACCGCAACCGGAAAAATACCATCCGGAAATCGATACCGGTGTACATGCCTTAATGGTGCTGGAGCAAGCCGTTCGTCTGTCTGCGAAAGCCGAGGTGCGTTTGGCGGCGCTGTTGCACGATTTGGGCAAGGCTTTGACGCCCAGAGAGCATTGGCCCAGTCACCACGGTCACGAAAAAAAAGGTTTACGGGTGTTGGAGCGCTTTTGCGAACGTTTGCGGGTTCCCAAACCCTTCAAAAGTTTGAGCATGCAAGTCATGGAATATCACACGCATTGCCATAGGGCTCTGGAACTACGTTCGGATACCTTGACCGATATGTTGCAAGCGATAGCTGCCTTCAAACCGGGAAATCGGCTCGACGAGTTTTTGTCGGCCTGCGAGGCGGATGCCAGAGGACGCAGCGGTTTCGAAGACCGCAGTTATCCTCAAGCCGAATACATTCGTGGCGCCGCCGCGGCGGCTGCCGGAGTAGATACTGGAGCGGCCTTGCGGCAAGGGCTGCAAGGCGAACAGATCGGGGCGGCGATCCGCCGGTCGCGGATACAAGCCGTCGACGATTTTAAGAAATGCTACCAATCGGCCGTTTCATGAATGCCGTGCTGATTTCCGCCGGCCTTCTCGTTTGCAGTAACGTGTTTATGACTTTTGCCTGGTACGCGCACTTGAAGGAGTTGAATGGCCAGCCTTGGTTGGTGGCGGCGCTCCTGAGCTGGGGCGTGGCTTTGTTCGAGTACCTGTTGCAAGTTCCGGCGAATCGCATCGGCTATAGCTCGCTTAGCCTGGGCCAGTTGAAGATTATGCAGGAGGTGATCGCGTTGGGCGTGTTCGTGCCGTTCTCGGTGTACTACATGAAGGAGCCGTTGAAACTGGACTATCTCTGGGCCGGATTGTGTTTGCTCGGGGCAGTGTTTTTTATCTTCAGGGCCAAATTCAATTAAACGTATACGGCAGCCGCCGGCACCACGGATATCCAAATATGCTCAGTTACCGACACGGTTTTCACGCCGGCAATTTTGCCGATGTTTTAAAACATAGCCTGCTGGCCTTGACCGTTGCGGCGTTAAAACAAAAGTCCAAGCCTTTTGTTTACATCGATACTCACGCCGGCGCCGGCAAGTACTCATTTAAATCGGAATTCGCCGAAAAGACCGGCGAGTATCGGCAAGGTATCTCCAGGGTGTGGCGCGAGCCTGAGCCTCCCACCGAGTTGCACGATTATCTGGCGGCGGTGCGCGCCGAAAATACCGGCAGGCAATTGGCGCGTTATCCCGGTTCTCCGCAATTGGTGAAGCGCTTGGTCCGCCCCCAAGATCGGTTATTATTGTCGGAATTGCACGGCTCCGATGTTGCCGCGCTGCAGCAATTGTTCGCCGGGGACAAACAGGTAAGCGTCAGTAAGGAAGACGGCCTGCAAATGTTGCCGAAAAAGCTGCCGCCGATTCAGCGCCGCGGATTGATTTTGATCGACCCCAGTTACGAGATGAGAGACGAATATAAAAAAGTGGTCGCTGCTCTGGTCAGTGGCCATCGGCATTTCGCCACCGGAATCTTTGCGGTCTGGTATCCCGTTATCGAGCGGGCCGCAACCGAAGCTTTCATCGGTAAACTGGCCGGAAGCGGTATTCCCAAACAGTTACGCATCGAACATTGTGTTGCCGAAGACGGTGCTGGAAGAGGAATGACGGGGTCTGGCATGCTGTTTATCAATCCGCCGTGGTTGCTGGCAAGCCAAGCAGAAAAGCTGCTGCCTTGGTTGGACCGGGTTCTGGCCGACGGCGCAGGACGTTGGAAAGTCGAGTGGACAGCACCCGAGACCGGCGCGGACGGCGCGTAGCGGAATTAGCCATGTTGAAGAAGAATCTCGACCTGATCGTCGTCGGTTGCATCGTTTTGGCGCTGGTCATGTACGACGTGACGCTGGAATTGCTGGGAGAATTGATGCATCTGCTGTTCGAAGCTCTGCACGTGGCTTTCGAATACGTCGAGTTGGGAATCGAAGAAGCGGTCGAGTTGGTTTTTCACATATTGGATATCGGCGAAATTGTCGAATATTTGTTCGAATCCGATCGCCACGGCAGTCAGGTCGTGACGTTTTACATCCTGCTCTCGATTTTCGGTTTCGGATTTTACAAATTGTGGAAGACTCTGCCACGGTTACACGCTTTTTTGAAGCAACGGCTACTGAATATCTGGGTCCGGCGCAAAACCGAGTTGCATCTGTATTGGTTGTCGCTCACGACGCGTAACAAAGTGACCCTCGCACTAACCGCATTGCTCGTCGCTTACATCGCGTCGTTTTTCGTGATGTAGCCGGACGCGCTTTACCATCCCGTTTCGAGCTATCTGATGCCATTAGAACAAGTCAAGCAATCCATTTTGGCCGGCAACGGCCTGCAAACTCAGGATATCGATCGAGTCATGTCCGCGTTGCTGAGCGCGCCGGTCGATGCCGCCGATATCTATTTTCAGTCTAGCCACTTCGAATCCTGGTCTTTGGAGGGCGGGATCATCAAGGAAGGCAGTCATTCGATCGAGCACGGCGCCGGGGTGCGCGCCGTCAGCGGCGATAAAACCGGATTTGCCTACAGCGACCGGATCGAGTTGCCGATTTTGCTGGAAGCGGCCAATAACGTGAAAGCCATTGTCCGCCATGGTCAACAGGCGCAGCGCAAGGTGGATACCTTTCGCGCAGCGCCGTGTCTGTACCGCCCCGTGAATCCTTTAAAGTCTTTGGACGATCGGCAAAAAATCGAACTGTTGATGCGCGTCGATCGGGAAACCCGAAAGTTGGATTCGCGCATCGAAGAAGTCATGGTCAGTCTGATTGCTGCCTATGACCACGTGCTGATCGCGAATCAAGACGGCTCGTTGGCGGCCGACATTCGGCCGCTGGTGCGAATGAATGTCACGGTGATCATGGCCGAAAACGGCCGGCGCGAGCAAGGCAGTATGGGCGGCGGCGGCCGCTGCGACTATTCCTATTTTCTGGAGAGCGACCGCGGCCTGGAATACGGCAAAGAAGCGGTCCGTCAGGCGCAAGTCAACTTGCAGGCTGAGGAAGCCCCCGCGGGTAATATGACCGTGGTTCTGGGTTCCGGCTGGCCGGGGATTTTGTTGCACGAGGCCATCGGCCATGGCTTGGAGGGGGACTTCAATCGCAAAGGGACTTCGGCTTTCAGCGGCCGAGTCGGCGAGCGGGTGGCTTCCGATCTGTGTACCGTGGTGGACGACGGCACGTTGCAAGGTCGGCGCGGTTCGTTGAACATCGACGACGAAGGGACGCCGACTGAAAATACCGTGTTGATCGAGAAGGGCATTCTGAAAGGCTACATGCAGGATAAGCTGAATGCCCGGTTGATGGGGGTGGCGCCGACCGGTAACGGCCGCCGCGAATCCTATGCCCATCTGCCGATGCCGCGCATGACCAACACTTACATGCTGCCAGGACAGAGCGATCCGGAAGAGATTATCGCCTCGGTGAAAAAAGGCCTGTACGCGCGCAACTTCGGCGGCGGTCAAGTGGATATCACTTCCGGCAAGTTCGTGTTCTCGGCCAGCGAAGCGTACCTGATCGAAAACGGCAAAATCACCCGGCCGGTGAAAGGGGCGACGCTGATCGGCAACGGTCCCGACGTATTGACCAAAGTGTCCATGGTCGGCAACGACATGGCGCTGGATAGCGGCGTCGGCACTTGCGGCAAGGATGGCCAAAGCGTTCCGGTCGGCGTGGGCCAGCCGACGTTGAAGATCGACGGCTTAACGGTTGGCGGTACCAGCGTCTGAAATACAGGGTGCAGCCATTCGGCTTGTGCGCGTAACGACTAAACAAGAGATTTGCCGTGCAAAATCAGGAAGAAATCAATCGTTTGAAAAATGTGGTTCAACAATTGTTGGACGAAGCCAAACTACAGGGAGCCACTGCCGCAGAAGCGGCATTCAGCGTGGACAATGGGCTGTCGGTGTCGGCTCGACTCGGGGAAGTGGAAACCGTGGAGTACCATTGCGATCAAGGCATTGGCGTCACGGTGTATTTCGGCAAAAGGAAGGGCTCTGCCAGTACCAATGACATTTCCGGCGAATCGTTGAAGGAAACCGTCAAAGCCGCATGCAGTATCGCCCACTACGCCAGCGAAGACGAGTTTGCCGGCCTGCCCGATCCCGAGCGGTTGGCTACGGAATTTCCCGATCTCGATTTAAACCATCCTTGGCAGCTCAATGCCGAGCAAGCTATCGAGCTGGCGATCGAGTGTGAAAACGCGGCGCGCAGCTATAGCTCTGTGATCAGCAACTCCGAGGGCGCTTCAGTCAATACCCATCAGGGCACACGGGTGTTTGGCAATTCATTGGGTTTTTTGCAGGGTTACCAGTCCAGCCGGCACTCCTTGAGTTGCTCGGTACTCGCCGGTAGCGGCGACGCCATGCAGCGAGACTATTGGTATAGTGTGGCGCGTAACCCGAGTGATCTGGAAGCTGCCGCACAAGTCGGCGAAAAAGCCGCGCAACGTACGCTGGCGCGGATAGACGCCCGGCCTCTCGGCACCCGGCAATGTCCGGTGTTGTTTGCGCCGGAAATGGCCTCCAGTTTGATCGGAGCGTTGCTGGGCGCGATCAGCGGCGGTAGTCTGTACCGGAAGTCATCTTTTCTATTGGACAGCCTCGGAAAGCAAATTCTGCCGGAGTTTGTGCGGATACACGAGCAGCCGTTGTTAAAGCGGGCGTTGGGAAGCGCGAGCTACGACGCGGAAGGTGTCGCGACCCGGGCTCGAGACATCGTTAATAACGGCGTTTTGCAATCTTACATACTCAGCACCTATTCGGCGCGCAAACTGGGCATGCAGACTACGGGTAACGCCGGCGGGGTACATAATCTGATTGTAGAGCCGGGCGACCGCGATTTTGCCGAAATGTTGCAGCTGTTGGGTACCGGTTTATTGGTCACCGAATTGATGGGTCAGGGCGTGAATCGAGTGACCGGCGATTATTCTCGCGGCGCTTCTGGGTTTTGGGTCGAAAATGGCGTTATCCAATACCCCGTTCAAGAAATCACCATTGCCGGCAATTTAAAGTCCATGCTGCGAAATATCGTGGCGATCGGCAACGACGTGGATATGCGCGGCAACATCCGTGTCGGCTCGATTTTGCTGGAGCAAATGGCGATTGCCGGCGAATAATCTTAGCCTTTGAAAGCAGCAGTGCCTTATAAATCAAGAGATTCAGGTAAGGTGGCGTGAGAGCCAGAGGATGAATCCTTAGGGCTATACGAACAGCTAACGCACGTTTTCGTACCTTTGGACTTCAATCTGCTTAGCCCTCCCAGAAAACATTAAAAAGCTTGCTGCGCTTAGCATGCCTGAGATCAATGCCCCAATCGCTATAATGGAAAAAAGGACATCCATGTTCTGGTGATAAAGAAATACAACGATGGAACCGCATGCAGCGAATGCAAAGCGCGTAAAAATTGCGGTTATCGGCCAGAACACTTTGCCCGCGCCTTGCCCGGCAAAATAAAACGCAAATAGAAAGGCAACCATACCGTACACCGGCCCGACTGCTTTTAGGTACTTTTCACCAACGAACAGAACATCCGTCGAGCTAGTGAACAAGTTCATCCAAATGCCTGGATTATATGCCAAGGATAGCCCCACTAACTCAACCATAGCGCCAACAAACAGGGCATTAAGTAACGCCGCCTGCCTTGCTCTTTTGATATTGCCGGCGCCGATGTTGGTACCCACTATCGTCAATACCGCTGTACCAAAACCAAACATGACCGGTATTAGCAAATACTCCATACGCGAGGCAATGCCATAGCCAGCCAAGGCCGGTACGCCAAAAACACCGACCACCGAGGTAATCGCGGTAACTGACAAGTTGGAAAAAATGGCACTCAGTGATGACGGCAAGCCGACGGCCAAAATTTGCTTGAAATAGTGATAACGAATTCGGTGCCGCCGTAACCGTAAAATACTGCTTGAGGAGCGCATGTAGCCAATAATTAAAAGCAGAGAGGCAGCATTGCAAATCAGTTGGGCATAGCCAGCCCCTGCAATTCCTAACTTCGGCGTACCCAATAGTCCCAATATCAATACGGGCGATAGTAATAGGCAGGCTAAGACATTTCCCAGTGTTATCAACGCAGGCACTTTGACATTGCCTGCCCCTCGTAAAGCAGACTGCAGCAATATGTAAACCCAGTTAATGGTGGCCGAACCAAACAATATGTCCGAATAAAGCAGCGCTTGTTGTAAGGCATCTCCGGTTCCTCCCAGCGATGCGTATATCGGGCGGCCAAATACCAGTAGCACAAGGGTAAATAGCCCCCCAAACACGATACCTATCAAGGTAGCGTGATAGGCCAATCGTTCCGCACTTTCTATATCACTGGCACCGATGGCACGAGCGATAGCGGAAGATACGCCCCCGCCTATGCCTCCGTTCGACATCATGATCATCAACATCACCATCGGTATCACCAATGATGCACCCGCAATCGAATCCACCCCTAATGAACTGACAAAATAAGTTTCTGCAACGCTAACTATTGCGGACAGAAACATGACACCAACCGTCGGCAATGCCAATTTAACCAATACTGGAAACAAGGGGCCCGATAAGATCATCGTCACATGTTTTTCCCGGTTTGATATCAGTTTGGACTGGATTTTCAGCTGTGAGCAATCATCGCTATTTCCGTGCTGGATTGGCTGATCGTTTAATGTTGAAAGCCTTGGCTTTTTCATGTAATGGTTTAGAAGTTATCTTGAATGAAGTCTGGCCTGGAGACACCAAATTCCGCATTCTTTGCGCTTGGCGGATTAAGGAATCTCCTTTAGCTCTCCATCATTTGGGATTTATTTAACCGGGGATGATCGGGCCCCAAGGCGAAGCGCCGGGCGGTGCGACATTTACCAATTTTTCGTTTACAAACTCGTAAAAACCGCGCTCCGATAACTCACGACCAAAACCCGAATTTTTGATACCGCCAAACGGCAGTTCCGGGGCGGTCCAGGCAGGTTGATTGATAAAAACCATGCCGCTTTCAATTTGCGCCGCGACGGCACGGCCGCGTTCGACATCGGCGGTAAAAATGGATGCACCGAGTCCAAACGAGGTTGCGTTGGCCAATGCAATGGCTTGCGCTTCGCTTTCAACGACGTAAATGGCGGCGACCGGGCCAAACAGTTCTTGTTGATAGATCGGATTATTGGCGTCTATTTCGGTGATGACGGTAGGCTCAAGAAAATAGCCTGGTCTATCGATTCTTTGGCCGCCGAGTACGACTTTGGCACCGCCTGCTTGGGCCTGAGCAATCTGATCGAGTAACAGCTTCAGCGCTTTTTCCGAGGACAACGGCGCCAAAGTCGTGGCCAGGTTCAGTGGATCGCCGGCGTGCAAAGACGACATGCGTTCGACAAAACCCTCCAGAAAAGCCTTGCCGCGTGCTTGTCCCACCACAATAACGCGTTTTGAGCCGACGCAACATTGGCCGCAGTTGAACATGCGCCCGAACAACGCGCTATCCAGAGTGGACTCTAGCGGAGCATCTTCCAGTACCAACAGCGGATCACTCCCGCCCATTTCCGCCACGACTTTTTTCAATGCCCGCCCAGCTCGTCCCGCTACGGCGGCACCTGCAGTTTCGCTACCGGTGATCGTGACGCCGCGCACCCGCGAATCGTCGATAACGCGGCCGATTTGTTCTATAGTCGCGAATAGATTGGTGTACACACCGGCCGGCGCGCCGGCGTCTTCGAATAGCCTGGCTAAAGCCAGTGCTGACTGCGGGACGTTTTCCGCATGTTTCAGCAATAAGACGTTGCCGGCCATCAATTGTGGGCCAGCAACGCGCGCAACTTGGTAATAAGGGAAATTCCAGGGCTCTATGCCCAGAATCACCCCTATCGGTTCGATCGATACTTGGGCGGTCGGTGCTTCCGGCAAGGCTTTCGGTGCAAGATACGCTTTCGCATTTTTGGCGTAGTACTGGAGTATCCCGGCGGTAATGTCTACTTCGGCGTATGCCTCGCCAATGAGTTTACCCATTTCTAACGTCAAATATTGCGCGTACTCTTCTTTCCTTTCCAGCAGGATCGATGCTGCTTTCGTCAGAACCTTAGCGCGTTCATCGACCGAATAATGGCGCCACGCCTCCCGATAGGCTTGATCGGCTTTCGCAATGGCAAGCTCAAGATCGGAATCGGATAGTTCAGGATAAGATGCTAGTAATTCGCCGGATGAGGGATTGATGGATTGATAAGCCATATTTCTATCTCGTTTTAGTCGATACCGCCTTGCTAAGAGGCATAAAGCCAGACCGATAGCGCGATCAGAAACGTGTATCGATGATTTTGGAAAAAGTGCCCGGTTCACCATGAACGGGGCACTCGTATTAACTAACCGGTTACGCCTGGAGACAGTAAAAAGTGGCCTGCGGGTAGTTTTTCTTGGTATGTGTAAGGACTGGCCTTGTTTTCCGCAACCCAACGTTTTTCGGCTATCGATTCGAAGGGCGGGGGTAATTCGCCTTGTAGCGACCAAAGATCGAATGGGGTTTCGTCAATTGAAATTTCCCAATCGAATCCGCGCTCTTTCACAAAAGGCGCAATGACTTCGTCAAGCGTTCGCATCCACCATTCTCGTATGATAGGCCCAGGCAATGTCCGGGCGATTTGGTCGATCTTGAATCGAACGAACTTGTCATTACGTACGCCACCGACGAAGCAATTACCTTTCGCCACTTCTTCGAAAATGACCACGGCGTAAAATCTTGGGATGGGTACGCCCGCATAGACGTTAGTGATTTGCTCAGCCAATTCTTGTTTGTCTTCGGCACTGAACGCATTGGTAGGATGATAGACTTTCCACAAAGGCATGATGATTCTCCTGATATTTGAGTAAGTTTTGGTGATCTTGCTAACCACCTTGTTTTTCTCAATCAGCATTCCGCCAAAACTCCGCGCTTGCTGCACGATTGAGAGTAAGGAGACGGGCCACCGCGTTGGCTTGTAAATTCCTTGGGGGGAAAACTAAGCGCCGGTGGCTGCGTCGGGGATAAATTTATGCCTGAGACCGCAGGCGGTAAAATGCTTTGTATTCATGCGCCTATGAAAATAATTGATGCCAAACGCCCCCGGCATTTCGGTAACATAGCCCGCCTTTACATCCCGGAAACCCAGCCATGGCGGACTTAAGAACGTTTGATTTGAATCTATTGATCGCCTTCGATCTGCTGATGAAGGAACGCAACGTGTCGCGGGCGGCGGACAAAATGTTCATTAGCCAGTCGGCAATGAGCCACGTGCTGCAACGCTTGCGGCAACAACTGGAAGATCCGTTGCTGGTGAAAACCCCGGCGGGCATGACGCCGACACTACGCGCGTTGTCCCTGGTGGCTCCGGTAGCGGCGGTACTCAAAGATGTGGAAGGTTTGATTCGCGCGCCGGCGCCGTTCGATCCCGCCACTTGTCGGCGCTCTTTTACCATTGCGGCGACGGATTACGTGGAAGCCTTGCTTTTACCCATACTGGCGCCTCGCATTGCTCAACAGGCACCGGGCGTGGATATTCATTTCAAACGTACCAGCAGCCATTTTCCTTCGCATGCGCTGGAGCAAGGTGAGATAGACCTGATACTGGGTTTTGAAGTGATGTTGAATCCCTCCAAGCATCTACATTGCGAACGGCTGTTCGATGATTTCATGGTCTGCGTGGCGCGCATCGGCCACCCGCGAGTGAATGCGGCATTAACGCTGGAAGACTATATAGACCTACCGCATATTCTGGTGTCCAGAACCGGCGCCAGTACCGGGCAGGTAGACAGCTGGTTGGCGGAACATGGCCGCGAGCGGCGTGTGGCGCTGACCGTGTCGCATTTTTTATCCGCGTCGATGATTGTGGCGCAAACGGACATGGTCATGGCTTTTCCCAAACGCACGGCCGAACAATTTGCTCAGACTTTGCCTTTACAATTGGTGCCCTTGCCGCTGGATTTACCGCATTACGACACGGTAATGGTCTGGCATCCGCTGCAAGACCAGGAGTTTGCCAATCGCTGGCTACGAGAAGAAATCCGTGCGGCTTGCGCCACGCTGGACCATCAATCGCCAAACTTAGGTTCGCCCAATTCGGGAAAATAGCGTTCTTGAATGCGCCGACAATAATCGACTAAGGCGGATTGGGTTAAGGCATAATCCTTGACCGGCGAACTGACCGGGCAGGCCAATAGATTGATCAATACGCCGAAGGCTGAGGCATCGACGCTAGAGGGCCGATCACCCAGTAAAAACATCTTGTTCTGAAGCGCGGCGGACACAGCCGCTACATCGCGCCGGCCCAATTCGAAAATATGTGCGGCAGGTAGCCGGCCAATGCCCTGGCCGCGCAGTTGCCCTCGAATCCGCAGCCGATAGAGTGCGGCCACCACATCCGCCCAGGGTTGCTGTAAACCTTGGAAGATCGCCTGTTTATTGATGTGCCAATTTTCCGCTCCGTATTGCCAACGGCTGTACATGCACACCCAGTACAAATGTTCTTCCAATAAACGTTGCCAAGCCAGAGCTTGCGCACATTGCGCGGCCGACAAATGCCCATCCAGGCTATCGCCGTAATGCTCTCGCAGATAGCCGATGATCAGCCGGCTATCTGCTAGCTTTAGGCCGTTGTCTGCTATGAAAGGTAGCTTGCCGAAGGGTGCATAGAGAGGCAACGTTTCGGCAATCCGGTATTCGATGCCGGCCATGCGCAGATAGGTTTCCAGCTTGACGCAAAACTGGCTGGGGTTGGGAATGTTCCAGGCTCTGGGAAATTGATACAACGTAATCATGTGGAACTTCGTTTCTGACTCACTACAACTGTCGACATGCGCTTTAGAAATGGCCAACTATTGTATCGGTTAAAAAGGGGTTGCCGGGTGAATTGATCAGCCTTCGTCCGGCAACACAAAGCGTAACGGCCGCGTGCCTATCTTTGCCCCCGTCACCTCGTCGATGGCCACCGGTTTAATATATTCTCCCGTTTCAACATCCTGGATACGCACCAACGGACCGTCGCCGCGATACTGGCTCCCCCAGGCGCCAATCATCATAAGCACCGGCAGAAAGTCGCGGCCGGCGGCCGTCAATACATACTCCTCGCGCGGCGGTCGCTCCGAATAAAGCCGTTTTTCCAATAATCCTTCCTCAGTTAACGTCGCCAAGCGCCGGGTCAGTATCGTCGGCGCTATACCGAGGCTTTTCCGAAATTGGTCGAAGCGGGTTAGGCCGAAATGGGCGTCCCGCAGTATCAATAAACTCCAGGTGTCGCCAAGAAAAGCTAGGCAGCGAGCGATCGGACAAGGGTCGGCGCAATTATTTTTATCGTTCATACATTTTTAGTAGTGACTTGGTTTCATTTTGATAGTAACATTGCTTTCAAAATGATAGTAACACTTAGTCGACAGACTATCCACCCTCAAAAAGAGATTCGATATGAGCAATAAAGACAATGCTCTAGCCCTGGTCACCGGCGCATCTTCGGGCATCGGGCTGGTAACGGCCAAGGCCCTGCAACAAGCCGGTTACCGCGTATTCGGAATTCGTCGCAGGGTGACAGTACGATGAGTCTCGTAAACAAAATCGGTGCCGGGCTCAATGGCCTAGACCAGCTGCGCGCCTTAATGGCCTCGGGGCTGAAGCCTGGAATCATGGTGTCGCTGGATTTCGAGCTGGTGGAGGTCGACCTCGGCAAAGCCGTATTTGCCGGCAAGCCGGGCGAGCATGCATACAACCCTCTGGGCACCGTTCATGGCGGCTATGCGGCCGCTTTGTTGGACTCTGCCTGCGGCTGCGCCGTCCACTCCCAGCTCACCGAGAAACAGACCTACACGACTCTGGAATTGAAAATTGCCTATCACAGGGCGATGACCAAAAAAACAGGACTACTGCGGGCGGAAGGCAGCGTTCTGAGCCTGGCTCGGCAAGCGGCATTTGCCGAAGCTCGACTTACCGACAGCAGAGGCCGGCTCTATGCCTCGGCGACATCAACCTTATTGATATTCGATAGGCGTGGCTCGTGATGCGATTCGACCGCGCATAAATGCATTACCCCTTTTACACCAAGCCAAAGGACACAACATGAAACTGAACGACAATACCATCCTCATCACTGGCGGCGCTTCCGGCATCGGTCGCGGTCTAGCCGAGGCCTTCCACAAGCTGGGCAACAAAGTCATCATTGCCGGACGCCGCAAGGCTTGGCTTGATGAGGTCGTCGCGGCCAATCCCGGCATGGATGCCATCGAACTGGACGTCGCCGACCCGACCAGCATCAATGCCGTGGCGCAAACTCTGATAGCCCGTTATCCGGCACTCAATGTGTTAATCAACAATGCCGGCATCATGACCTTCGACGATGCGGCGGGTCGAATCGACGAAGCGGCGTCGCGCCGCCTGATCGATACCAACCTGCTCGGGCCCGTCTTACTGACCTCGGCGTTGATCGAGCATCTGAAACGTCAGTCGCGCGCCACCATCATCTACAACTCATCTATCCTGGCTTTCGTGCCGATGGCGCCCAGCGCGATCTATTCCGCCACCAAGGCCGCGCTGCATTCCTACGCGCTGTCACAACGCTTCTTGTTGCGCGGCACCAATGTGAGTGTGCAGGAAATCGCGCCGCCCTGGGTGGACACCGATATTATCCAAAAGCGCGGCGACCCTCGCGCCATGCCGGTCGATGTGTTTATCGCCGAAACCATGCAGGGCTTGGCAACTGAAGCCCCGGAAGTGGTCGTCGAGGCTGTTCGTGCGCTTAGGGCCAATCCAGGGCCCGAAGAGCACGCGTTTGTCGACGGCTTCAACGCCAGCATGATCGCCAACTAGTTCTGAATCCTGAGCTGAACTGAAAACCAGGGGAGCGACGTTTCGATGCAAGGAAGCGCCGCTCCCACGTCAAATTGCTTTATTTTGCCGGGGCAAAACTTATTTCAAGCATGACTATGTCAACTAAAACCGCAAGTGCGCAACAACGAATCTTACTGGTCGCGGCAACGTTATTTTCCCGCCAGGGTATCAGGGCGAGCGGCGTCGATAGCATCGTTAAATCTGCGAACACCAACAAGATGACTCTGTACAAGCATTTCCCCTCTAAGGAAGCATTGATAGTCGCATATCTTCAAAGCCGTGACGCCGAATTGTGGGATAGGTTTGTTGAACAAATCGAGCGCAAAGATCAGCCCTCAAAAGACAAGTTGTTGGCAATTTTCGATATCCATGGCGAATGGTTGGCCAATCCTGATTTTCAAGGTTGCCCCTTTATCAATGCCTCTGCCGAATTCCCCGATCAAAACCATGTAATACATCGAGTATCCGCGGCGTTTTATCGCAAACTACAAAACCATATGACCGACCTAGCCGAACAAGCCGGAGCGCGTTCTCCGCAGCGGCTGGCCGGGCAACTTTGCGCCTTGTTCCAAGGCACCATCGTCTCCGAACAATTGCAGCGCCATTCCGGCGCGGCCGATGATGCCAAGTTGGCCGCCGAGCTACTGATAGCGAACAGCATTGAATGACTAATAGTACCGAACCTTTTACCGAAGGAGTAAGCAACATGCTACCCCCCAAAACTCCGTTAATGCCAAACTACCGTAACCGGCTGCAATTCCGATACTTAAGCATAGGCCGGTTGTTGGCCGTGTTGTTGTTGCCGCTGACGATAAGCGTCGGATGCAGCGACCAGAACAAACCAACACCAGCAGTTTCGCGACCGGTAAAGGTGTTTCGAATCGAGGAGAACGCCGTCGCTAGTGCCAGAAGCTTTGCTGGTGAAGTCAGGGCAAGAATCGAGACGCCCTTATCGTTCCGGGTGGCCGGTAAACTGCTGGAGCGCAAAGTTGATGTTGGCGACCCGGTACGTAAAGGCCAACTGCTGGCAATACTGGACGGCAATGATTACCACCTCGCTGTGCAAGGTCTTAGGGCTCAACTGGCTTCCGCCCAGGCCGACAGTAATTTCTTGCGCGACGATCTTGTTAGGTACCGCGAGCTGTTGGCTCAGCAAGTCATCAGTCCACCGGAGTTCGAGCGGCACGAAACGGCTTATACCACGGCGCGGGAGCGGACGGCGGCGCTGGAAGCGCAATTGGGCGAGGCGCTTAACCAGCTATCCTATACCGAGCTGCATGCCGACCGCGACGGCGTGGTCACGGCGTTGGCTGTCGAAGCCGGACAAGTGCTGGCCACCGGTCAGGCCGTGGTAACGCTGGCCCAGCTCGACGAAAAGGAAGTTCATTTCGACGTTCCCGAACATCAACTATCGGAAATCCAGCGTCAACAAGCCGTTAATGTGTCTTTGTGGTCCGACGACAACCGGCGGATCAAGGCCAAAATTCGCGAGATCGCCTCGGCCGCCGATCCGTCCAGCCGCACCTACCGCGTCAAGGCCTCCTTGTTGGAAGGTCTGGACGCCGCGCAATTAGGCATGACGGCGACCGTTCATATCGTGGCGAACACCGCTGCCGGCATCGCCATCCCGCTTTCCGCAATCTATACCCCGCAAAACCAGCCCGATCATCCTTTAGTCTGGCTAGTCGATGAGCAGTCGGCTACCGTCAAATCCATGCCGGTTAAGCTGGGCGAAACGCTGGCCGGCGAACGCATTGCCGTCGAGGGACTCGCCGCCGGCCAATTGCTGGTCAGTGCCGGCGTCCAGCGTCTGGCCGAGGGACAGTCTGTCCGCTTACCGGCAGAAAATGCACCGGCTAAGCAGGGTACAACAGAGGCACAACTATGAAAGAGTTCAACCTCAGCGAATGGGTGCTTAAACACCGCTCCTTTACCGGCTTTATGCTCGCATTGGTGGTGCTCGGCGGCCTATTCGCTTATTACAAACTGGGCCAGCAGGAAGATCCGCCGTTCACCTTTCGAATCATGGTTGTCAAAACCCTCTATCCCGGCGCCACCGCACTGGAAGTCGAGCAACAGTTAACCGATAGACTGGAAAGGAAAATCCAGGAGCTGCCCAATCTGGATTATCTGCGCAGTTACTCCAAACCCGGCGAATCGGTGATTTTCGTCACGCCCCGCGAGGATACGCCGCCCAAGGAGATTCCCGAGCTTTGGTATCAAGTGCGCAAGAAGGTCGACGACATCCGCATGACGCTGCCGCCCGGCAGCATCGGGCCGTTTTTCAACGACGAATTCGGCGATACCTACAGTCTGATCTATGCCTTTTCCGGCGAGGGCTTTAGTTATGCCGATCTGAAATTGGCGGCCGATTCGGTCCGCCAACAGCTGTTGCGAGTCAAGGATGTCGAGAAAGTCGATCTGATCGGCGTGCAGGACGAAAAGATTTTCGTCGAATTCTCCGACAAGAAGTTGACCGAATTGGGCCTGGATGCTTCGGCGGTCGCCCAAGCTTTGCAAGCACAGAACGGCATGACGCCGGCCGGTACGGTGTTTTCACCTCAGCGCAATCTGCCGATACGCCTGACCGGCTCCTTCGACTCGGAAGATAGCGTCGCCAATATGGTGGTGCGCATCGCTAATCGAACCTTCAAGGTCGGCGATTTTGCCAAGGTGACGCGCGGCTATATCGATCCCGCGGAATTCAAGATGCGTTTCAACGGCAAACCGGCCCTCGGTCTTGGCGTGACGATGAGCAAGCAAGGCAACGTTATCGACTTGGGGAAATCCTTGGAAGACGCTTTGGCCGGCATGGCAAGCGAGTTACCGTTAGGCATGGATGTAGCGCCGGTCGCCAATCAAGCGCACGTCGTTAAAAACCAGATGGCGGAATTCGGCCGTACCTTCTTCGAAGCCCTGGCCACCGTGTTGGTGGTCAGTTTCTTGAGCCTGGGTTGGCGCACCGGTTCCGTGGTGGCGCTGACCGTGCCGCTGGTGCTGGCCGCCACCTTGCTGGTCATGCTGCTGTGCGGCATCGATCTGCAACGTATTTCGTTAGGCGCATTGATTCTGGCGCTGGGCCTGTTGGTGGACGATGCGATGATTGCCGTCGAGATGATGGCCCGCAAGCTGGAAGAAGGCTGGGACCGGATGCGCGCCGCAACCTATGCTTATACGGCCACGGCCTTTCCGATGCTGACCGGCACCTTGATCACCATCGCTGGTTTCTTGCCGGTGGGTCTGGCGCAATCCTCGGCCGGTGAATATACCGTGGCGATTTTCCAGGTGGTTGGCATTTCGCTGATATTGTCTTGGATAGGCGCGGTGGTATTCACTCCGTATTTGGGCTTTTTGATCCTCAAGGTACATGCCAACGGCGAGCAAGCGGCTCACGACTTGTTCGATACGCCGTTCTACAACCGCTTGCGCCGCTGGGTGGATGCCTGCGTGACGCATCGTAAGAAAGTCATTGTCGCCACCCTGGCTTTGTTCGGCCTCGGCGTCGTTGCGTTAGCCCATGTCCCGGAACAGTTCTTTCCGCTGTCCAACCGGCCGGAAGTCATCGTCGACCTGTGGCTGCCGGAGGGCAGTGCCTTTGAACAAACCGAAGCCGCCGCCAAACGCATGGAGGCAATGCTGGCCAAGGACGAGGATGTTGAACATGTTGCCAGCTATATCGGTAGCGGCACGCCGAGGTTTTTCATGTTGATCGTGCAGCAACTGGCGAATACCAATCTGGCCGAATTGGTGGTGATGACTAAGGATAACCAGGCCCGCGAACGGGTGATGCAGCGAGTCCGGCAAATTCTTGAGACGGATTTTCCGAATGTCCGCGGCCGAGTGAAGCGCCTCAATGTCGGGCCGCCGATGGATTATCCGTTGGCGTTCAGAGTGCTCGGCGAAAACCCCAACATCGTACGTGGCATTGCCGACCGGGTAGCCGAAGTCGTGCGTAACCATCCCGGCACCGTGGATGTCAACGACGATTGGCATGACCGCATGCCGTCGTTACGGCTGATGCTGGATCAGGACAAGGCCCGCGCCCTCGGCGTTTCGACGGCCAGCCTGTCGCAAGCCTTGCAGGCGCATTACGCCGGCATCCCGGTCGGACAATTGCGCGAGCAGGATAAATTAATCGACATCGTCTGGCGGGCCATCCCCGAATTGCGCACCGCCGCCGACGAATTGCCGGATGTTGCGGTGCGCACCGCCAACGGCAAGTCGGTAGCGCTGTCGCAGTTCGTCAAATTCGAGACCGTGTTCGAGGACGGCGTACGTTGGCGTCGTAACCGCTTCCCAACCATCTCGGTGCGCGCCGACGTGGCCGACGGCAAGATGGCCCCGGACGTGGCGGCGGAAATCATCCCGAAACTTAAACCGATACAGGATAGCTTGCCGGCCGGTTATTTCATCGAAACCGGCGGCTCCAAGGAAGACGCGGTGACCGCGCAAAAATCGATTCTGATCTGGATTCCGCTAGTGCTGATCGTCACGCTGATCTTGTTGATGATGCAGTTGCAGAACCTGTCCAGGACTTTCATGGTGTTCAGCACCGCGCCGCTCGGGGTGATCGGCGCCGCCTTCGCCTTGCTGCTGTTCCGGGCGCCGTTCGGTTTCGTGGCCTTGCTCGGCATCCTGGCGCTGGCCGGTATGATTATGCGTAACTCGGTGATTCTGGTGGATCAGATCGATCAAGACGAAAAATCGGGGCTCGACACCTGGTCGGCCATCGTCGAATCGACGGTGCGGCGGTTCCGGCCGATCATGCTGACCGCAGCCGCAGCCATCCTGGCGATGATACCGTTGTCACGCAACGACTTCTTCGGCCCGCAAGCCATCGCCATCATGGGCGGGCTGACGGTGGCGACCGCGTTGACGGTTTTCTTCCTGCCGGCATTGTATGCGGCGTGGTTTAGGGTGGAGCGTGGACAGGCTGATGCCGACGCAAAAGCCCCTCTCCTCGCGGGAGAGGGGTTGGGGTGAGGGGGAGTTGAAGCCCAACATTTTGATTTTGTTGGGTTACGCTTCGCTAACCCAACCTACGTTTTTGGCAAATAAGACCTCGGAGTCTTGCAATGAATAATCGATATTTAACACCGCTATTCCTACTGTCCCTGACTAGTCTAATCGCCTGCACGCCGACCCGTGTCGGCGACCAAGTGGCGCTCAATAGCCCGGCAACATGGCAACACGCGGCTAATGCCAAAACCGCCCAAACCGCCGAAGCGGTTGACCTGAAGACTTGGTGGCAAGGTTTCAACGATCCCTTGCTAAATGAATTGATAGACCAAGCCTTGGCCGCCAACCACGATCTGAAGATCGCCGCCGCTCGGGTCCGTGAAGCCAATGCGATGGTCACCGTCGCTGAAGCGGCCTTGTATCCCAGTCTGGATTTCTCACTCTCGGGCGGCCGGGAAAAACGCATCGACCGCATCGTCGGCGTGCCGAGCGGGCAAGGCATCAAATTGATTACACCGACCGCCGATGCCGTCAGCGGCGGCTTGGCTGCACGCTGGGAAATCGACTTGTTCGGTGGTCGACATCTGGAAGCGGAAGCCGCCGCCGCGCAAGCCGAAGGCAGCAAGGAAGGTTTGCACGCGGCGCAAGTCGGTCTGTTGGCGCAAGTTGCGACCAACTATATGGAGCTGCGCGGCGTGCAGCAACGCATCGGCATTCTGCAAAACAATATCGCCTTGCAGCGCGAACGCTTGCGAACTTTAGAGGTATTTTTTAAAGCCGGATTGGCTAACGAGGCTGACATTGCTCGCCAGCAAACCTTGCTGCAGGGCACCGAAGCGACGCTGCCCGGACTGACCAACGCCGAGCAAAACCTGATTCATCGCTTAGGTGTGTTATTGGGCGAGTCGCCGGAAAGCCTAGGAAACTGCTTGGCCGCTGTTGGCCCGTTACCGAAACAAGCGCCGACCATGCCAAACCTGCTGCCTGCCGATTTGTTGACACAACGGCCGGATCTGCGCCTGGCGCAAACCGAAGTCAGTGCGGCGGCCGCCAGCCTGGGTTCGGCGCGGGCTGATCTGTATCCGAAGTTGGTGCTGTCGGCCAGCGGCGGTGTCGGTGCACTGGCAGTCGGTGGTTTTCCGAGTCTGGCCGAGAGCGTCTATGCCTTGGGTTCGGGTCTTTCCGCGCCGATCTTCAACGCTGGTCGCATCCGCGCCCATATCGCCGCCGCCGATGCGCGGCTGGACCAAGTTGCCGCCAATTACGAGAAGACTTTTTTGCTGGCCTTGGAAGACGTGGAAAACGCTTTCGTCGCACATCGCTCCGCCACGGAGAGTTTGGGCCAATTGACGGCAGCGGAAGCCTCGGCGGAAAAGGCTTACCGACTGGTCGATGCCTTGTATCAGCATGGCGCGGGCGATTATCTGGCAGTACTGGACGCCCAACGCAGCAAACTGGCCGTCAGCGACGAGCGGGCCAAAGCCGAAACCGCGACCGGCGTGGCGATGGTGTCGCTGTACCGGGCTTTTGGCGGCGGCTGGTCGATGGATGCGTCGGTGAGGGCCTTCGAAAACGCCTCTGCAAGGTGATTCGCGGCGAGTTGGCATCGGCTAGCGAGCCCTGAAAGTGCCGAAGACGATGAATGATCGAGTGATCTTGCCAAATAGAGGGGGGCGTAAAAGGTAGGTTATGCTTCATGCTATGAAGTCCAACATTTTGATTCTGTTGGGTTACGCTACGCTAACCCAACCTACATTTTGACTTTTACGACAGCCTCAAATAGATGGGTTTGATAAGGTCAGGGGCGATTAGATTGTGCTCAATATCTCTTCGATCAGTTGCGGCCCTTTGTAAATCAAGCCGCTGTAAATCTGCACCAAGCTGGCGCCAGCGGCTAATTTCGCCTGGGCATCTTCACCACTCAAAATTCCGCCGGCGGCGATAATCGGCAGCTTGCCGTTCAACTCGGCCACCAAGCCTTTAACGACTCGCGTTGAACTTTCCCTGACCGGTGCGCCGCTCAAACCGCCGGTTTCGTCGGCGTGCTTATGGCCTTTAATGTGGTCGCGGGCGATGGTGGTGTTGGTGGCGATCACACCGTCAATCGCAAATTCGATTAGTAAGCCTGCAATATGGCTTATTTCCTCGTCAGTTAAATCGGGGGCTATCTTCACGGCGATAGGCGTGTATTTACCCTGCGCGGTCTGCAGCTTTAATTGTTCTTCTTTCAGAGCGCTCAATAATTGTTTGATCTCGTCGCCTTGCTGTAATTGCCGCAAGTTCTTGGTGTTGGGTGAGGAAATGTTGATGGTGATATAGCTGGCTGCGGCATAGCTTTTTCTTAAGCCGATCAAATAGTCTTCGGTGGCATTTTCCAAGGGGGTGTCGGCGTTCTTGCCGATATTGATACCCAATATTCCGCGATACTGGCATTTACCGACTTGTGCCAGCAAATGGTCGATGCCTAAATTGTTAAACCCCATCCGGTTGATGATGGCTTCATGTTCCGGGAGCCGAAACAGCCGTGGTTTGGGGTTCCCCGGTTGCGGGCGCGGCGTGACCGTGCCGATTTCGATGAAGCCAAAGCCCAAATCGGCCAACGCGTCTATATAGTCGCCGTTTTTATCCAGGCCGGCTGCAAGTCCTAGCGGATTTTTAAAATTTAAGCCCATTACCTCGACCGGCTTGTTGCTCGATTTCGCCCGGCTTAGCGTGGACAGGCCGATTTTCTCCGCCAGTTTCAGCAAGTCTAGAGTGACATGATGGGCGGTTTCCGGGTCAAGCGAAAACAATAGCGGGCGCAGGTAGGGATATAAGTTCATGATGCGGTAGCAGGTTTTAACGAATAAGGAGAAGGATCCAGGTCGGTTGGCCGTTGCAGAACCAGATCGGCCAGTAATTTGGCGGATGCCGGTCCCATGACCAGGCCATTGCGGAAATGACCGGCATTGATGTAAAGATTTTCGATGTCCGGATGTCGGCCAATAAAAGGGATGCCCTGCGGGCTGCCGGGGCGCAGACCGGCCCAATGGTGACTGACCGGGAACTGCTTCAGGGTTGGCAGCAGTTGCGTGGCGAACCGATAGAGTTGTTCGCGAGCCTGTTCCGTGGTGGTTTTGTCGAAACCGGCCTGTTCGACTGTGCTGCCTACCAGAATCTTGCCGTCGCGGCGGGGAATCAAATACTGGTCGCCGTCCAGAACCATATACTGCAGTGTGTCAGGCTTGGCGTCGAATAGCAGCATTTGGCCTCGAACCGGGCGGATGTTGATATCGACCGGCCAATCCGGCAGCAAATTGTTTAAAAATTCGCGAGTCCAGGCGCCAGTGCTGACGACCAGTTCGTTCACCGTAAAGCGACCGTGTCTGGTTTTTACGCCGGCGATGCGGCGATTGACGACGTCGATTTCCTCGATTTCGGTATCGCTGATGAATTGGGTGCCGAGTTGGGATAAATATGCGGATAGAGATTTCAGCAGGCGCGGATTGCGGGCCTGAGCGATACCCGGAAGCCATATCGGTTGCTCGAGTCGGGTTGTGAGCGCTGCGGTCAGTTCGGCGGAAGCGGTCTGGAATGCCACGTCGTAGCGACGGCACCAGCGTTCCGCCGCTTCAAAATCGGGATTCTTGCAAATCAGCATGCCGCACTCCCGCCATTCCGGGTCGATCCCGGTACTGGCTAGCAGTTCTGCACTTAACTGCGGATACAGTTTCAAGCTTTGTATTGCCAGCTCGGAAATGGCTTCAGCTTGCCGCCATGGATAAATCGGCAGCAAAATGCCGCCGCCTGCCCACGAGGATTCGGTGCCGGGGCCGGCTTTGTCTAGCAGGGTAGCTTCGCGTCCGGCTTTGCGAAATTCGCGGGCGGCAAGTTGGCCGCTAATGCCGGCGCCGATGATCAAAATGTCCAGATGATGGGTCATGCAGATAAAGGGAATGTCGGACTAAAGATGCTTTTTTAAAGTATCACGAAGCTATTGCGCTAGATAGGTTTTAGGCATTGGTGGTAGCTGTGTGAAAAAACAAAAAAATGTTGTTTATTTTTGACATTATTTGATTCAGGATTACAAATGCTTCATATATTATTGATTTAAATCAATTTTTTTTGGTCAAAAAAATAAGCTTAAAACTTGTATGGCTGGTGTTTTGCTGCTATTATTGCCCACGTGAAGAAATCCTGTGTTGCTTTAAAGCTAATTCAGTCTTAACAATAACAACCCTTGGGGGGGAACAACAATGAGTTTTACTAAAACCAAATTAGCGCTGGGTGTTGCTGCAGCGACTTTGACAATGGCTGGAGCGATGGTTGCCCCGCAAGCCCAAGCAGCTGACAACAAAGCCGAGCGCGTTGCCGACGCCGCCGCCAGAAAAGCTGAAGCTCTGGAAGCGCAAATGCAACAAATGGCCGAGCAAATGCAAGCCATGCAAGCGGAATTGAGCCGTGTTAAGTCGTCTTCCACAAAAGACTCTACCGAAACCGCCAAAATTCAAGAACTGGATCAGTGGATGGCGTCTGTTAAAGCTGCGCCGGCCGCTTCCGGCGCCAAAGACAACTTGGTTGCGGTTCGTGGTGGTTGGCAAGCGCTGGATCATGCTAGAGGTAGCAATGTTTTTCCAACACACAACGGAGCATTTTTGTCCAACAATCAAAACAACGAAGGTTTTTACTTCGGTGGTGCGTTTGATTTCAATGTCAACAACGACTTGTTCGGTTTGATGGACGATACTTCTTTCGCGGTTGAGTTGGGTGTTGAATACGCTCAGTACGGTACTGGTGTAAACACTGTTTCAAGTGGTTACGTTGTGCCTTCTTTGGGTAATGCAACTGCTATTACCGATAATACTCAAGCGACCGATGCTCGTTTGAGAATCAATGCCTCTCCAAAAATCAAGTTCATGCACGGTAGCAAGTTCCGTCCTTGGTTGATTCCTGTCGGTTTGGATATCAATATTCTTGGAGTTCCGTCCAACGCGGTTTCCGTGTTGAATGCAGGCATGAACTTCGGCGCTGGCGCGGAATATGACCTCTTCAGGGGCATCGTGCTGGGTTCTGATGTGCGTTATCACTATTCCACTAGCAAATTGGACGGTACGCCTACTGACGGTTTCAGTGCTGGTGGTTACTTGGGTTTCAAATTCTAAATCCACAAGCCGCTGGATTGTCCAAAAAGGGAAGGTTTCGCCTTCCCTTTTTTTATGCCGTAAAGGTTTTGTTATACTGCCCGGCCCCAGTGCGGGGTCGGTCGGTTGCGTAAGTTCTATCCTCAAAGGCAATGAAATCTCTTTATCCTGAAATTTCTCCATTTCATACCTTTTTTCTGGAAACCGGGAGCGACCATCGTGTCTATGTCGAGCAATCCGGCAACCCGGCCGGAATTCCGGCGATATTTTTGCACGGCGGTCCCTGTTCCGGAACCAAGCCGGACCATCGCCGTTTCTTTGATCCTGAGCGCTACCACATCATTTTGATGGACCAGCGCGGATGCGGTCTGTCCGAGCCTTTCGGCGAACTGGCGGGGAATACGACGCAAGATTTGCTGGTAGATATGGAGCGTATCCGCGCACGTTTGGAAATTCGACAGTGGTTGTTGTTCGGTGGTTCTTGGGGAGGCGCCTTAGCTTTGCTCTACGCACAGCACTACCCTGAGAATGTGTTGGCCATGATTTTGCGTGGTGTGTTTTTGGCGCGGCGGGGCGATTTGGAATGGTTTCTCGGCGAATATGGCGTGAACCGGGTCTATCCGGAATTGTGGCAGGAGCTGCAGGAGAATTTGCCGGAGCTACCGGGCGGCACCATGCTGGAGCGCTTCTGCGAGGCGGTGTTTAGTTCCGATCAGGAGCTTGCCAAGAGTGCGGCTAGGCTATGGCAGGCTTGGAGTGGTCAGGTGGCGCTTGGCGCTGATTATCAGGAGAGTTTGGAAGCTGTCAGCGAAAAGATGTTGCGGCAAGTCAAGATGGAATTACACTACGCCGTCCACGATTACTTTATCGCTGAAAATCAGATTTTGGCCAATTGCCCCAAATTGCGGGGAATTCCGACGGTTGTAATTCATGGGCGTAACGATTTGACTTGCCCGATAGAGGCCGGGTGGCGGTTGTGCAACGCATTGCCCGGGGCACGCTTCCAGGTTTTGCCCCATGCCGGCCATATTGCTCGCGGCGAGGAAATGATCGACGCGTTGGTTTCCGCCGCGGACGAGATGGCGATGGTTTTGGCTTGAGAATTGACGGCGGGAGCATGGAACATAGAAAACGGATTGTCATCGGCATGACCGGCGCTACCGGTGCGATTTACGGTGTGCGGATGCTGGAAATTTTACGCGAACGCGGTGGCTGGGAAACTCATTTGGTGATTTCTTCCGCCGGCTTGGTCAACTTGAAATACGAGTTGGATATGGATCGAGCCGAGCTTTACGGAATGGCCGACGTTACCCACGGCATCAATGATATTGCCTCTTGCATTGCCAGTGGCTCGTTCAAGACCGAAGGGGTGGTCATCGCGCCCTGTTCCATGAAGACCTTGGCCGCGGTGGCGCACGGTTTTGGCGATAACCTGATTTCCCGTGCCGCAGACGTGGCGCTGAAAGAGCGGCGCAAAACCGTGCTGGTGCCGCGGGAGACGCCCTTGAATTTGGCGCATATTCGCAATATGGCGGCCGTGACTGAAATGGGCGGGATTATTTTTCCGCCGATGCCGGCGTTCTATAACAAGAGCGATTCGTTACGTGCCATGGTTGACGAAGGTGTTGGGCGTATCCTGGAGATGTTCGGTGTCGATGCCTCCGGATTGTATAAACCTTGGGGCGGTCTTTCCGGCTGAAGCTTGCTTATCCCGCTATCGATTGGGGTTTTTCGCTTTGAAATAGCAGCTCTTCAATTGACAGGGTGCTACGTTCTGATTTAGAGTTGCCCCACTCGCTTAAACCGCCCACTGACAAAGGCTTGCGGCGCTCTCCATTCGGTGACGAATGAGAGATTCACGGAAGGGGTGGGTCTCAAAAACAATAACTGTAACTACAACAATCGGAGCACATTAATATGGCAAGACCATTAATTCAAATGGCGTTGGACTCACTGGATTTCGACCAAACCGTAGCATTGGCAGATAAAGTAGCGCCTTACGTCGACATTTTTGAAATCGGTACCCCTTGCATCAAATATAACGGTATTAACTTGGTTAAAGAACTGAGAAACCGTTACCCAGACAAATTGTTGTTGGTCGACCTGAAAACCATGGACGCCGGCGAATACGAAGCAGGCGCTTTCTACGCAGCCGGCGCAGATATCTGCACCGTATTGGGCGTATCCGGTTTGGCTACCATCGGTGGCGTAATCAAAGCGGCAAAAAAATATGCTGCGGAAGTACAAGTTGACCTGATCAACGTGCCAAGCAAATCCGAGTGCGCACGCGAATCAGCCAAACTGGGCGCGCAAATCATGGGCGTTCACACCGGTCTGGACGCGCAAGCGGCTGGTCAAACTCCGTTCGGCGACCTGAACGAAGTCGCTTCTTTGGGCTTGAACGTTCGCGTTTCTGTTGCCGGCGGTATCAAGCCTGCAACCATCGATCAAACCGTTAAAGCCGGCGCCAACATCATCGTTGTCGGTGCAGCTATCTACGGTGCGCCATGCCCAGCCACAGCGGCTAAAGAAATCCGCGAATTGGTAGACGCTGCAGCTGCATAAGCCAAATTTGGCAACGCCTAGTTTCTAGGAAATATCGAGGACGGGTGGTTCGCGCCACTCGTCCTTTTGTTTGTTATATCCCCAGTTTTTTAGTGCGGTCCCGATAAGGGGCCGCTAGCACCGTATAAGATTCAATTTAGGAGACCAACATGCCTTCGCGTCGAGACTTAGCGAACGCCATCCGCGCACTTAGCATGGACGCGGTACAAAAAGCCAATTCAGGACACCCTGGAGCCCCGATGGGGATGGCCGATATCGCCGAAGT
>NZ_JBVVNO010000025.1:0-55799 GCF_056850255.1 Methylomonas sp. Uni0011
GTACAGATGAAAAATGCTTTTTGCCGTATCCAGACCCACCACGTTACTATTCATTTCGGACTCCTCGTCGCTCCGTTTAAATTCTCTGGCGCAGTATGACACCGCGTGGGGTGGGGAGGAGTCCATGCCATCATCCTACGTTCCTGACGTAGTAATTTCCAGACGATTTGAACGAAGATCACCGAACAATCGAGAGGATTAGCTTGTCATGAAAAACCGTCGCGCGTTAATCTGAGTTTCTTTAAACGACACGCCTTCAGAAACCAATCATGCACCAAGACATCCGCTGGAAACGGCGCTTCGCCAATTATCAAAACGCGCTGGCGCAGTTGACCAAGTTCATCGACAAGGGCGAACTCAACGAGCTGGAAGAACAAGGCTTGATCCAGGCCTTCGAATATACCCATGAATTGGCCTGGAACGTGTTACGCGATTATTTGCTGGAAAAGGGGCATCATCCTACGTTCCTGACGTAGTAATTTCCAGACGATTTGAACGAAGATCACCGAACAATCGAGAGGATTAGCTTGTCATGAAAAACCGTCGCGCGTTAATCTGAGTTTCTTTAAACGACACGCCTTCAGAAACCAATCATGCACCAAGACATCCGCTGGAAACGGCGCTTCGCCAATTATCAAAACGCGCTGGCGCAGTTGACCAAGTTCATCGACAAGGGCGAACTCAACGAGCTGGAAGAACAAGGCTTGATCCAGGCCTTCGAATATACCCATGAATTGGCCTGGAACGTGTTGCGCGATTATTTGCTGGAAAAGGGGCATCAGGACATACACGGCTCGAGGGATGCCACGCGCCTGGCATTCAAGCTGGATTTGATCGAAGACGGCGACAGCTGGATGGATATGATTCGCGACCGGAATCGCACCAGCCATACGTATAACCAGGAAACCGCTCAATCCATTGCCGGGAATATCAAGCAACGCTTTTTCGGCTTGTTCGTCCAGTTGCAACAAAAACTGAAAAATTTACCGGATGACACCGTTTAACTCTGAGATCAGTGACCGGTTTGGTTTAAAGCCGCACATCATCAGCGCGATTCAATGCGTATTTGCCAAACATCCACAGGTTGAACGCGCGGTTTTGTACGGTTCGCGGGCCAAGGGTAACTATCGCCCTGGTTCCGACATCGATTTGACGCTACTCGGCGAAAGCTTGACTTATGCCGACCTCTGCCGGATCGAAACGGAAATCGACGATTTGTTGTTGCCTTACACGCTGGATTTATCGCTTTACGCGCAGATCGATAATGCCGATTTGCGCGAGCATATTCGGCGCGTCGGGCAAGAATTCTATTCGTCCTGACTAACCGGTTTTCTTACCTAACAAATATCACCCTCGGCAACCGCGCTTGCCGGCTCAATTCCCGCCCTTCGCCGTCCAGCGTTTGCCAGACGATCACGTCTTCGGCGGCTTCATCGACCGTGGTTTTGAAGCTGTCGCCGCCGAGTTGCAGGTAGGCGACCAGTTCCGCCAGGCCGTGTTGCAGCGGGCGGGCGCGGCAGAGTTCGGCCAAGGTGATTTGCGCTTTGTCTTGCAGGGCGTGGCGGATGTGGCGGGCCAGTTGGGCTTTGTCGATGACGATTTGCGAGAACAGCGCGGCGGCGTCCAGGTCTTCGTCGCCGGTTTGCGGGACGATGCTTTCGATGCGCGGCTTGACGGCGGGCGTATGCAGCGGGCGTTCCATCGGCAGCTCGATGTCGGCGGCGGCTTCGGCGATCGCCATGACTTCGCCGGGCGGCTGGTTGTCGCGCAAGGCCAGGGCCTTGGCTTCGATGCCGTGCAGGATTTCCATGATGCGGCGATTTTCCAGCCAGGCTTGATCGTCGAGAAAGCGGCGCAGTTGCCGGCTGAGTTCGGCGACGGTGCGCTGGGTGTGTTCGCCGGCTTCCAGCCAGTCGTAATGCACCCGACGCAAGCGGGCGTCGGGCCTTAGTTCGGCGACCGGTTGCAGGGCCAGAACCTTTTCCAGCAGGCTCGACAGTTCCTCCTGGCGGCGGCTGGACATCAGAAAATCCCAGAAGGCGCGGAAACTCCGACCTTGGTCGGAGTCGGCGATGGTGTCGCGCTCGCCCATGATGTCTTGCAGTAATTCGCCCTTGCCGCCTTCCCATAAGGCGATGCGCTCGCGCACCCGACGGTCCAGGCCGCGAAAATTATGTTCGACTTCGCGAAAGTCGCCGAGCAGTTCCCTGGCCATTGCGGTGAATTGCTGGAAGCGGTCCTTTAACGCGGTGTCGTCCAGCAGGGCCAGATCGCCGGCGCGGATGCGGGCGATTTCGGCGTCCAGTTCGGTGCGGCGTTTTTCCAGTTCGGCGATGCGGGTTTCCGGGTCGGTTTCGCTGCCTTCGCTGATTTGTTTGAGCAATTCGAACAAGGTCAACAACCGCGATTCGGTGCCGACGAAGGCGCGTTCAGTCAGGCTGCCCAGCCAGGCGATGGCTTTTTCGGTGGCCGGCGTCAGGTCGAAAAACGGCTCGTCGGAACCTTGCCGGTAAAACTTGCGCAACCAAGCCTTGTCGTTGCCGGCCCAATCGTTCAGGTAGTCCATTGCGGGCTTAGGGAAAGTGTCGTTGCCCAGCCGTTCGCGTAACGCAAACAGCTCGTCTTCCAGCGCTTCGGCCAAATCGGCCTGACCGATCAGACGCTGGTTGGGGGCGACAAAGGTCCGGTGTAGAAAACCAGCGATCAGCGGGGCATGGTCGGAGCGCAGCAAGCGCCAGGCCGGATGGTTTTGTTTCAGCAGCTCCAGCGTGGCGTAGTCCAAACTCATGCGTCGTCACCGGCGTCCATTTGTTCGGTCAGGCTCTTGGGCAGTTTCTTTTTCACTTTCACGCCCAGTTCTTCGAGCGCGCCGGCTTGGCGCAACAGATTGCCCTGGCCGCTGCTGAGTTTGTTGACGATGCCGTCGTAAGTTTTTTGCACGGTGCTGAGTTGGTTGCCGAGTTTTTCGATGTCTTCGACGAAGCCGCGGATTTTGTCGTACAGCGCGCCGGCCTTGTCGGCGATCAGCCGGGCGTTCTCGTTTTGTTGTTCGTAGCGCCAGATGTTTTGAATCGTGCGCAAAGTTGCCAACAGCGTGGTTGGGGTAACGACGACGATCTTGTGTTCGAAGGCGTCGTTGAACAGTTTTTCGTCGCCTTGAAAGGCGGCCATGAAGGCGGCTTCGATCGGCATGAACAGCAGCACGAAGTCCAGCGAGCGCAGGCCTTTCAGGCTGGAGTAGTCCTTACCGCTGAGACCTTTGATATGGGCGCGCACCGCTTCGACGTGTTGCTTCAGGGCTTCGGTGCGTTCGGCATCGTCGTCGCTGGCACAGTAGCGCTCGTAAGCATTTAACGACACCTTGGAATCGATCACCACGTCCTTGTTATCCGGCAGGCGCACGATCACGTCGGGTTTGAACAACCGGTTGTCCTCGTCACGGAACGCGCCCTGAGTTTCGTATTCGATGCCCTTGCGCAGGCCGGATTGCTCCAGCACTTTTTCCAGAATCATCTCGCCCCAATTGCCTTGGGCCTTGTGGTCGCCTTTCAAAGCGCGGGTCAGATTCAACGCTTCCTGGTTCATTTTCTGGGTATCGCGGCGCAATGAAACGATTTCCTCGCGCAGGCTGATGCGGTCCTTGGTTTCGTTGTCGTAAACGCTTTCCACCCGCTGTTTGAACTCGCCGAGCTGCTGCTTCAGCGGCGCCACCAGGGTTTCGATACTGGTCTTGTTATGCTCGACGAATTGCTTGCCGCGTTCCTCGAAGATTCGATGCGCCAGATTTTCGAACTGGGTTTTCAGTTGATTTTCCGCATCCTGCAGCAAGCGGATTTTTTCTTCGTTATGTTTGTGCTGTTCCTGCTGGCGGGTATTTAGCTCGGCGTTTTCGGTTTTCAGAACCAATAATTGTTGCTGCAACTCTTGCACATCCGACTCGCGTTGAGCCAACAAGACCAGGCGTTCTTCGGCCACTGCCAGTTTTACTGCTTGCTGCTGTATCTGCTGTTGCTGCTGCTCAATTTGGCTAAACCAATTACGTTGCCGTTTGCCGGCTCGCCACGCACACAGCGCGTAACCTACCAACGCCGCCAGCAGCGACGCGGCCAACAGCAATCCATTCCCTGTTTCCATCAACGAGAGTCTCTTAAGTAAATTTGCAATTTATTTCGGTTTGATCGACAAATCGCCAATGGTAAAACCGATATCGAAACCCTGGCCTTTACCGATCAACACCAACGATATCTCGCCACGGGTTAGCACTTGCCGATCGATCGAGTTCTTAAAACCGAAGTGATTACCCAACGAAATGTAGTCGCCGTATATTTCGCTGAGGTATTTGACGTCGGTGAAATAGCCTTCACCTTCGATCTTGGAATAGCCGATGGTAAAACCGATGCTTTTCGACGACAGCGAGACTTTTGCCTTTTCGCCGTTACGGCAGCTTATTTCGCCGCTGCCGTCGTATTGCTTATACGCCAGAGAAAATCCCTCCAATTTGTAGGTCATGCTGCAAGTGCCCAATTTCTTTGCGCCGAACTGCGCCTGCATATCGGTCTGGCTGGGTTGAACCGGCGGCGGGGTTTGAGATGAAGGCGTTGCCGAGGTTTCGGCCGGCTGCGCTGGCGGTGCCTGGTCGAGCGGGTGAGTGATAAATTCGGCGCGGCCGGTAAGCGGAAAGACAGCGGCGAGGCAAACCAGGCCGAAAATCGCAGATCTGGTAGCCGATAACGAGCCGCCGCCCTTATTTAACCGGCCGTTAAATACCGTTCGCTTCGAGTTAATCGAAGAGTATTCCGCTGCGGGTTTCGACAGCCTCGGCCCACACCGAAAACCAGCGATAAATAGGGCCGAGTTAAGAATCGGCGCTGGCGCCCAACTTAGCCTTGTTTTCAGCGAAGCAACAAAACTCGGTCCGCCTTGAGTTTGCAGTGTGTTCATCGTTACGCTCTGATCGGATTGGAAAGATAAATGCCGGCAGCTGTCGCTAAACCGCGAACGCAACCGAAGTCGCATCTGCGGTTGGTGCTTAGCTTTGCGGATTACTTTACTCGAAAGAAGGTAAAAAAGTTACACCGGGCGGTTTTCATCAGTGGCGTCATGAGAAAGCCGCTACCGATGCTGCAACTCTGTTTAAGCGGCGAGCAACCCTTTGTCAGACCATGGTCGCCGCAAGTTCAAGCCTGACGGTTAGAGAATCGATGAATCGGCCATCACGGAGTGCCGAAACTTCTAGCCAAACAGGTCAATACCCCGGCCTGGGTTAAATTCTGCTCGCCGCAATCGACACCGGGCGTGCAACTCAGATTTTGCCAGTCGGCGGCATCGTTGGTGACTATCGCCTTGGCCCAATCCACGAACCGGATGCCGTTCAAGGCCGATGTATAAAATTCGTCGAACCGGAATATCGTGTGATTGCACCCCGGATCGATGTAAGCCCGGTAGTTTTTCGGCAAGGCCGTTTTTAAACCGGCGGCAATTGTGTTCATTCTAAAACTCCAACTCCCGAAACCGGAGACTTGGTCGGCCGGCACACCGTCGCTTTGTTCCATGATGTTCAAGAATAATTTTTGCACCACATCGTAAGCCGTAGTGTATTGAGCAAATCGTTCCTTCGGATATTGCGCTGCCAGGGTTCTGTAGACTTTCGGCAGGAAATCGGCAGCCGGAGCAGCCGGCAAGGTTTTGAATATCGGATGCAGATTGGTATCGATGTTCCAACCCGAACTGGGGCCGAATACGCCGGAAGCCAAAAAGCCGTCGGTAATCACTCCCATGCCGCCGTCGCCGAGCAACGAAACTTTGGCGTCCTTGCCCAACATTTTTTGGACCCAGGGATAGTTCAATGCAGCGCCGTAGGAACCGGCACTGGAACCGGCGACCAGGATTTTATCGATGTCTACGCCGCCGGCATTCAACGGACTGAATTTGTTTTTCCGCTCACGTTTAAAGTAATCCAGTACGTAAAGAAAGTTGTCGAAGCCGCGGTGTTTAATGGCTACCGCATCGGTCGGATCGGGATTAAACGGATTTTGGTAAACCGTATCCTTGGAGCCTAAAAATACGTCGCCAGTACAATAAGACACAAACACCATGGTCCAATTTTTATACGGGTTCTCCGGATCTTCGGCGTCCAGCAAACCGGCCATTTGATTCGGATCATTCGCCACATCGGCCGACGGCACATAGCTGGCCTGTTGGCCCGGCACAATGTTACATGTCTGGTAATTCCAGCAAGCGCCGCCGCCATTCATATACAACAAGACTTTGTCGGCCTTACCCGGTTTTACGTAAAACGAATAGGGTTGGCCGAATGCGCAACTGGGCATCACCAGTTTTTGCGTATCGCCTATTTTCACCGGATATTGGCCCGGAGTTACTTCGACTTTTTGCCAGACGTCGGCAGCTTGCGCTGCAACGGCAGACCCCAACAAACCGGCAAGTACCGCATTCAATAGAAATGGTTTCATGGTTTCTTCCTTTATTCTTTTACAGTCACTGGACATTCACCTTTCGGCCTTTCCGGCGTCGGGTTGACTCACAAGTGTAGTCCGCTGCCGGTAAGTACAGGAATGAATCAGGATGAAACGAAAGTGGTTACGAGCGCTAACACTTGCCCGCTGCCAAACTACGCGCTTTTTAGGGACAGTTTGGAATTAAAAAATAACGATCGGATCGTCATTTAGACTGTGCCCGATCGTCGGTGTGTAACGCACGAAACTGGTGCAAATCGGCCGATCGATTGGTTGAATTAAACCTAGATGTACAGGTAATAACCAATTAAAAAACCGCCGGCCCGATTTCTGACTGTTGTTTTTCAAGAGCTTAGGTCTGGTATACCTTTTTGGCGCATTTCTGGCTTAACTGTAATGGAGTCGCCACAATAACCAGGATGATGAATGGAAACGTCTAAGCGTCACTACTATGAATTAATCGGTCTGGCCGTGCTGGCCGTGGCCACAACCTCATTGTTTTGGTTCACCAATTTGGACCGTTGGGCGGCCGGTTTGTTTTTTTACCCCGGTAACGCCGGCGGGGTTTGGCCGAAACAGGATTGGTGGTTCTGGCGACTTCTTTATGATTACGCTTTTCCATTCACCATCACTGCCGGCGGGTTTGCACTTCTGACGTACCTGCTGAGCCATCTGTACGACGATTTCCGCAGTTTTCGGCGTCAGGCCTTGTACATCTTGCTGGTGATCGCGATAGGTCCGGGGTTGGTCGTCAATCTGATCGTCAAAGATCACTGGGGCCGGCCACGGCCGGTGCATACCAAGGAATTCGGCGGCGAATACGCTTACGTGCCGCCGGCAAAATTGGGCCATAGCCCGGACAAGTCCTTCGTGTGTGGACATTGCTCGGTCGGATACGCTTTTTTTGCGCTGTATTTTTTGGCACAAAACTACAAAACGCTGTATTTGGTTCTCACGTTGGGTTTGGCCTGGACTATGGGTTTTACCCGGATGACCGCCGGCGGCCATTACTTGTCCGACATACTCTGGTCCGGGTATCTGGTGTTTTTGGTGGCTTACGCCTTGTATTACGGTTGGTATCTGCGCAACCAACCGGTAACGGTGCTGGAACCGAAAATCGCGACCGGTTAAACCGCTGGGCTAACCCGACATGGCATCCGGGGCTGTGACCGAATGCCGTTTTAACATTCGATCAAATTCACCGCCAAACCGCCACGCGAGGTTTCCTTATATTTGGTTTTCATGTCGGCGCCGGTTTCGCGCATGGTCTTGATGACTTTGTCCAGCGAAACGAAATGTTTGCCGTCGCCGCGCAAGGCAATTCGCGCCGCATTGATGGCTTTGACCGAGCCCATCGCGTTGCGCTCGATGCAAGGCACTTGCACCAAGCCGCCGACCGGATCGCAAGTCAAACCCAGATTATGTTCCATACCGATCTCGGCGGCATTTTCGACCTGCTCCGGCGTCCCGCCCAACACCTCGGCCAAGGCGCCGGCCGCCATCGAACAGGCCACGCCAATTTCGCCCTGGCATCCGACTTCCGCGCCGGACAGCGAAGCGTTTTCTTTATATAAAATCGCGATGGCCGCCGCGGTCAATAAAAAGCGGATCACGCCGTCCTCGTTGGCGCCGTCGCAATATTTCCAGTAATAATGCAGTACGGCCGGAATAATCCCGGCCGCACCGTTGGTCGGTGCGGTGACGACGCGGCCGCCGGCCGCATTTTCTTCGCTGACCGCCAGTGCAAACAAATTCACCCACTCCATCGTCCCAACCGGCATGCTCGGAGTCTGCCGCGGAATTTCGCCGGTCAGTTGCCGATACAGATTGGCGGCGCGGCGTCTGACTTTCATGCCGCCGGGCAGAATGCCTTCGTCGCGTAAGCCGCGTTCGACACAAGCTTGCATCACCTGCCAGATCGTCAGCAACCGCTCGCGGATCTGAGATTCGTTGAGCCAGGCCTTCTCGTTGCTCAGCATCAATTCGCTGATCGATTTACGATGGGTCGCGCACAATTTCAGCAAGCCATCGCCGGTGTTGAACGGATAAGGCAGGCAGGTATCGTCGTTGCTCAGGCGATCTATCGCCGCTTCCGGTCCGGTCACAACGAAGCCGCCGCCGACCGAATAATAATCGGCCTGCACCAATTCGGCGCCGGATGCATCGAACACGGTCAGCCGCATGCCGTTGGAATGGTAGGGCAACACTTTACGTTGAAACAGCAAATCGGACTTTTCATTGAACGCCACCGGATGGAAGCCCAGCAACCGCACCGAACCGGTTTCGCGAATCTGCGCCAACCGCTGCGGTATCGAATCCGGATCGACCGCGTCCGGCGCTTCGCCTTCCAGACCCAGCATCACCGCCTTGTCGGTGCCATGGCCTTTACCGGTAGCGCCCAGGGAACCGTACAGTTCGACCTGAATCCGACGGACTTTGGCAATCGCGCCTTGCTGCTCCAGCTTCCGGGCAAAAGCCATTGCGGCGCGCATCGGCCCTACCGTGTGCGAGCTGGAAGGGCCTATACCGATTTTAAAGATATCGAAAACGCTGATTGCCATGGTTAACGCCTGCGGTTGGATAGAGCGGAAATATAGAGAAACTTAGCTGCCAGGACACGCCGACCGTAAAAGCTTCCCCAACCGGCGTAAAACCAAGCAATCATCGTACCGGGTAAGGCGGACGAGTAATCGCAACGCCAAAGCCGGCTGGCTTACCCCGGATTAAAGTTTCGATTTGGCAAACAGTGCGGCACCGACGATGCCGGCCTGGTTTAAAAATGCGGCCGGTTTTACCGGTGTGCTGAGTGCGAGCTGGTCCTGGAATTTATCGAGCTTTTTGCTGGCGCCGCCGCCCAGAATGATCAAGTCGGGCCAGAACAACTTTTCCATCGTCGTTAAATAAATATTGAAACGCTTACCCCAGGTCTTCCAACCCAAGTCCTCGATCTTGCGCGCCGCATCGGATGCATAACGTTCGGCTTTGACGCCGTTCTCCAAAAAGATATGGCCCAACTCGGTATTGGGCAATAACTTACCGTCGGTGAACAACGCGGTCCCCAAACCCGTACCTACCGTCACCAGCAACACCACGCCGGCTTGATCCACGCCATGACCGAAACGCATTTCGGCAATGCCGGCGGCATCGGCGTCGTTGACGTTGAAACAAGCGCAAGTTGTCGCTTCCGAAAACAATTTGTCGATATCGGTTTGGATAAACGCCTTGGAAATATTGGAGGCCGTCAAGGCGACGCCGTGTTGCACCGCGGCCGGAAACCCGCAGCCTACCGGTCCGTTCCAGTGAAAATGCACCACCAATTGCGCCAACACCGCAGCCACCGCTTCCGGAGTCGCCGGCTGCGGCGTGTCGATCCGATGCCGTTCCGACACCAATTCTCCGGTTTCGGTGTTGACTATCGCACCTTTGATCCCGGATCCGCCAATATCCACGCCAAGTACCAGCATAAGTTCTCCTTGAAAAAATGAGCCGTTACCATTTTAGGCCAATCGGCCGGCTTACAACGGGTTTATCGGCTCGAGCCCCAAATTCAGCTCATCGGACTTATAAACATTGTTGATAAGCGTGTCGGCAAAATTTGTTAAATCTTGTGGATAACATCCGGATAAAACCCACCTGAGGTGTTATCCACAATCTTGCAACAGGCGTCGATGCGCAGGATGTACAGAGTTAAAGGGACTACATCCATATGAAAAATATTATAAAAATTGACTTATCCACAAATTTTTGGCTCCTAATAGTAATAACAAAAATAAAAGATTTAATAAGTTATTTATGATTGGCTGTTGGGAGGTCGGTCCGGCTAACCAACTGTGAAGTGGCGGAAATTTACGATGATGCATCAAGGTCGACAAATACGCGGTACGAATCCGAACAGCCACAGACGAATCCAAACAAACCACATTTCCAATGAGAGACATGTCTGTTTCCTCCATAATAAGGAGAGCGAACTGTTGAAAAGAATGTTGGATAATGTCGGCAAAAGATGTGGACAACTTGTAGCCTTGTTTGCCGTTGCCGGTTTTCCACAACTGCTCAACAAGCACGGCGACGGTTAGCGTACAGAATCAATATGCTGTAAAGCTATTGATTTTTAGAGATAAAAACTATTTTTCCACAGGTTTTGCTTTCATAGTAATAACAATAGAGAAAAGATATTGATATGAAATTTATTATTGGCAGAGATCAAATTCTCGCTCCATTGCAGCAAATCGTTAGCGTTATCGAGAAACGGCAAACCATGCCCATTCTTTCCAACGTGCTGTTGCAAGCCAGCGACGACCAATTGGTAATGACCGGTACCGACACTGAAATCCAAATTGTCTCGAAGATAAATATCGAATCAATATTAAAGTCGGGGGAGATCACGGTCCCGGCGCGGAAGTTTCTGGATATTTGCCGCTTGCTGCCGCCTGCGGCCGAAGTCAGTTTCGAGTTGCAGGACGATAAGGTGAAATTGGTATCGGGGCGCAGCCGGTTTTCGTTGAGCACCTTGCCGGCCGAACACTATCCGGAGTTCAACGAATCCAACTACGAATACGATTTCATATTGAACGCCGGCAAATTAAAGAAAGCGCTGGAAAAAACCGTGTTTTGCATGGCCAACCAGGATGTGCGTTACTATCTGAACGGCTTGTTGCTGCATGTCAGCAATTCAAAATTGAAATTAGTGGCGTCCGACGGCCACCGCTTGTCGATTTACGAGGACGACATTGGCCAGGCTACCGGCTGTGAAGCCCGCATTATTTTGCCGAGAAAAGCGGTACAGGAATTGAGCCGCCTGTTGGACGACCCGGAAGCCGAGTTGAATATCCAGTTCTCCAATAATCACATCAAACTCTATTACAAGGATGTGGTGTTCTCGTCCAAATTGATAGACGCCAAATTTCCGGATTTCAGCAAGGTGTTCAACCAGAGTTTCATGTCGCCGCTGTTGATACAAAAACAATTGTTGCGGGAAGCCTTGACCCGGGTGGCGATTTTGTCCAACGAAAAATACAAAGGCGTTACTTTCGATATTGCCGACGATTCGCTGAAGCTGAGTACCCACAATCCTGAGCATGACGAAGCCGAGGAAGAATTGGTGATCGATTACCAGGGCGAGCCTTTGACGATTTCGTTCAATTCGCAATACATGCTGGATGCGGTGACCAATCTGGATTCGGAAATGGCGGTTTTGACCATTGCCAGCAATGCCAGCAGTTGTTTTGTCGAAGAGCCCGAACAAGCCCTGTTCAAATTCATCGTAATGCCGATGCGGATGTAAACCGCTTCCCGGCATGACTTTGTTAAAGTTGGATGTTCTGGCGGTGCGGAACATCCAGTCCGCCAGCATTTCGCCGTCGCCGTCCATCAACTTCATTACCGGGGCCAATGCCAGCGGTAAAAGTTCGTTGTTGGAGGCCATCTTCATCTTGGGTCGCGCCCGGTCGTTTCGAACCACCCATATCAAGCAAGCCATCGCCTTCGATCAATCGCAATTGACGGTCGCAGCGCAAAATCGGCAGCAAAACGGCTCGGTCAGCCAGCTCGGTATCCAAATCGATAGCAAGCAATGCGAAATCCGTATCGATCAGGAAAACCGCCAAAAAGCCGATTTGGCTTATGCGCTGCCGGTGCAGCTGATCCATCCGAAAAGCTACCGTTTACTGGATTCCGGACCGCAAATCAGAAGAGAGTTTCTGGATTGGGGGATTTTCAATCAAAACAGGAATTTTCTGTCTTGCTGGCGTAATTACAGTAAAGCCTTGCAGCAGCGCAATGCGTTATTGAAGAGCCGGCAAGTTCGGCAAATTTCGGCTTGGGATCGGGAACTGGCGGAATATGGCCAGATGATCAAAGATTTCCGCCTGAGCTATTTGAACGCTTTGCAGCCGGTGTTTCTGGAAATGGCCGGGTATTTTTTAGGCAGCGACGACGTGACATTGCGTGTCCTTACCGGCTGGGACGACAAATTGAATTTGGAGCAGGCGTTAAAAACCGATCTGGACAAGGACATGCGCTACGGCTTTACCCATAGCGGTCCGCATCGAGCGGATTTCCAAACCTACTTCAGCAGACGCTTAGCCAAGGACTACTTGTCCCGCGGTCAGCAAAAGCTGTTGGTATTAGCTTTGTTGTTAGCGCAAGTTACCTTGCTGAATCGGGATAGTCCCAATACCTGCTGTATCCTGATAGACGACCTTACCGCGGAATTGGATGCAGATAACAGGGCAAAATTGCTAAAATACTTGGTCGGACTTGAATGCCAAATATTTATCAGCAGCACTGGAATAGCCGACTTCGGCGATTTGAGTAACATCGATAACTACAAATGGTTTCACGTGGAACAAGGCAAGATTACCGAGCATTGATGTTTCACGTGGAACGAACAATAAAAACTAGAATCCTCCATCACCAACGCATGATCTGTCGAATGCTCTAGCAAACGACAAACCACCTTGCGGTACAACACACTGGATACCCTCATGAGTGAACAATACGACAGTTCGAATATCACAGTACTGAAAGGTCTGGACGCGGTCAGAAAACGTCCGGGCATGTATATCGGTGATACCGATGACGGTTCCGGTTTACATCACATGGTATTCGAGGTCGTCGATAACTCGATAGACGAGGCATTGGCCGGATATTGCAAAGGCGTCGACGTGGTGATTCACGAAAATGGCTCGGTGTCGGTGTCCGACGACGGCCGCGGCATCCCGGTCGACATTCACAAGGAAGAGGGCCGCTCCGCCGCTGAAGTGATCATGACCGTACTGCATGCCGGCGGAAAATTCGACGACAACGCCTACAAAGTCTCCGGCGGTTTGCACGGCGTCGGCGTATCGGTGGTAAATGCCTTATCCGAAGAACTGACCCTGAAAATCCGCAAGAACGGCAAACTGCATATGCAGAAATACGTACTGGGCGAACCGGTGGCACCGCTGGCGGTGGTGGGCGATGCCGAAGGCAGCGGCACCTATATCAACTTCAAGCCCAGCCCGACCATCTTTACCAACATCGAATTCCATTACGACATTCTCGCCAAACGCCTGCGCGAACTGTCTTTCCTCAACTCGGGTGTCAGAATCTCGCTGCGCGACGAACGCAGCGGCAAGGAAGACGTGTTCGAATTCGAAGGCGGCATCAGCGCTTTCGTGCAACACTTGAACAAAAACAAAACCCCGCTGTTCGAGAAAGTGTTTCACTTTCAAGCCGAAAAAGAAGGCGTCACCGTCGAAGTCGCGATGCAGTGGAACGATTCCTATCAGGAAAACGTATTCTGCTACACCAACAACATTCCGCAACGCGACGGTGGTACCCACTTGGCCGGCTTCCGCGCCGCGCTAACCCGCACCATCAACCAATACATCGAAACCAACGGTCTGGCGAAAAAAGAAAAAGTCGCCACCACCGGCGATGACGCCCGCGAAGGTTTAACCGCCGTGTTGTCGGTCAAAGTACCCGACCCGAAATTCTCGTCTCAAACCAAAGACAAACTGGTGTCGTCGGAAGTGAAGCCGCTGGTGGAATCGACCATGAACGAAAAACTCCAGGAATTCCTGCTGGAACAACCCCAAGTCGCCAAAGCCATCGCCGGCAAAATCATCGATGCGGCGAGAGCCCGCGAAGCGGCCCGCAAAGCCAGGGAAATGACCCGTCGCAAGACTACGCTCGACATCGCCGGCTTGCCCGGCAAACTCGCCGATTGCCAGGAAAAAGATCCGGCCTTGTCCGAACTGTTCATCGTGGAAGGGGACTCGGCCGGCGGCTCCGCCAAACAGGGCCGCGACCGCCGCACTCAAGCCATCCTGCCCTTGAAAGGTAAAATCCTTAATGTGGAACGCGCCCGCTTCGACCGGATGATTTCATCGGAAGAAGTCGGCACCCTGATCACCGCGCTGGGCTGCGGCATCGGTAAAGACGAATACAACGTCGACAAACTCCGCTACCATCGCATCATCATCATGACCGATGCCGACGTCGACGGCTCGCACATCCGCACTTTGCTGCTGACCTTCTTCTACCGGCAACTACCGGAACTGGTTGAACGCGGCCATATTTACATTGCCCAGCCGCCGCTCTACAAAGTCAAAAAAGGCAAGCAGGAACATTACGTCAAAGACGACAACGCTTTAAACCAGTATCTGATCCAAATGGCGCTGGATAAAGCCCAGTTGCAAACCGACCCCGACACACCGATTATTCAGGGGCCAGGACTGGAAAAACTCGCTACCGAGTTTGCCGACGTCATGAACGCGATTCAACGCCTGTCCAGACGTTACGACGACCTGTATCTGGAACAAATGACCTACATGCCGGTATTGAACGCCGAGATCAGAGCCAACCCGCAAATGTTGTCGGCCTGGGTCGCGCAACTGGAACGCAACCTGAATGCCGGCGACCACAAAGCCGTATTCACTAGCGAACTGAGTTACCGCGACGGCGAAGACTTCGACGTCACCGTCAACAAACGCCTGCACGGCATCACAAAAACCTTCGTTTTGCACGCACCGTTCTTTTCCGGCAACGATTACCAAAAAATTGCCGCCTACGTCGAACACACCACCAACATGTTCGGCGAACATTCGGTCATGCGCATGGGCGAACGCGAGCAACACGTCGCCAATTTCAAACAAGCTTTCGAGTGGATGATGCGGGAAGTAAAAAAAGGCCAACACATCCAGCGCTACAAAGGTTTGGGCGAAATGAACCCGGAACAACTCTGGGAAACCACGCTGGACAGCAACAGCCGCCGCCTGCTGCAAGTCACAATCCAAGACGCCATCGCCGCCGACGAAATCTTCACCACCCTGATGGGCGACATCGTCGAACCCCGCCGGGATTTCATCGTCAAGAACGCTTTGGACGTGGCGAATTTGGATGTTTAAACATGAAACCTGTGTCAGATCTCAAAATAGATGAAAAAAATCTCACAATTGCGAAATGAAATCTCATAACTCGTGAAATGGGCTCTGGCTTGGTTAACTGATCGACAAATTGAATTTGGGGGGATTAGGCAGGTTCTGAACTCAACCTAAATAACTACAAAACTTGTTCAAATGAGATTGATTGTTATTTGTTGCCATTGACGGGTAACCGGGTTGGAGTTTGAAGACACTGCCTTCCGTATTCAGCTTAGTGAGCAGGGAGTTTTTGCTAGCGGATAAAGTTGTTATCCCTGCATGCTTTTGATGGCGCCTTCGGGCGCCATTAGTATTTCTGGAAAGCCGGATTCGTTCCAAATGAATCGGCGATGTCAAATAGTAAGAACCACCAAACAGATCCAATTAGCAAGTAATGTCTAGCGACAAATCATGATCGATCTGCTTGGCGGCCAGACTTGTACGATTTTATGACTTGAATGCTTGATGCAGCGCCGGTGAACTCACTTACAACTAGATGGTAAGTGCTTTAAAGTGCGTAACTAAGCTATCATTCCCGCCATTTTTTGATAAAGCCAAGAACAAACCATGCATTGGATTGCTGCCTCCGAAAAGGACACCAACACCGCCACATTGGAAAAGCGTCTGTGGGATGCTGCCGACCAGTTCCGAGCCAACTCGGGCCTTAAAGCCCAGGAATATTCCGGCCCCATTCTCGGCCTGATCTTTCTGCGTTTTGCAGAAGTGCGCTTTGCGATACTGCGCAACAAGCTCGATGCCGCAGGCGCATCGTCCAGACGCGGTAGCCGGGTGGATGAGCCGGCTGCCTATCATGCGGAAGGCGTACTTTACCTGGAACCGGAAGCCCGCTTCGATTACCTGCTGACCCTGCCGGAAGCCTCCGACATTGGTGCCAAAGTCAACGCGGCCATGCGCGGCATCGAAAAGCACAACCCGCAACTGGCCGGTGTACTGCCCAAAACCTATAACCTGTTTACCAGCACCCTCCTCAAGGAATTGCTGAAAAAAGTCTCCGAGATTCCTGCCACGGTCGACTACGACGCCTTTGGTCGCATTTACGAATACTTCCTCGGCGAATTCGCCCGCACCGAAGGCCAAAAAGGCGGCGAGTTTTACACGCCAAGCTGCATCGTGCGACTGCTGACCGAAATAATCGAACCTTTTCACGGCCGGATTCTCGACCCGGCTTGCGGCTCAGGCGGCATGTTTGTGCAATCGGCGCGCTTTGTCGCAGAGCATCAGAAAAACCCCGCCGCCGAACTGGCGATATGCGGCGTGGAAAAAACCGATGAAACTGGACGCTTATGCCGTCTCAACCTGGCAGTGCATGGCCTGGAAGGCGACATCAAACACGGCGGCAACGTCAACAGCTATTACGACGACCCGCACAATGCCACCGCCTCATTCGACTTTGTGTTGGCCAATCCACCGTTCAACGTCAATGCCGTGGATAAAGAACGGCTCAAGGACATGGTCGGTGCTGGCCGTCGCTTTCCGTTTGGCCTGCCGCGTACCGACAACGGCAATTATTTGTGGATACAACTGTTCTACTCCGCGCTTAACGCCAAGGGCCGCGCTGGGTTTGTTATGGCCAACTCTGCCTCTGATGCGCGATCGTCTGAACAGGAACTCCGCCAGCAATTGATCGAAGCCCGCGCGGTAGACGTGATGGTCGCCGTCGGCCCCAACATGTTCTACACCGTCACTCTACCGTGCACCCTATGGTTTTTTGATAAGGCCAAAGCCCAGTCAACGCGCGCCGACAGCGTGTTGTTCATCGACGCCCGTCATATCTATCGACAAGTGGATCGCGCCCATCGCGAATGGACGCCGGCGCAAATCGGTTTCATCGCCAACCTGGTTCGCCTGTATCGTGGCGAAGCGCTCGACTTGACCGTTGGTGGCGAGGAGACTTTAAGCAAACTCAAGGAAGTCTTCGGCGAAATTACTGCCTACACCGATGTGCCCGGCCTCTGCAAAGCGGCGACGCTAACCGAAATCGAGGCCCAGGGCTGGTCACTCAATCCCGGTCGTTATGTTGGTGTCGCGCCGGGAGAAGACGTCAGCGACGAAGATTTCAAGGAACAACTCGAAGCGTTGAACGAGGAACTTGAAGTGTTGAATGCGCAGGCGCGGGAGTTGGAGCAGACGATTGCCGTGAACGTGGCCGGTATTTTGGGGGCTTGATGTTAACGTTATCAGTAGGGCGCAATAACCAACGGGCATTGCGCCGCAAGGCTTCAAACATGCGGCGCATTACGCTATCGCTAATGCGCCCTACGGATCTGGAGGCATAGGGTGCAGCTCCAGGATGTTTGTGATCTCATCATCGACTGCGAGCACAAAACCGCTCCAACACAAGAAACAGGTTATCCGTCCATCCGCACGCCCAATATCGGACGTGGTCGTTTTATTCTTGATGGTGTGAACCGAGTTTCCGAAGAAACTTATAAGCTGTGGACGAAACGCGCCGTTCCATTACCTGGTGATCTAATCATGGCGCGTGAAGCACCGGTCGGAAATGTCGCTATGATTCCCGAAGGGCTTCGTCCTTGTTTGGGGCAACGCACTCTCTTGATTCGCCCTAATCGCGCCAAGGTTGAGCCATCATTCCTCAATTACTTTCTGAACGGTCCGCATGTTCAAGGATTGATTCATGCAAAGACGAACGGAGCCACCGTTGCACATCTAAACATGAAAGATGTTCGGACGATGGAGTTGCCGTCCCTTCCTCGGCTCCCAATCCAGCGACGTATCGCCAGCATCCTTTCGGCCTACGACGAACTCATCGAGAACAACCAGCGGCGCATCAAGATTCTGGAGACGATGGCCCGTAACCTTTACCGTGAGTGGTTCGTCCACTTCCGCTTCCCCGGCCATGAGAATCATCCGCGTGTTGATTCGTCGCTTGGCGAGATTCCGCGGGGATGGGATGTGAAGAAGCTGGGCGAAGTGGTTGAACTGAACTATGGGAAAGCGTTAAAGAAGGAAGATCGGCGCGATGGTGATTATCCAGTGTTTGGCTCAAGCGGCATTGTTGGTACACATGATGCCGTGTTGGTTGAAGGTCCAGGCATCATCGTTGGCCGAAAAGGAAATGTCGGTAGCGTCTTCTGGTGTGACAACGATTTTTTCGTGATTGATACGGCTTTCTTTGTGACATCGTTGTTGCCTTTACGCTACCTGTACTATGTTCTGCCCACGCTAAATTTCATCAACAGCGACGCGGCTGTGCCTGGATTGAGTCGCAACCAAGCCTATACACTGGAAATACTCACCCCACCCCTAGCCATGCTTAATCAATTCTGCGAATTGGCTGATACTTTTGAACGGCAAACTGCCACACTCAAACGCCAAATCCAAAACCTCCGCCAAACCCGCGACCTACTATTACCCCGCCTGCTCTCCGGCCAAATCACCCTGCCCGAAGCCGCAGACGATTTAACCCAGGTGACCAGCTATGCCTGACATCGTGCCGTTGCCCGCCGATTATGCCGTTTGGTTGACTGAACTGAAAACCCGCATTCACGAAGCCCAGCAGCGGGCCACGCGGGCGGTGAATCGTGAGTTGGTGCTGTTGTACTGGCAAATCGGCGGCGACATTCTGGCCCGACAAGACCGCGAGGGTTGGGGCGCCAAAGTGATCGAACGACTGGCGCAGGATTTGCGCAATGCCTTTCCGGATATGAAGGGCTTTTCGCCGCGCAATCTCAAGTACATGCGCGCCTTTGCCGAGGCCTGGCCGGATGTGGAATTTGTGCAAGGGGTGCTTGCACAATTGCCGTGGTATCACCATTTGGCACTACTGGATAAGTTACCCGGCCTCGAAACTCGACGCTGGTACGCCGCCAAAGCCATTGAACATAACTGGTCGCGCAACGTTTTGGTGATGCAGATCGAAACCCGGCTGTTGGAGCGCAGCGGTCAGGCAATCACCAACTTTCCGGCTTCCCTGCCCAAGCCGCAGTCAGACCTGGCCCGTGAGTCTCTGAAAGACCCTTACCGTTTTGACTTCCTGGGCCTGACCGATGAGGCGCAGGAACGCGAGATCGAACACGCGCTGGTGAAGCATGTCACCGAGTTCCTGCTGGAATTGGGCGCGGGCTTCGCGTTTGTTGGAAGACAGGTGCTGTTGGACGTGGGCGGCGACGAATTCTTCATCGATTTGCTGTTCTACCATTTAAAACTGCGCTGCTATGTGGTGATCGAACTAAAGGGTGGCAAGTTTAAACCCGAGCATTTGGGTCAGCTTGGGTTTTATCTCACGGCGGTGGATCGCCAAGTCAAAAGCGAGCACGACAACCCCACCATTGGCTTGTTGCTCTGCAAGAGCAAAAACAAGATCGTGGCCGAATATGCTCTGGGGGATAAGAGCCAGCCTATGGGGATTGCTGAGTATAAGCTGCTCGACGCACTGCCTGCCGAGTTGCAAACCAGCCTGCCCAGCATTGAGGCTATCGAGCAGGCGCTGGCAAAGGATGCCGAAGAGGATGGCGAATGAACACCCACGCTTATTCCGAAGACCAACTGGTAGAGCAGCCCGCCATTGAGTTATTTGCTTCGTTGGGCTGGCAAACGCTATCGGCTTTGGAAGAAACCTTCGGAACAGGCGGTATGCTGGGCCGTGAAACTAAAGGTGAAGTGGTGTTGGTGGCACGGCTACGTGCGGCTCTGTGCAAGTTCAATCCCAAGCTGCCCCCGGAAGCCATCAGCAACGCCGTTGATGAGCTGACCCGCGACCGCTCGGCGATGAGTTTGGAAGCCGCTAACCGCGAAGTCTATCGGCTGCTGAAAGACGGTATTACGGTGTCTGTGCCCGATTTGGAACACGGCGGTCAGAGAACCGAACGGTTACGGGTGGTGGATTGGCAGCACCCGGAGCACAACGACTTTCTGCTGGTCAGTCAGTTTAGCGTTACAGGGGCACTTTACACTTGCCGGCCTGATCTGGTTGGTTTTGTGAATGGTTTGCCGTGGCTGGTCATCGAACTGAAAAAGCCCGGTGTACCGGCACACGCAGCTTTTGCCGAAAATCTGACCCATTACAAACAGCAGATTCCGGCACTGTTCTGGAGCAACGCATTGCTGATCGCTTCCAATGGCACGGATAGCCGGGTCGGTTCACTGACCGCCGATTGGGAGCGCTTCTTCGAGTGGAAGCGCATAGCCCGCGAGGACGAGCCACGACGGGTGTCGCTGGAAGTGATTCTGCGCGGGACTTGCGACAGGAGTCGCTTGCTGGATTTGGTGGAGAATTTCACGCTGTTTTCTGAGCACAAGGCGGGGTTAATCAAAATCGTCGGCCAGAACCATCAGTTCCTCGGTGTGAATAACGCCATCGCTGCCATGTTAAAAGCCCGCGAATTGGGTCATGGGCGGGGCGGCGTGTTTTGGCAAACCCAGGGCAGCGGCAAGAGCTTTTCGATGGTGTTTTACGCGCAGAAGGTGTTGCGCAAGTTGATCGGCAACTGGACCTTTGTGATCGTTACCGACCGGGTGGAACTGGACGAGCAAATCGCCAAAACCTTCAAAGCTGTCGGTGCTGTCAGCGAGGCCGAAGGCGATGCCTGTCACGCTAGTAGCGGCGAACACTTGCGGGAACTGTTGCGCGGCAATCATCGCTATGTGTTTACCCTGGTGCACAAGTTCCAGATGCCCGAATTGCTATGCGACCGCTCCGACGTGATCGTACTTACTGACGAAGCCCACCGCAGCCAATACGACACTCTGGCGCTAAATATGCGGGCGGCCTTGCCCAACGCCCTGTTCCTGGCCTTTACCGGCACGCCGCTAATCGCGGGCGAAGAGCGCACCAAGGACGTGTTTGGCGATTACGTGTCGATCTACGATTTCCAGCAGTCGATTGAAGATGGCGCCACGGTGCCGTTGTTCTACGATAACCGCACGCCGGAATTGCAGTTGATTAACCCCGACTTGAACGACGACATTTACCAACTGATTGAAGAGGCTGAGCTTGACCCTGAGCAGGAAGCCAAGCTGGAACGGGAACTGGCCCGCCAATACCACCTACTGACGCGCGACGACCGGTTGGAAACGGTGGCGAAAGACATCGTGCGGCATTTTCTGGGGCGCGGCTTTATCGGCAAGGCGATGGTGGTTGCCATCGACAAAGCCACCGCTGTGCGGATGTACGACAAGGTACAGGCGCATTGGGCTGTGGAAATCGAGCGGGTACGGAAAGAGTTGGCAGAGTTGTCTTATCAATTACGCGGTAGCGAGATGAATCCAGAGCAGGCACGCCGCGATCTGCGTATGGCAGAGCTGAAACAGCGATTGGAAGTATTGGTCAGCACCGACATGGCGGTGATTGTTTCGCCTGGGCAAAATGAAATCCAGCAGATGCAAACGTTGGGATTCGACATAGCGCTGCATCGCAAGCGCATGAATGAGTCGCAGCCGGGCTTGGACGAGCGGTTTAAGGACACCAATGATCCGTTGCGCCTGGTTTTCGTCTGCGCCATGTGGCTGACGGGCTTTGATGCGCCCAGTTGCTCGACGGTCTATCTGGATAAACCGATGCGTAACCACACGCTGATGCAGACCATCGCCCGCGCGAATCGGGTTTTTCCCGGTAAGCACAGCGGCATGATTGTCGATTACGCCAATGTGTTTGCCTCGCTGGAAAAAGCGTTAGCGATCTACGGCGCCGGCAAAGATGGCAAGAGTCCGGTCAAGGAAAAGCAGCAGTTAGTAGATGAGCTGCGGCAGTCCGTTACCCAGGCTACTGCTTTTTGCGCGGCGCATGGCGTGGTGTTGGATCAGATTGAAGCGCTGCCTGCCGGGAGCTTGCAACGCTTGCAGGCCATCGAAGATGCGATTAATGCGCTGATTTCGCCTGATCCTTTGCGGCGGGAGTTTTTCGGACACGAGCGCTTGGTCAACACCCTGTACCAAGCCGTCAAACCCGACCCTGCCGCGCTGGAGTTCGCCAGTCGCGCGGCTTGTTTGGCAACGCTCGCAGAAGCGATGCGCGTCAATCTGAACCCCAATCCACCGGATATTTCCCAGGTGATGGGTCAAATAAACAGCTTGCTGGATGACTCGATTACCGGCCACGCCATTCGCGAACAGGGGCCACCGGCCTTAGACCTGTCCAAGATCAATTTCGAAGCGCTGGCCTCACGCTTCAAGCAGTCTAAGCATAAAAATACCGACCTGGAAGTGCTAAAGGCCGCGATTCGTGCGCAACTGGAAAAAATGATCCGCTTGAATCGCACCCGTGCCGACTTTGCGGAAAAATTCGAAGCGTTAATCGAAAGCTATAACAATGGTAGCGCCTCGATTGAAGCGCTGTATGCCGAATTGCTGGCCCTGAGTAACAGCCTGAACGACGAGCAGCAGCGTCATGTGCGGGAGCATATGAGCGAGGAAGAGCTGGTCATCTTCGACATTCTGACCCGTCCCGCACCGGAACTGACCAGCGAGGAACGCAGCGAAGTCAAAAAAGTAGCCCGCGAATTATTGGCACGTTTGAAAGAACTACTGGTGCTGAACTGGCGGCAGAAATCCACGGCCCGCTCCCAACTCAAACTCACCATCGAAGACACCCTTGATTCTGGCCTGCCGCGCGCTTACACGCCGGAACTCTATCAACATAAATGCTCGGCGGTGTTCGAGCACGTGTATGAGAGTTATCCTGAGCGGGATGCTGGGGTGTATGCTCAATTCAATTAGGCCATTTCTTTGAACCGATACGAGCAATATTTAGTTCGGCCAAGCGCCAGTTGGGCAGCCTTTATTACGAGCGCACCGGGCTGTCACAAGACCAGTACACCCTCGCCACGCTCACGCAGCAACAGGCAGAAAGCCGTAATGGGCAAGACGCTCAATTCAAAGTCACTCGCTGAGATAGAAATTCCTCTCCCACCTCTCGACGACCAAAAGCGTATTGCCCATCTGCTCGGCAAAGTGGAAGGGCTGATCGCCCAGCGCAAACAACACCTACAACAACTCGACGACCTGCTCAAAAGCGTTTTTCTGGAGATGTTTGGCGACCCGGTGCGGAATGAGATGAGGTGGGAGAAAAAGCCTTGCAGCAAGGTTGCAGAAATCATCACTGGGTATCCATTCAAGAGTGACCTCTACACCGATGATCCGAATCAGCTGAGACTTTGTGGCGGCCTGATAATTTACCCGCAGGGAATTGATTGGAATAAATGCAACTATTGGCCAGCACAACTACTGCCAGGACTGGAGCGGCATCTGCTTGAAGCCAATGACATAGTCATCGCAATGGATCGTCCGTGGATCTCCAGTGGCTTGAAGGTCTGTACTGTGGATTAAATTGGTTGTGGATCACTCCTTGTTCAGCGTACAGCTCGTTTGCGAGCAAAAGACGTTGAGCAATATTTTTTGTATGCACACCTCAAGGATGCGTCGTTTACTAAGCACTGCAAACCAACAGAGACAACGGTGCCGCATATAAGTGTATTAAGGACATTCAGACGTTCCAAGTTTTATGCCCACCAAAACCATTGCAGACTAGATTCGCTTTGATCGCTGCGAAAGTCGAAAGCCTCAAATCCCGCTACCAAAAAAGCCTGACCGATCTCGAAAACCTCTACGGCGCATTGAGCCAGCAAGCTTTCAACGGCGAACTGGATTTATCGCAGGTGCCGTTGCCACTGGATAACGAAGCAGAACGGTAAAAACCCTTTCGCGATTTTCGTGTCTTTCGTGGTTAAAAATCCTGTTTTCGTGGTCAACCATCGCAATTTCAACCGGCCGTATTGATATCAAACCCTATCGCCTGCCGGTGTTGCTCCCAGGTGTTATCCAGCAACAGGAAATAGCCGAATAGCTGGTATTGGTATTCCGCCGGGTCGGTGGCCGAGTGAAACGGCACCAGCAAGGCGGTGGAGTAAATCAGTTGGCCCAGGAACAAGCCTTCGGCAATTTCCACCAGTTCGTCCAAACAGGTGCCTATCGGCGCCGGACCGCCGATCAGCGGGTAGCGGTAATGGAACTGGAATACTTGCTTCGGCTTATCCGGGCCGTTGTTCATCGGCAAGATCGACGGCCTGTCGTCCACCCCCAAAAAGCTGTAGCCCTGCCTCACGAACGGCGAGGGGCCGGCATCGGCCAATTGCTGGATGGAGGGTAGCGGCGGGTGGTAGTTCATATCCAAGACCCGGAACAGGGCGTCGGTGGGCAGGATGCGCGAGTCCTGGATGTTATTGCCGAATACCCAATGCTCGGCGGCTTCCCGTTCCCAGAACGCCTTGTCGGTTTTCGACATACCCCGGTCCCAACTGCCGCTGCGCAGATGTTCGGCGTAAACGCCCGGCTGTTGCCAATAATGTTCGCGGTTTTTCTCGACCAGGGCGTAATGCGGAAAGCTGGCCGGATGGGCTTTTAACTCGGCCACCCGCTCCGGATAGCGCTGGGCCAGGTCGTCGCTTTCGTCCAGCAGCATGCTCAATTTGCGACCGCCGATGCGTTCGAAAGACTTGCCGGCCCACGGAAAAATAAACCGGCCGATATTGGCCCACACCGCGTTCAGCAAATTCGGCGCGCGCGGATCGGTTTGCAGCTTGTCGGCCAGCGCGGCCGGAATCATGCTGTGCTCCTGCAAAGAGCGGGCGATATTGGCGATAAAACTGTCGCCGAAGCCCCAATGCAAATTCAGCGTGGCGCCGTGGTAGTAATCGAAGCCGCGGCATTGATCGTCAGCGCCATACCAACTGCGTGCTTCCGGCGCGTCGAAGCGGGTGTTGTAACCTTTACCCTGGCCCTGGACTACGCCGTCGACAATGCCGGGCGCAACGCCGGCGCGAAACAGCCGGTTCAACACTTCAAAGTGCCGCAAATGGTCGTCGAAACCGCTGGCTGCCGAAATTTTGCCCTGCTGGCGTTGCAACATCTGCAAAATGGATTCGCCGGGCAGCAGCAACTCGCGTACGTCGCCATCATCGGCTTTCGGCGACGCTTCCAGGCAAAACGTGGTGAATTTACGCTGCAACTCGGGGTCGTCGCGCCAACCGGTCGCCCAATCCACACCATCCGGTGCAACGCGCGGTTTGGCAGGCACCGGTTTGTCGTAGCCCAGCTCCTTCCAACCGCACTCGCCGGGCCGCGGCCGTAGATTGGGGAAGGCTGCGTCGGCGAAGGCTTCCCTGGCGCGTGCGGTATCTATCATCAAAAAGAAACCGTTATTTTGGTAGCCGTAATCGACCGAGTTGTCGCCGGTATAGGCTTCGCCCAACTCCCATTCCGGCGGAGGCTCGCCGAACAAGGGTATCCGCAAGGTGCCCAAACTGTAGTGGTGGCTGGCCATGACCAATTGGCCCAAATAGACGCCGTCCTCGATCTGCACCAACTCGTCGATTAAGCGGGTCATCGGGAAGGCCGGATGCAAAGGGTGCCAACGGTAATTAAGCTGATATACGGCTTTGCCGTTCATCTCTCCAACTACGGACTTACCAGGCAGGGACAGGAAAATCCCGCCGGTTTTTACATACGGAATGGCTTTTTCCTTGGCCAGATTTTGCCCAAGCAATTGGCTATCGAAGCCCTGCGCTTTGGTATCCAAAGGCCGATCCCGCAAATTCCAGAACTGGGTCAGCACCGGCATACCCAGGCTCTGAATGAAATTGGGATCGTCCGGTTCGCGGAAAAAATTCCGGCCGATGCGCGTCGTTTCCGGGTCGTAATTGGATAGCGCCACCGGATCGTGGCCGCATTTGGCGGCAAACACGTCTTTGGATACCGGCTCGAAGGTCTTGCCCATCCATAACCCGGTACTGGCGTAAGTCACATTCCACAGCGTTGCCATCCATTCCAGATGCGCTAGCATGGAACGGTTTTCGCCGTGCTGCTTGGCGGCTGCCTTGAAATAATCGCTGTCGCGGATGGACATCGACACGCCGATCATCGGCCCGTCCAGCGGCGTGCTGGTGCCGCACTTGAACAGGGTTAGCAGTTTTTCGTGGATACCGTCCCATTCTTCGCGGCGCAGGTTATCGCCCAAAATTTTGCGATAGCTGCCGAGCATAGGCAGCGCGCCGTTTTTCAGATCGTGGTTGAGAATGGCGTCGAGCGCACTAGCCAGCGCTTGCCGTTCGGGCTCCGACGCGGTTGGGAAATTGGCGACACTGAGATAGTTGTTCATGGTCCTTCCCCTGTGCTTGTTATCTTTTTGGCTTGGGCCGGAGCTAACAGCTCCGTTTAAAAGCCTTGTTGTTTTAAGTCTTTGACGATGTCCAGATATACGACGGGGATATTGAAATGCGTCAATAGCAGGCCGCGGTAGTCCACCAAGTCGCCGTGCGACAGGCCGCGGTCGGGATTGCTGTCGCCAATCAAGCCGCGAAACCGGCCCCATTGGCAGGATAGCGTGGAGACCATGCCGTCGTTGTCGCCTTCTATCCGCTTCAGCAACGCATGGGTGGCGGCAAACACCGGGTCGTCGATGGCCCGGCGCATCAGCGTGCCGTAGCTTTGGTAGTAAACGCCCGGCACGTCGGGTACTTGCCGATTGAATTCCGCCAGATAATTACGTGTCAGTTGCCTGATGGCCATACCGGCTTGCGGGCTTTTGTCGCCGGTCATTCTGGCCAGGATGTCCATCGCGCCGAATCCCAAGCGCTGCGCCAGGCGTTTGAAGAAATTGACGTTCAGCAGGTTTTCGGTATCGGGAATGTCGCCGGCCACCAAATCCGCCACGGCCGAGCCGCGATGCGGCGTGCAAACCGTGGTCAGGCTGGCCACCTTATCGGCCATATCCAGTTTGGAAATCAGATAGCGCGCTTCCAGTCCGCCCTTGGAGTGGGCGATGAGATTGATCTTGGCCGAACCGGTTTGGCTGAGTATCTGCTCGATATTCGGTTGCAACGCCATTGCACTGTTTTCGTGGCTGTTCCAGGCATCCAGTCCGCCTTGAAACACCCTGGCACCGGCGGCCTCCAATGTTTTCGGAATCCGGCCCCAGGAATTCAGCATCAACATGTCGTCGCGGTAACCGATACCGTGCAACAGCACGATGGGGTATAAAGTCCGGCAGGGTGGATCGACTGTGGTGTTGGCGTTCATGGCGACTCTCCCGCTTGCCGGCTTAGCCGGCGCAAATGCCGTACTTGGGCAAAATGTCGTGCAGCACGGTCAAGCGATGCAGTTGCAGCGCGTCGTGAAACAGCTTCCAGTGACTACTCAAAAATGCCGGCGTGTATTTATGTACGCGCATGTCCCAACTGCTGCCCAGCGCTTTTTCCTTCCAGGAATTGGCGCCTTCGGCGGCATAACTAATCTCCGCCGTACCGAAGCTGAATTTCTCGCCTTTGAAGCCGTTCTTGACGATCTCCAGCCATTGCCGATGGCGGGCTTTGTCGTCCTTGATCTTTAACTCCAGGAATATTTTTGCCAGCAGCGTTTTGTCGGCGGCCGGCAATCCGTTTTGGGCTTTGCCCAGATACTGCTGCATCACTTTGCACATCGCGTCCGCAGCCGTGCAAAAATCCGTGGGATTATCGCGAACGATCCAAACATCGCGACCGTTCCGATACTGCCAATGCAAGAACGGCAGGTCCGGAAAATCCTTGGCCCGGCCATGGCCCAGCGGCGGAATCACATCGTCCAGGATATCCTCCAGTATCTGCTGCAATTGTTTGCTGTACATGCCGGAGCTTTTCAACTCCCGTGCGTGTTCCACTTCGTTGATTTCGTGTATCACCCCGGCAAAACCCTGGTGCGACCAGGTGTCGGCATACACATGCAAGGCAATTCCCAAGCGATGCAGACTGTACGGCTTGCCTTTATCGTCGACCGCCGCTTGCACCATGTCCTTGGCCGGCGGGCTGTCGGGCAGACAGACGATTTTTTGGATAAACGTACCACCCGGATCTTCGCCCGGACCCTTGCCGCCGTTGCCCGGCAGAAAATGGAATGGTAACCAGATCAGGTGGTTGTAATCGTTGTTCAAATTGCCGACGTCGGTGCTTTTATGCGACGAATGAATCCTGGCATAAAAGGCGTTGTTATCGAAATGCACGACGCCTTCGCTGACGGCGTCGTCCACGTATTGCGCCGAATAAGCAACGATGTCGGCGTCCTGGTGAGTGAAGCCGGCGGTGCGGGCGGCGACATAAGTCACGGCATGATGGAAATCGGTTTGCATGACGACTCTCCTTGAAATCAACAGGCCTGCAAGCTATCGACGCAGCGTTCGATCTCGGCGTCGCTCATGAAGGCGGCGTACCGATAGTCGGTATCGATCCCAAAGCGCTGCAGCTTGTCCAGCCATAAGGGGTTATAAGGCAGGGCGCTGACCTGCTCGATCCGGTGCTCCCGCAAGAACCGGGCTATGCCGCTCAGATTCTCGTCGGTGGCGGTAATGTTGGGAATTAATGGAATACGGACTTTGACCGGAATCTCGGCGCACTCGGTCAGGCGCAACAAATTGTCCAGAATCGGCCGGTTTGAATGGCCGGTGTGGCGGATGCTGGCCGCTTCGTCGATCAGTTTTAAGTCGAAATAGACCAAATCCAGCCATGGCAGCAACAGGCGGGTAAAACGGCCGAAATTGAACATGCCGTTAGTTTCGATGGCGGTATGAATACCGGCGGCTTTCAGTTTTTTAAAAAAATGGTGCAGAAAATTCATGTGCGTAGTGCATTCGCCGCCGGACGCCGTGACGCCGCCGCCGGTAGCGTCGAAAAACGGTTTATCGATGGCGACTCGATAAAACAGCTCGTCCACACTCAGCCATTGCCCCACCAGCTCCAAGGCATGCTGCGAACATACCGCCGCGCAACGTCCACATTGGTCGCAACGTTCTCGATCAAGCCGCAGTTGTTGGTCTTGCAGCGTTAAGGCTTTCAATCGGCAAGCTTTAAGACAAGGTCGCTCGCACTGGTCCGGCCGGCATAACTCGGCACGAAAAGACAGAGACGGCCCCGGAGCGATGCCCTCGGGGTTTTGACACCAACTGCAACTCAGCGGACAGCCTTTGAAAAACACCGTGGTCCGGATACCCGGCCCGTCCTCACTGCTGTTGCGCTTGATATCGAAGATGAAAGCTTTGTGGTCCATCTCCGCTCTCCAATGCTAGGCTGCTTTGGGAATATCCAGGGATAACTGGATGTCCGTGGCGATAGCGCCCAATTTAAACAGATGGCCGACGTGGCCGGTCAGTTGCACCAGGTTTTCCAGCAGCAAACCGACGATATCGACACCGGAACGGCCCAGCAAACCGATAATCGACTGCACGTCCTTGAAACGCACCACCAGGTCGACTTGGCTGGGATCGTTCTCGATCCGGTCGGCCTGGTTTTCGTCCAGCACCTCTGTAGCAACCAGTGCCAGCGAATTCAAGGCCCGGCCGAACGGCGTGTCGATGTACAGGGCATCGGGATTGGGACAGAATTTGAGCAACACGTTCATGTCATCACCGCGCCGGCTGGTGCGGATCAGAAACTTGCCCTGATAGTAGCTTTGGCCGCCAGGCGCCAGGGGATCAATGATGATGAAGTTTTCCTCGAAAAAGGCATTGGCCTTGGCCGCTTGCTCGGCATCCAGCTGGCAATCGCGCAACAAATAGCCAAACCCCAAGCGCAGCGCCACGGCCATGCCGCCGGCCAACAAGCGGCCTTGGGCTTTATCCAAAACAGCCGGCAGTTCGCCGGCATCAATCGCGGCATTGGCACCCAACTTCAAGGTTTTTTGTAAATTCGGTAATAAACAGGGAAATCCGGCATGCATGACAGTTCTCCTCTTAAATTGCGTTGAGCGTATGTTGCTCGGCGCCGGTGTCCAGCCCGAAATTGGCGCGTTGAATAATCTCTTTGCGCATCTGCGGACTCAGCGTGACGAAATACGCCGAGTAGCCGGCCACGCGTATCATCAGATCCTTGAACGGCTCCAGCGCTTTATGTTCGGCCTCGCCGGCCCCGGATTCCCCGGCGGCGGCGGCGGCGCGGTCGGCGGCGACCAGATCGTTGATCGACGACACGCACATTTGCACCAGCACGCCGTTTTGGTCGGCAAAGGCCTTCATGTAACGCGAGAACAATTCGGTGTCCTCTTCGAAATGGCCGCGATCGCGGGTGGTCAAGCTCAGGTTGTAGGTGTAACCGTTCTGTACCGTATTGGCGTTGACCGATGTGACCGACAGCATGTGATCCAGCAAATTGACCGGCTCGCCGTTGGCTTTGACCACACCCGGACACGGTGTGATGCCGCTGGCGAAAGACTCGCCGCTACGCCGGCCATTCGGCGTGGCCTTGGTCAACATCCCAAAACCGGCGTGGTTGGTCATGCTCCAATAACCGGGCAGATAACGCCCGCCGCGATGGGTGCGGTATTGGGCAAATACCTCTTGCAACATTTCGGTCAGCAGGTGGGTGTATTTGACGGCGGTAGCGTTGTTGTAAATGCCGCCGGGAGTTTGATCGACGCCGGCGCCATACTTGGGGGCCAGCCGGATCATCTGTTTGATTTGATTGAGGCGGTCGGCGCTTAATGTCGGTAATGGCAACGGCGCATCTTCCGGATGCAGCCAGTTTTGCACCCGCTCCCGCAATGACGCCCAGAAACTTTTGGGCTGCAAGCTGCCGGCGTCGAAATCGGCCTGCATCGCCGCCAGCAATTCGCCGGCCGAGATTTTGCCGCCGAATACCAGGGTGTCCAACACGCAAAACGAGTCGATCACGTCGGCCAGCCCGATCACGGCAATGCCCGCCGAATTGTATTTAGCGCCGCCGGCGGAGACATCGCGAAAACTCGCTCCGTCACTGTCCGGGGTATTGGTCGGCCCGGTAAACAAGCCGGACAAAAACGGCGACTGCCGGGATTGTTCGTAGAAACGGCCGAAGTAATTGTTGCATTGCACGACGTGGCGGGCCATTTCGTTCAGTTGAAACCTAAAGGCCTCGATAAACGCTGGCATGCTATCGATTTGGAGCAAGGGCTGCGTGGTGTAGCGGGCGTCGCCGTAAAACAGGTTGGGCGATTTTGGCGCCACGCCGTCGCTGCGATGTTTGCCGCCGTACAAAGCCAGCTCCAACACTGCCGGCAACACCATCAAAGTCGAGCCGGTGTTGCCGTAATGTTTATGCGCGGCGTTTTCTTCGATGCAACCAATAGACGTGTAATCGTAGGCATCCGCCAAGGCTTCTTCCGCGCTGATACCGGCATGCGCCGCATAGTAACTGGCCATGGCCGGCACTACTGCCGCATCACCATGCAGCGCCGGCGTGGCTCGGGTCAGAATATTGACCTGGCAAATCCGTTTCAGATACGGGTCCATTACTTCAACGGGCAGCGAATTGCCTTGGGCGTCGCAGTGATGCACATCCCGATGATAGCGGGCATGCACGTTCGGGTCGCGGATAGCCAGGATCTCGGTGGCCTTGAGGATGATGTAGGTCATGTCGTTGACCGCATCGACGACCTGGCCGTTTTCATAGCGAGTGCCGCCCACGGTCAATGCCTGATTGGAGCCGCTGCCGGCGAACAGGGTTTCCGAGCCGGAGGTGGACAGCGGCACATGATCGGAACAATGCAGGAAAAAATGGCTGATCAGTTCCACCGCCCGCCGGGTATAGGCGTCCTGCGCTTGATGGTTATCCAGTTTTTGCCAATCGGCCAGATAGAATGGGTTGAGGATTTGGTCCAGGCGGCCGATGGAAAAACCGAAATTGGTGTTTTCCTGCAACAGCAGGTGGTAGCAAATCCAGACCGCGGCCAGCGCTTCGTGCAAGGTTTCGGCGGGCTGCGCCGGCACCTTGCGGCAGATGGTCGCCAGCACTTGATTGCCGGCGCGGTCGGCAGCCTCGGCCAAGTGCTGGGCGTAAAGTTTGGCGCCCTCGTATACCGCAATCACGCCCTGTAGAAACTCGACTTGCTGCGGCGTAGCCGCCGCGCCGCTGGCGATATCCTGTTTGGCGCGTTCGATCAAGCCATCGAAGCCGTACTTCAACACCCGTTCGAAATCCGGCACGGTATGGGACACGCAGGTGGCCTTGTCGGACAGGAAGAACGCTACCCTTTCCATCAATTCCTGGGCTTTCGGGGTTTCTCCGGCTTTTTTACGCAAGGGCGGATCGATCGACTCCGGATAATTGCCGCCGATCCGGTCGCGGTTCTCATAGGCGGCGCTATCGTAATCGCTGTAACGGGCCAGTTCCTGGATTGGCTTTTGCTCCAGCCAGAATGGAAATATTTCTCGATTCAGACGCTCGGCCACTTCCGGGCGAATCTTGAACGGATTTTGGGCGCGGGTGGTGACGGTTTTCAGTTCCGGCCAAATGCAATAGCCTATGGTATCGGCGTAAACCACTGGGCCGACGAAGCTGGTGGTAGTTTGGCCGGGCAGCAAGTCGTCGGCATGCACGATTGCGGTTTTGTTGACGAAGATGTGGCGTAGCGCTTGGGCGCGCCGGGTGTAAGGCGGCAAGGTTTGGCTTTCGGGCCGGCGCAGAAATTCGGTTAATAGGCGCGGCAATTCATCGCAGATTTCCGGCGTACCTGCCGGCGAAAACAGCTTTTCGCGCCAGGCGCTGACGACCGGGAATTGGGCCAGCGTGATGCTGCGGAGCGCCAAGTCCTTCAGGGTTTTAATTTTCCAGAAGTCTGGATTGGCGATGGGAAATAAATCGACTTTGCTGGACTCGGATGCCGGTCCTGCGGAACTCTTGCCGAGCTCTACCGAAATACCGCCGTCGGCTGCTGGATATGGAACAGACATGTTCACCCCCCTTTACCGCAGAGCGATCCCTCGAAAGCGTGTACCGGCAGCTTGCGGCGCGATTGCCAGCTCCCTGCCCCGGCTTTTTGTGATCTATGTCTAAATTATAGCCCAATCCTCACCAAACGTAAGGAAATATGTAGGGCGATCCCTTCAATTTCGCTGCATGAAAAAACGCCTGGCCGGACCGCAATCGGCCCACGGCACAGCCACTACAGCCGGGCCGGTGCAAAAGCGTTTCATTTCTCCAATTAGCGGCTATGCTACTGCGAAATTAATGCCGGTTCGGGCGCGTAACGCCGGGATTGGCAATCGATAATCGTCGGCCGGGAGGCGTTGAAATGTACCGATTTCTGAATGCAGTGTTGCGCGACCGGCTAGCGGGTTTTGCCGTGGCAATTGGGCTTGCGGTAGTTCTCGCACCGCTTGCCGCCGTCGCCGGCAGCCCGTTCTACCTGACCGCCGAACGCAGTTTCAGTAACAGCGAATCGCCCAGCATCCGCCTGGATTACACCGTCACCGACCAGCCGATGCTGATCCGGGTATTGAAAGCCGACAATCTGGAAAATTTTCTCGACGGCCAATTCAACGTCAGCCGCAGTTACGAGCAGCCGGTTAGCGAGCTCAATCCCGGCCATTATTTTGCAAAAGGATTGAACAACGCCGAATCGCCGCTGAAATTGCTGCGCGGCATGTTGGATGTGGAATTTCGCAAGTCCTTGAAAGACACGCCGTTCAGCGGTTCGGTACTGACCGTGACCGACAAGCCGTTGGCGGCCGTGCCGCAGCAAATCCTGGTCGCCCCGCCCAAGGGCTTTAAGGTGGTGAAAGAAACCTATCTGGACCTGTTGCGCAACGGCCAGCAAACCCACGACTTGGGCTGGTGGTTTAACGAGGACACCTGGAGCGAGCACCGCTACAAAGTTCGGCAGATCTCACTCGAGCCGTTGCCGGACGGCCTGTATCTGTTGCAGGCGGTGCAGGGCAAGACCGAGGCGCAGTGTCTGATTCAAGTCAGCAGCCTGGCGGTGCAGGTCAAGCAATCCAGCGAGCAATTGCTGGTGCGGGCGATGAACCGCGATTTGCAACCGCTGGCCAATGCCAAAGTCAGCGTCCGCGACGGCCGCGGCCGTTGGCAGAACTTGCCGGGGGTGACCGATGCCGCCGGCGAACTGCGCTTCAACAATCCCGACGGGGTGCTGGACGGCAAACTACTGGTGCGGGTCGACGCGCCGGCCGCCAACGCTAACGCAGCAGCGCGCACGGCGTTGACCGCGACCGATTTTCTGCCGACTCAGGCCAAGGACCATGCGGTATTCGTGATGACCGACCGGCCGATCTTCAAGCCCGGCGAAACCTTTTTCTACAAAGGCATCGTCCGCAATTTGCAGGACGGCCAGTTGCGGATTCCGGCCTTTCAATCCAAACAAACCGACGTGTCATTAGTCCGCGCCGACGGCAACGCCACCGGCTTGCAAGGCCACAGCCAATTGACCGACTTCGGCTCGTTTTCCGGCAGCTTCGATCTGGATCCCGGCCAGACACCCGGCCTTTACCGTTTGCTGGCCGAGATCGACCATAAAGCCTACGGCGGCGAATTTCGGGTGCGCGATTACATCAAACCGACCTTTTACCTGGAACGGCTGGAACGCAGCCAGACTGTGCAAGCCGGGCAAGCGTTCAATCTGAAATTCCGCGCCAAGCGTTACAGCGGCGGCATCCCGCAGAACGTCAAATTCGAAGTGTTTTTGTACCGCAAAAAATTCGAGGCGCCGCAATTCGTGACCGAGGCCGGCGCCGGCTTGTCGGCCGGCAACGATTATTTCGGCCAGATCAAATCCGCCGCGCCATTAACCCAGCCGCAGCGTTTGTTTAGTTCGATCGAGGCCCGACAGGCCGCCGAAGCCAGCAATCCGTGGGAAACCGCCGCCAAACTGGCCGACAACGGCGACGGCAGTTTCGAATTTACCGTACCGGCCGAAGCCCAAACCGACGCCAAGTCGCCGAAACCGGAACAGGAATGGATTTATACATTAATGGTGCGCGCCCAGGATGTCGCCGGCGGCAGCGCGATTTTGACCGACAGCATTTACGCCACGCTGGCCGAAGCCCAGCCGGCGCTACGCTTTAACAAAACCGTCGCGGCGGTTGGCGATCAGGATTTGCAGATTTTGCTGCAATCCAGTTACGCCGACGGCAAGCCGGCAGCCAAGGCCGGCGGCGTGGTCGACGTGATGCTGGAACAGCCCGGCAGCGGCAAGCGCAGTCTGGTGAAACTGGATATTGCCACCGACGCCAACGGCCAGCAAAAACTCAGCATACCGGCGCTGAAAGAGTTCGGTCGCTTGACCGCCGTGGCGCGTTTGGAGACGTTGGACGGCCGCAGCATGAGCCACAGTTCCACTTCGCAACCGGCCACGTTGATCGTCGCCGGCAACGGCGGCGAGGCAGTGGCCGAGAATCCGGAATTGGAGCTGTACACGCCAACCACAATCCTCAGCCCCGGCGAGCAAGCCAAAGTGTTTGCCTTGCTGCCAAAAGCCTGGGGCAATAACGAGGCCGGCGCGATTTGGGAAACCGTGGCCGGCGCCAAATTGTTCGATAGCCGCAGCGCCCAGGCCCAAGGCCGTAGCCGCTGGTTCGAAGTGACTGCCAAACCCGAATACGGCACCGGCTTTTACCACACCGTCACGGTCCCGGTAGCCGGCGGCAAGTACAAGGAGCAGACGCTGGGCTTCCGCATCGTGCCCTGGGATAAGCGGCTGCAAATCGCCATCGAGCCGGCTCAAGCCGAAGCCGAACCGCTCAAACCCACCCAAATCAAATTGCAGGTCAAACGCGCCGACGGCAGCCCGGCGGCGAATACCGAGCTGGCGGTATCGATTGTTGATCGCGCCGTTTACGCGGTGCAAGCCGAATTCCGCCCCGGCATTTTCGACTTTTTCTATCCGCTGCAACGCAGCAATCTGTCGACCTACTATTCCGACGACTTGCAAGGCTACGGCTACGCCGACTTGCTGCGCAAACCCAACTTTGCGCTCAGCGCCTTGAAAAGCCAAAGCAAACTGGCGAAAAAAGCCATGCGCGATACCGCCGGCTGGTTCCCGCACGTGGTCACCGACGCCAACGGCGCGGCGACGATCGACGTCGATATGCCGGCCAACGTCACCGAATGGCTGGTCACCGCTGTGGCCAGCGATAAGGACGGCCGCCTCGGCGAAACCACCGGCCAGTTCCGCACCAAAACCGACATCGCCGTCGATATGGTCGGCCCGCAATTTTTACGTAGCGGCGACGAGGTGGAATTGGCGGTCAAATTGACCAGCCATTCGCCCGAACCGGTCAAAGTCTCCGGCAATCTGAGTTTGAGTGACAATCTGCAAGGCCAGGATATCAACCTGACGCCGAGCGCCGACTTGGCCGCCAAAGCCGAGCAATTATGGCCGCTACGGTTGACCGCCGGCCCGCAAGCCGGCAATGCCAGCTTAAAAGCGGCGTTGACCGCGCCGAACACAGTCAAAGTCGGCGGTGCCGAAGAATTCGATTTGCCGATTCAGCCGGCGGCGATGGCGCAAGTCTATGCCGCCGAACGCCGCGACGGTCATTTGCATTTCGATATTCCGGAGCAGGCCCAACCGGCGCAACTGACGGTGCGGGTCAACTCCGGCCTGCTCGGCGCGGCCTTGCAGGCGGCGGCAATGCTGGTGCAATACCCTTACGGCTGCACCGAACAACTGGCGCATAGCACGGTGCCGAATCTGGTGTTGCTGGACCTGATCGAACGCGCCGGCCTCAAGCCCGAGCAATTGGGGCCGCTGGAAAAACCCTTACAGCGCGCCAAGCAGAATGCGGCGTTGGGTCTCCGTAAACTGATCCAAAATCAGAAAGCCGACGGCGGTTTTGCGTTGTGGGCCAACGATCCGGAGCCCAGCGTGCCGGTGACAATGATCGCGATGCAGGCTTTGAAATATGCCGAGGAATTGAAACTGGAAGGCACCACCTCGGCCTACAACAAAGGCGCGGAGTGGCTGGCCCAACAAGCCAACACCGAGCAAGTGCTGGACGGCTTTACGCTGGCCGCTTATTCGGCGGTGGGTTACATCTACCAGGCGCCGTGGGAGCGGCAAGCCGAGTTCGTCGAAAAAGTCGGCGCCGACCCGCAAGCCGGTGCCGAAGACTTGACTGCGGCGCTGCGCATCTCGGCGGCCTACAAAAACCAAAGCTGGCATGCCTTCAACCAACAAATGAAAAGCCAGCCCGATCTGGCCAAGCGCTTGGGCAAACGCCTGCAGCAGGCGCTGGAGGCGATCGATCCGGCCGCTTATCAGAGCCAACCCGGTCCATCGTATGAGCGGCTCGGCTTCCGCTTCGGCTTGCCCAGCATAATATCCGCCGGCCTCGGTGCATTGCAGGCCGCGGGCGACTTGCCGCCGGCGTTGGAAAGCAGACTGAAACGGCTGTTGTTGCAGACCCAGCAACACGGCTACTGGACTTCGACCTACGATACCGCGCAAGTCATCTTCAACACCCGCGAGTTATTGAGCAAGGAAGCCGCCGCCGCGCAAAGCCAAAAAGCCCGGACCTTGAAAGTCGCCAATGCATCCGCCGCGTTGGGCAGCTTGCAACCCATTCCCGGCGGCTATCTGGGCCGCTTCGACAAATTGCCGGCAGCCGCCGAACTGGCCGATCTGCAACTCGCCGATCTCAGCGAAACCGATATAGCATCCGCCACGTTGCAAGTCGAACTGCCATACCCGGCCGTCGTCGCCCGCGACAATGGCCTCAGCATCCAACGCAATTTCCGCCGGATTACCGCCGGCGGCAGCGAACCGGTCGATCTGAGCCAGACGCTGCACATCGGCGACGTCGTGGTCAGCGAGGTCAAAATCAAACGCAGCGCCGAACCCAACCGCTTGCCGGCCGGCAGCGACTTCGTCGTGATCGAGGACGGCATCCCGTCGCTGGCGGAGGGCCAGGAAAACGACCAGACCTACCTGGCCGACGCCAAACTGCAAGCCGGCGACGATAGCTACTGGGCCGGCATCAAGGAAACCCAACGCTACCCGGACCGCATCGTCCGCGTCGCCAAACTGCAACCCGGCGCCGAATTGAAGCTATACCAAGTCTGGAAAGCCACCCGCCCCGGCAACGCCTCGATCCCGCCGGCCAGCGGGTTTGATATGTACAACGAGGCGGTCAGGGGGAATGGGGTGGCTGGCAATGTTAGCGTCAAATAATATATTTGTCGGACAATCCGTTTATTCTGGGAATCTAATATGAAAAAGCAGCTACTGATGCTCATTTTGTTAACTTTAAATGCAACAGCGGTATTCGCCACACAGTGGCCTGATTTTCCGATTTTATTCTCGACTGGTACTGCAGAAAAAGAAACTCCTCCAGACATCGCAACCATAACCTTTAGCGTAAGTGTTTTTGATGAAAAATCGGAGAAAGCTCTTGCTATTGTAAAAAAGCAAAGCTTGGAAATTATTAATTTTTACTTTTCCTTAGGTTTGGATAAAGATAATTTGGAGGCTTATGATATTGATAAAAAAGTTGTGCGAGAAGATAAGGATTACACAGAACTTAAGATATTGGGGTACGAAGTAAACCAAAAATTCACTATAATATTACCCGCTCTTGATAAGTACACTACCTTTATGGACTGGCTTTTGAAAACTTCAAATTTGTCCAATATCGCTACTAAATTCGATATCGCTGAACGCAAGCAAGTAGAATCTGAATTAATTAAAGAGGCTTGCGCCGACGCCAAAAGAAAAGCCGAAAATATGGCAAATGGCATGAATGCTTCATTAGAATATCCATATGCAATTTCGGAAGATGGTTTCCACAGCTTGAACGAGTTTTTTGGGATTTCTAATCCAAATCCGCCGATGTTTAAAAAAAGTCAGCACAAAGAAAGCGATACAGCTAAGATTACATATATTCCTTCGAGAATTAAAATATCCAAAAGTGTCAACGTGATATATCGTCTTTCGAATAGATAATGAAAAAATTTAGTTTGGTTTTGCCCAATTCGATTCAGCGTCATCTAAAAGAACTGGCGACCAAGGAAGGTATATCGATTAATCAACTCATTGCCAGTGCCGTAGCGGAAATGGTTTCTGCGATCGCCACCGAGGAATATCTGCAAGCTAGAGCCGAACGGGCCGATGCATCGGCTCTTCAGGCAATTTTGGCAAAAGTACCTAGGCGGGAACCTTTGTCGGGTGATGAAATTTGATTGTTTACCCGATCCGGCAGGGAAGTGAATCGATACGACTAATTTCCGTTCGGCAATGCAAAGCAGGGTCACAAAGCAGGGTCAGGTTTAACAATTAAGCATCCTTGAAAGGATTTGCTATATTTCTAGGCCTGACCCCTTTCTGTAGAGGCAAATGTGCCCGAATTTATGGCAAAAATCCGGTTATCGAGGCAGATGTGCCCGGTTTGGCGGTTATCAGGGCAAAAGTGCCCGAAATGGCCGGCAATATCAACTTGTCAGGCAGATTTGCCTGATAATCAATAGTTAGGCGGTGGCTCTAATGACTACTAGGGGAAAGGTTAAATCTATATTTATGCACTGTGGCATTGGCTTGTCTCTCCCAGCAGTGTTTTTAGTCAATGCCTTTCTTGTGCCAGAGCCCTATTCTCATCCATTAATCTATGTGTCTATTGCGCCAACAAATCTCATGCCATTTCTGGAAAACAGAGAGCTAATGGGGGAACTTACTGTGGCGCTATTTGGAAGAATGACGCCAAACTATGCGCCCATAACAATCGTTTTCCTGATCATATTTTGGTTTATTGTGGGAGTAGTGGGTTCACTGGCATTATTTAAATTCAAGGTGCGCAACAATGCCTAACATGGCGCTCAAAGGGACGTGCCGCCTCAGGGCGGTTTTAAAGTTTTGTAATTTATCAAGCTTTAGCAGGTTGGTGAAAAACTCATTTTTGACCCTAACTCAGCCTGTATTTAGTTGAAGCATGATACTGCAGACACTATATATTGATTAAGCTGGCCAAAATTAGCGTCTGAAATATGGTTTTTCACCAACCTGTTAGGGCTTCGCTTAGCGTCCGTGAGCGGCACGCCCCTTAGCTTTACGTTAGGCCTAGATACATGAAAGATCATTGGAAAGATAGAGTTCGTCCAAATCTCGACCACATTATGTCGCTATTTGATCGACCCGAGCTTGCGGCGTTCATAACGGGACATCTCATCTTGGAGTCTGTTCTCGTTCAACTGATTGAGTTGAAGCTTACAGATGCAGATCATATAAATTTGTTTGATCTGAGCTTTCCAAACAAGGTCAATATGGCGAAGTCTAGGGGGCTTATTGGGGAGAAGATGGGTGAGTTCCTGCTTGAAATGAACTCAGTGCGTAACCGCTTAGCTCACAGACTCGGTGAACCTATTGAGTTCGATCGTATGTATTCACTGGCAAAGGTTGCACATCTAGGCGGAGTTGAGTTTTCAGACGATACGATCCACTCGGATAGGTCTAAGTCTTTGGAGTGGTATGGGGTTGAAGGAATCATTCAAGAAATCTTTCAGAACGCGGCTCAAGATCTCGCGTTTATCATCGAGGAGCTCGGTGGCGAGTTTCAGTTTGCGTAGGCACAGGCCTAACCAGCCGCTTCACCCGACCAAAAACCGCTACGCGGTTTTCGTCGGGTGAGCTTGGCGTTAGATCGCATGAAACACTCCAAGCGAATTGCTGCCGTTCTTGTAAGCACCTCTTGTGCGATTGCGCAATGTACGTCAATTGCAGCTCCGCCGTCTATCACGCTTTGTTCGCCAACTGAGGCAGTGCTTTTTAGCTGCAAAACTGGCAAAAAGAATATTTCGGTGTGCGCCACCCAGGATTTGAACGAAAGCATCGGTAGCGTGCATTACCGGTTCGGCTCGCCAAGCAAGATTGAGATGGTTTATCCGCCCGACGAGAGGCACCCCTCAAAGGCCTTTTCGGGATATTTCGAACGAGGTACAAGGACTTACTTGACCGAAATTTCCTTCACGAAAGGGAGACATCACATACGTGGTCAACGAATACTTCTCTACTTCGATGGGTGCGTGGGCGGGCGTTGGCGTTTACAGCGGAAAGCAAAGACTATCTAAGCTCAGCTGCTCCGAAGACCCTACAAACGAGCTTTTCAAGTTAGAAAAGCTCGGCCTCAACAGTTCCGATTCCCATGATGATCTACTGCCTTTCTGACTCGAGCTTGCTGCGCAATGCGACCTAACCCTGCGGTCGAGGGAACCAAACTGCTGCGCAGTTTGGTTCCCTCCGCCTTCGGCTCCGGCCGCCCCTCACCTCCACGTTAGCCCGTAGCAGGTGTCGTCGGTGTCTGGTTGGTTCGTCTGTCCGTCCTCAGTGGTTCGCGCCAATACCAATGCCCGCTTCTGTCTGTCTTGGCCGCAACAGGCTTCGCCTGCTGCTGGTGAGGTCACGGTTGCTGTGAACTGGCGCCTCCGGTCAAGCCGCAACAGGCGTGTGTCGCGGGGCCGAGCAAGCCCAGTAGGCCGGAATAAGCGTTAGCGTTTCCGGCGTGCATTAAATCGCCGGAAACGCCGTTCGGCTTATTCCGGCCTACAGATTATCCGGTTCCTTATATCGCTTGAATATTATGACGAGCCCGCGCAGCGGCGATTTGCGCAGCCTTATCGGGGAGTCAAGAGTTTTTCAATTGAAATTGATAAGCCAATAGCCCGGCGTGGGCACTCAAGCGTGCTCACCCGCAGTCAATTAACCCGAATCCGACAAAATCAATTGGAGCATAGCCGATGGGTACAAAAACCTGGATGTTGGTGGTCGCCGACTCAAACCCGCGTCAGGCGTTGGCAGCCAAGCCGACGTTGGATGTCGAGGCCAGCCAACGGCTGGCGGCCGCGTTGTTTCCGAACCAGCGGCTCGAGCCTATCGGCGAGGGTTCCCTGGCGTATACCTGTCCGCCCGACGCCCAGTTGCTGGTCGGATGTTTTCCCGGTGTGGCGGTGCTTGCCGCCAAGGAATTCCGTATCGACCGTCCGTCCAAACTGGCCCGGCATTTCAGCGCGGGCGGGGCCAATGTCACGCTGCATGCGATGCACAGCGTCGTCGATTGGTTTGCTTATGCAACCTGGCAGAACGGCCAATTGCGGCGCTCGCTGAGCCTCTCGCCCGACAGCGGGATTATCGAAGACTTGGGCGAACGCTTGTCGTTCGAAGTTCCGTTTTGGGCCGGTACCCATCCGGCGGTCGATGCGGAGGACGCAAGCTATCCGCTACCGTTTCATCCGTTGGACTTGGCGGAGGCCGCGCTGGCGGAGTTGTTCGGCTACCAACTGGAAGGCTTCGCCGATGTAGCCCTGCTCGATCCGGAATCGATTCCGCTGCTCCGTTACCGGCGGCATCGCCCGGCTTGGTGGAAGTTTTGGAAATAAAGCGCATTCGACTGCAGAGCTCAGCCGCATCCCATCACTTGAATCGTCGCTAGTTACCAAAGTCGGCCGCTCGGCGTTATACATCTATACTTAACCGCCTTCCGGCCAGGATTCGTTGTCTGCGGTAACGCCAGCAGTGCTTGGATTCAGGCTGCAAGAGCGATTGTAATCATCATCCATTGGCACCGGATGCAGGTGTCCGTCAGGCAAGCGGTTTTTCTGCATTACGACCGGCGCAGCAGCATGGGAACTAAGGCGAAGGCGTTTCGCGGCATTATTGAATACGGAAAAATATCATGAGTTTGAAAGGTTTGGCTTCAGCGTTTGCGCTAGTGTTATCGGTGGTGGCAACAGCTGTCGGGATTAGCATGCTGCAAAGCCATTTCGGCTGGTCGAATGCCACCATGTCTTGGCTTTTCTTCGCTATCGGTACGCTTGCCTCTGTGGTTTTGACGTACCAATTGAGGCATCTCGCGTTCGTCAATGCAATCCCGATCGACAAGAACCGGCCGCTAAAACTAAAACCCTTGCATTACGTCGGTTTGCTCACGATGGGAGTGGGCGCGATACTGTCGGTAGCAAGCGTCACTGGCGTATTCGTGACGTTCCAGTATGCCGACAAGTTCGTGCTACTGCTCGGCTTAGCGGTTTACATGGCCACTACCCCCGCGAACGGGCGGTCGATATTCCAAGCCAATCGGGCCGCGGACGTGTCCGCTAGGCTGAGATTGCTGGCGATCTTGGGTGCTTGCGTGTTGTTGCCGGCCATCGTCGGCTGCTTGGTCGACATCACATTGAGTACGATTCTACCCAGCGATTTTGGATTATCGGTCGGTATCGGTTACGGCGCGGTCCTGGCAATCGGCTTGGTGACTATGACCGAAATAACCCGCAACCGTGTCGGCACGCCTTACCAAGCCAATAAGCCATTCCAAAAGCTGCTGCAAAAAAGCTGGATTAGAATCCCGCTTACCCTGGCGATGGGCCTTTATATCGGTGTCAGCGGAATTGGGCTTGGCGCGGCTTACGGTTACACCCATTTTTTCGGCGACGAGGTAACCAAAGTATTCAGAGTATCGGGCTGGCATTACGGCAGTTCGCGGAGTTGCGACAAACCGGAAATCGAAGGCCGACCGTTGCTGATTGGCAAAAAGGCGCTTTGCGTGCCAAAAGACGCCAGATTGAGTATGCCGGTTGGGACGGATCTGACAATAGCAGGCCGCGAATCGGTAATGGGTTTTAACGTCGATAAAATTAGTGCTTACCGGCCGCATATCGGTCCGGCGAACTAGCCAAAAGGCTTTTTACCTTTGCATCCAAGGGCACTGAGCCATCGGGACGGACCGGCAAACCGGTATTTCCGCGAGCACAAACGGAACACCGGTGGAAAAAATACGATTGAGTTATCAAGTTAGCGCCGCCGGCCCGATCCAGCGAACCGAGACTATACTTTGAAGCGCCTTAAGTTAAAGCCTAGTCTTGAGCCTTTCCGGCAACATCTTGAATTCGCCCTTCTGAGGAGGAAACGACTATGAGCAAATTCCGCGATGCCTTATTCGCAGGCATATTACTATCGAGTGCATTTTCCGGCGTTCAGGCTCACGACGGTGCAAATTGCGCTGCGCAAAGCCGACCCAAAATCGAGTTTGTCGAGATTCAATCGGAAAAGTTGGCTTTCAATCCGGGCGTTCCGGGTGGGGTGGTCAATCAAGGCGCGTTAACCGTCAAAGCCAAGTTGTCGTTGCCGGGAAAGAGACACTGCCGCGGTAAGCACGCCGGTTTGCCGGCCGTGGTGATTTTACATGGCTCCGCCGGAGTGGATGCGCGCGGCGACTTCTATGCCAGCGAGCTGCAGCAGGCCGGTATTGCCACGCTGGAACTCGACATGTGGGAAGCCCGCGGCGTTGCCTCTGCCGCCAATCGTCCGGCCTTACCGATTCTGACCTATCCCGATGCCTTTGCCGCGTTGGAGTATTTAAGCAACCAAGCCGAGATCGACCCGGAAAGAATCGGCGTATTGGGCTTTTCCTGGGGCGGCGTCATGACCCTGGCCAGCGCGACCGAACAGGTTACTCAAAAATACGGCGGCGGCCGGCATTTCAAAGCCCACGTCGCCAACTATCCGTTATGTTACGGCTACAACAATCCGCGACTGCCTTATTTCAGTTTCGGTAGCCCGAACGGGAATCCGTTAACCGGCGCGCCGGTGCTGATCCAGATCGGCGAGTTGGACGAGTACGACGAAAGCGCCGCGCCTTGTCTGGCGTTGAAAGCAGGTCTTGCGGCCGACGAACAAGCGCTGGTGGATGTGCTTAGTTACCCAGATGCCACGCATGCTTGGGATCGATTAATGGTGCCGATTGCGATCACCGACAATTTTTCGCATTTGGGCCGGGGCGGTACGGTCAATATGATTCCGGATGTGGAGCAGGCCTATGACGCGCGCGAAAAAACGGTTCGTTTTTTTAAACGCAAGCTTTAGTCGGTAAGTTTGGGGCTGCTTGTTTGCGGCCAGGCGAATCGAATGTACGGCCAGGCGGTTCGGCCGAGCCGCAGACGCGGCTAGCCTTATCCGTTTCGGGAGTTCAATCTTTGCCTTTGATGACGGCTACCAGACCGGCTAAGCCTGAAAACATAAACCAGATGGCGGACGGTATCGGCACGTTGCTGGGAGCGACGTCGCCATCTCGGACCGCCCAAGCGTACAAGCGGTTGGATTTGTCGAGATTTCCCGATTGATAACCGGAAACCACACTGTAATTCCAGCGTCCTCCGGTATTGGGATTGTTTGGTACGAAAAGCTTCTCGGCTTCCCAATAAATCGACCATTGCACATTGTTAAAACTGACGTTTTTCTGGCTGTTGGAGTCGAGGAAGGTTGTATTCAAAAAGCCTCTTTCGCTCGGTGCAACCTCGATGCCATTGATGGTGTAATTGGCTTTGTTATCCAATTCCAGAAACAAATGTCCTATTTCGCTGCGGCTATTGTTGTAGCTGGCGTCGTACGCGCCATTGAATTTGTCGGGGCAGGTCGCATAGTTTGCGGCAGTTGAACAAGTTGCCGTGCCGCTCAAGCCTGCGGACGGCAAACGCCAATCATCGTAACCGCCATAAACCAGTTGATCCGCCCAGGCTGTTGCCTGGTCCCAAGTCATGCGGCCGGCAAAATTGGTGGTTGTGTAGCCCGAGGTATTGGCATAGTTGGCATCTTGCAACCAAGTGATGTTTTGGCTGCTGTCGTAAATCATGCCGTTGCCGCGGTCATAAAGTGCTGCATGGGCCGGGCTGGAGAAAGCAATGGCAGTCGGTATGGCCAGAAGAGGTAATCCGAGTATGGTTTTCATTAAACATCCTTACTAACAGTGACCGCATCCTAAAGCAAAAAATGCACCATCACTGAAGTCTTCATAGAATATTAAATGATTACAAATAGATAGCGGGAAGCGTTGAGAATAGCTCCGGCTGACAGCGGTAGTTTGTCAAAAATTTCGACAAATTGTTCTGCATTTCCATGTCGAAGCGAGGGATGAGCAATTCTTCGCTACTCGATCCGAAATCGATGCCGCTGCTCCGTTAGCAGCGGCACGACCCGATTTGGTGGAAGTTTTGGAAATAAAGCGGATTTGATCGAACTCTGCAGCCACGGCGGCCGCTTAAAACTTGATTTCGTTAAATTTTGCTCCCGGCGTCAGTACCTCCAACTTGGCCAAGCGATTGGTTTCCACCCGCTCGGTATCGAGCTGCAAATATTCGCGTTTGTCTGCGGTCGTCACGGTGTCGACAGCTTTGCCTGCCACCACGCTGCCGTCTGTCAGCGTCAGTTTGACGCGGTAGCCGTAGATACAGGCAATTTCCAGGTAATCGTGCAGGTTGCAGTCAATGGGTTGGGTCATGGTTGTAGCGCCTGTTCGCGGAATTCGTTGATGTCGCGATTGTCGACCCGGTCGTAAATGTCCTCCACTTTCAGCGTTAGCCCGATCGAGGTAAACGTCACGTCGTCGCCGAGAAAATAGTACTCGGATAGCCAGTGGTTGGCGCGGCGCAGGACTTGCACCGAAACGATGTCCGGTTCTATCAGCACGTATTCCTGCAACGACGGCAGGTTGGTGTAGCGGATCAGTTTGGTGGTGGTGTCGGTTTTACGGGTGGAGCGGGACAAGACTTCGACGATGATGACCGGCGCCGTCGAAAATAGGTCGTTTCCGGACATTTTGCTGCAATCTACCAGTACGTCCGGGTAGACGTAATCCTTGCCGATCTGCAGTTTGATGTCGGCCATGAACGTCGCGCAGGGCGTACCTTTTAGATGACTTCTGAACTCGCCGAGAATGTTGGCCGCGATGCAATTGTGGTTATAACCGGCACCGGCCATCGCGTGGACCTGACCGTCGATATACTCGCGCTTGACTTCGGCAGCCGCCTCGCTGGCCAGGTATTCGTCCTCCGTCAAATAAACATCGGATTGATCGGTGTGGAAAGCCATGATGCGCCCCGCCTAAAACTGTTCAAGGAAATAATCTAACGCCCGGCCGGCAGGCCGAGTGCCGGTATTGTTAGAGATCGGATTGGGAAATACAAGACGCGCCGAACCACGGCAAAGTTAACAAAGCCGGCGAAAAGACCTACTATCCAGGCTATTGCGACTGCCGGGCGGATATCTGCCATGAAAAACCACCACCGATTATTGCTCAGCCTCGGGTTGGGCGCCGCCGCCGGCCTGGCTTGCCACGGTTTTGCCGACCATGCCGGCTTGCAGGCATTCAACCGCTACCTATTGGAACCGGTCGGCCAGATTTTCCTGCGGCTGATCTTCATGATCGTGGTACCGATGGTGATGAGCGGTTTGATGCTGGGCGTTTACCAGCTCAGCAGCCACCACGGTTTGGCGCGGGTTGCCCAGCGCACTTTGTTATTTACGCTGATTGCCAGCTCGGCGTCGGTGGTGATCGGCGTGTCGCTGGTGAATCTGCTGCAGCCCGGCACCGGTCTGGATATTTCGCAACTGCTCGGCGACGAGGCCGGTGTGCACAAGATTCGCCAACACGTGGCGCAAGCCAAGCCGGTGGTGCAATCGTTGCTGGAGATCATCCCGAAAAACCCGTTCAACAGCGCCGTGCAGGCCCTGGACGGCGAAATGCTGTCGTTGATGTTTTTTTCGTTGGCGTTCGGTGCGGCGTTGGCGGCGACGAACGGCGGCAAACCGTCGCGTTGGCTGGAGTTGTTGGAGGAAACTTACGCCGCCTGCCTGCGGATAGTGGACGCGGCGATGCAATTCGCGCCGTGGGCGGTATTCGCGTTGGTGTTTCAATCCACCTTTAAATTCGGCCACCAGATTTTGTTCTCGCTGGGATTCTATGTGCTGGTGGTAGTAGTCGGCCTGCTGCTGCAACAAGCTCTGGTTTATAGCGTAATGTTAAGGCTATTCAGAGGTATCGCGCCCTGGCCGTTTTTCCGGCAGTGCCGCGACGTGTATTTGTATGCCTTCGCGACTGCGTCGTCCAACGCCACATTGCCGCGCTCATTGGAACTGGCGGAACGGGAATTGAAACTCAGCCCGGAAGTTTCGCGCTTTGTGCTGACGATAGGCTCCACCGCCAACCAGAACGGCACGGCGCTGTTCGAAGGCATTACCGTGTTGTTTCTGGCCCAGGTCTACGGCGTCGATCTATCGCTGACGCAACAGGTGCAGGTGGTATTGATGTCGATCCTGGCCGGCATCGGTACCGCCGGCGTGCCGGGCGGCTCGCTGCCTTTGATCATGATTCTGACCCAACAGGTCGGGATACCGGCCGAAGGCATGGGCCTGATTCTGGGGGTGGACCGGTTTCTGGACATGTGCCGCACCACCTTAAACGTCAGCGGCGATTTGGTCATCGCCGCGCTGGTCGATCAACCGCGGCAAAATTCAAGCTAATGCCGACCGGTTAAGGCAGCGACTCGGCCGGCGGCTGTTGGTTAAACGCCACGACGTCCTCGTTATCGACCTGCTCGTAAATGTCGGCCACGCTCAGGCTAAGATCCAGCGCTGCGAATTCGATCTGGTCACCCAGATAGTAATAAAACGACTGCCAATGCTGGTTGCGGCGGAATACCTGAATCTCGCCTTTATCCTGCTCGACCAGCACGTATTCCTCCAGCGTCGGCAGGGTCTGGCAGCGCAGACGTTTGGCGGTCTGGTCGAATTTGCGCGTGGTTTTGGACAACACTTCCACGATCACGACCGGCGCGGTTTTGTAGTAGGCGTCCTGCTGGTCTTCGCCGCAAACCACCATCACGTCGGGGTAGAAGAAATCGTCGGCGATGCGCAGTTTCATATCGGACATGAAAGTCTTGCACGGCTTGCCTTTCAGGCCGTTTTTGAACAGATTGAAAATATTACCTTCCAGCAAGTTGTGGTTCTCACTGCCGCCGGTCATCGCATAGACTTCGCCGTCGATGAGCTGGTGGCGGAGCTCGGACTGGCGTTCGCCGGCCAGATAGTGTTCCGGGCTGATGCGGGTTTTGAGTTTGGCAAGGGCCATGGTCGTTCTCTGCTAAGTTGCGGATAGCAATAGTCTACTGCGCTAAGCACCGCCGAGAAAAGCGTGCGCCGGCGGCGTGTGAAATTCTACGCTTGCAGCGCTCTGGCTCGCCCTGTATCGTTCCGGCATCTATCTGTCTTTCGACCGCACATGTCCGATTCCGCCATCCATAAACTGATTCTCGTCGACGGTTCGTCGTTTCTGTTTCGCGCCTTTCACGCCGTACCGCCGCTGACCAACAGTAAAGGCGAACCGACCAACGCCATTTACGGCGTCTCCAACATGCTGCGCAAGCTGATCAACGACTACAACACGCCTTACTTCGCTGTGGTATTCGACGCGCCGGGCAAGACCTTCCGTCACGAGTTGTACGACCAATACAAGGCCCATCGGCCGCCGATGCCGGACGAATTGCGGGTGCAGATTCAACCGCTGCACGACTTGATCCGGTCTTTGGGGTTGCCGCTGATCATCGAACACGGGGTCGAGGCCGACGACGTGCTGGGCAGTCTGGCGCAAAACGCCGCCCGCCAGGGCTTCAATGTCATCATTTCCACCGGCGACAAGGACATGGCGCAATTGGTCAACGAGCAGATCATTCTGGAAAACTCGATGACCGGCGCGGTGATGGACATTGCCGGGGTGCAGGACAAATTCGGCGTCAAACCGGAACAAATCATCGATTATCTGGCTTTGATGGGCGATGCGGTGGACAACATCCCCGGCGTGCCCAAGGTCGGACCGAAAACCGCCGCCAAATGGCTGCAGGAATACGGCACGCTGGACAACCTGATCGCCAGCGCCGACCAAATCAAGGGCAAGATCGGCGACAACCTGCGCGAGGCCTTGGGCCAATTGCCGCTATCGCGGGAATTGACCACGATCAAATGCGACGTGGCTTTGCATTACAGCCTGGACGATCTGAAACGCAAGGAACCGGATATCGCCGCGTTGAAGAGCCAGCTGGGTAGCCTGGGTTTCAGCAGTTGGTTGAAAACGCTGAACGGCGATGCCACGGCAACCGCCGCCGGACCGGTCGGGCAAGCCGCAGCGCCGAAACCGGCGCCGGTCGCAAAAGATTACCAAACCATCCTCAGCCAAGCCGAATTCGATGCCTGGCTGGCCCGGCTGGAACAAGCCGAGTTATTCGCGTTCGATACCGAAACCAGCAGCCTGAATTACAGCGAAGCCGAGATTGTCGGCGTTTCGTTTGCGATCGAAGCCGGCCAAGCCGCGTATTTACCGCTGGCGCACGATTATCCGGACGCGCCGGCGCAACTGGATCGGCAGAGCGTGCTGCAGGCCTTGAAACCGTTGCTGGAAAGCCCGGACCGCGCCAAACTCGGCCAAAACCTGAAATACGACGCCCACGTCCTGGCCAACCACGGCATCGCGTTGCGCGGTATCCGCCACGACACGATGCTGCAATCCTACGTGTTGAACAGTACCGCGACCAAACACAATATGGACGACCTGGCCAAGCACTACCTGGGCGTCGATACCATTCATTTCGAGGACGTTTGCGGCAAGGGCGCCAAGCAGATCGGTTTTGCCGAAGTGGCGATCGACCGCGCCACCGAATACGCCGCCGAAGACGCCGACATCACCTTGCGTCTGCACCAAACCCTGTCCGCCGAATTGCAGCAACGGCCCAGTTTGTGGGCTTTGTATAACGATATCGAGCTGCCGCTGGTCAAAGTGCTGGCCAAAATCGAGGAAAACGGCGTGCTGATCGACAGCGACATGCTGGCTCAGCAAAGCCAGGAGTTGGCGGACCGGATGATAGGCCTGGAAATCCAGGCCCACGATCTGGCCGGCTCGGCTTTTAACCTGGGTTCGCCGAAACAGATTCAGGAAATCCTGTACGACCGGCTGAATCTGCCGATACTGAAAAAAACCCCGAAAGGCCAGCCGTCGACCGATGAATCGGTATTGCAGGAATTGGCGGTGGATTTTGCGTTACCGCGGCTGATTCTGGAACACCGCGGCCTGAGCAAGTTGAAATCGACTTACACCGACAAACTGCCGCAGCAGATCAACCGCAAAACCGGGCGGGTGCATACCTCCTACCACCAAGCTGTGGCCGCGACCGGGCGTTTGTCGTCGACCGACCCCAACCTGCAGAACATTCCGATCCGTAGCGAAGACGGCCGCAAAATCCGCCAAGCCTTTATTGCCCCGTCCGGCTACAAAATCGTCGCGGCCGATTATTCGCAGATCGAATTGCGGATCATGGCGCATTTGTCCGGCGACGCCGGTTTGCTGAAAGCCTTTGCCGCCGGTGAGGACGTGCACCGCGCCACGGCCGCCGAAGTGTTCGAAGTGGCGCCGGATCAGGTCACCCACGATTTGCGCCGCTCGGCCAAGGCGATCAACTTCGGCCTGATTTACGGCATGTCAGCCTTCGGCTTGGCGCAGCAATTGGGCTTGCCGCGCAATCAGGCCCAGTCTTACATCGACCTGTATTTCAGCCGTTACCCCGGCGTCAAGCACTACATGGACAGCACGCGGGAATTGGCCAAGCAGCAAGGCTATGTGGAAACCCTCTTCGGCCGCCGTCTGTATTTGCCGGACATCAACGCCCGCAACGCCGCGCAACGCCAGTACGCGGAACGCACCGCGATCAACGCGCCGATGCAGGGTAGCGCCGCCGACATCATCAAACGGGCGATGATCGCCTGCCACGACTGGATCGAAACCAGCGGCGCCGACCTGAAAATGATCATGCAGGTGCACGACGAACTGGTGTTCGAAGTGGCCGAGCCCATTCTCTCGGACAGCATCGCCAAAATCACCGGCATCATGTCCGCTGCCGCCGAGTTGGCCGTGCCCTTGCTGGTGGAAGCCGGCACCGGCGCCAACTGGGACGAAGCGCATTAGGCCGGCAGGCATGAAGTTCAAGTTCTGGGGCGTCAGAGGCTCGATTGCCACGCCGGGGCCGAATACGGTCCGCTACGGCGGCAACACCACCTGCATCGAAATCACCAGCAGCGCCGGCGATCTGATCATTCTCGACGCCGGCACCGGCATTCATGCGCTGGCGCAAACGCTGCTGCACCGGCGCGATCTGACCGCGCATATTCTGATCACCCATACCCACTGGGACCATATCCAGGGCTTGCCGTTTTTCCTGCCGATGTTTCGAGCCGGTAACCGCATCAATATATACGGCGGCCTGGAACCGGTGACCCATCAGGGCATCGAGCGGGCGATGCGGGTGCAGTTGCAGCACGCCTATTTCCCGATCAGCGAAGCGCAATTGAAGGCCGAGGTGCGTTACACCACGCTGAAAGCCGGGGAGCCGATCCGGATCGGCAGCGTCCGCGTCACGCCCACCGTGCTGAACCATCCGGTGTTCAACTTCGGTTACCGAATCGACGATGACGCCGGCGGTTCGCTGTTTTTCACCGGCGACTACGAGCCGCCACTGAACCCTTATCCGGAACAGCATCCCGGTTACGAAGCGATGCAGGAATTGATCGACCAGAAAAACGAAGAAGTGATCGGGGCAATGGCCGGCGTCGACGCGCTGATCATCGACAGTTCCTACACCGACGCCGAGTATGCCGAGCGCCACGGTTGGGGCCATGGCACCTACCGTTCGGCGTTAGATATCGCGGCTCAGGCTAAAGTCAGGCAATTGTTTCTGACCCACCACGAGCCGACCCGAAGCGACGCCGATCTGGATACGATTTATTCCGGCCTGTTGCAGGCCGAGCGCTTAGGATTTCCGGTCTGGCTGGCGCGGGAAGGCGACCAATATTCCTTGCCGTACCAGCCGGACCAGTCCGGCTAGCGTTCGGCAATCGAAATCAAGGCCGGGATTTATCGCGGATGGTCTGAATGATGCCGGTGGTCGAATGGCCTGCGATGAACGACAGTATCTTCACCTCGCCGCCCGCGGCCAACACGCTATCGTGGCCGGCGATGCTGGTGATGTCGCTATAGTCGCCGCCTTTGACCAGAATGTCGGGCAGTAACTGGTCGATAACGGCTTTGGGCGTGTCTTCCGCGAACTCTACCACCCAGTCCACGCATTCCAGCGCCGCCAGCATTTCCATCCGGTGTTCCAAATCGTTGACCGGGCGTTCCGGGCCTTTCAGACGCTTGACCGAATCGTCGCTGTTGACCAGCACCACCAGGCGGTCGCCCAGGGTTTTGGCTTGCTGCAAGTAACGGACGTGGCCGGGGTGGAGGATGTCGAAACAGCCGTTGGTGGCGACGATTTTTTCGCCGTTCTGTTTGGCGGCGGCGCGTTCCTTGAGCAGTTCCGGCAGGGTGCAGACGCCCTTGTGGCGCGCCCGCGGGCCCTGCAGCGCGGCGGCCAGTTCGTCGGTATCGACCGTGGCGGTACCCATTTTTCCGACCACGATGCCGGCGCCGATATTGGCCAGTTGGGTGGCTTCGGCCAGCGGTTTTTTCGCCGCCAGGCTGGCGGCCAGCACCGAAATCACGGTGTCGCCGGCGCCGGTCACGTCGAACACTTCGCGAGCATGGGTCGGCAAATGCAGCGGTTCGGCATCCTTGCAGAGCAGGCTCATGCCGTGCTCGCCGCGGGTAACCAGCAACGCATCCAGTGCCAGGGTATCGATCAGATTCAGGCCGCGTTCGACGATTTGCGCCTCGTTGCTGCAACGGCCGACCACGGCCTCGAATTCGCCCAGGTTCGGCGTGATCAAGGTCGCATTGCGGTAAATCGAAAAGTCGCTGCCTTTCGGATCGACCAACACCGGCTTCTTCAGTTGCCGGGCCAGCGTAATGAATTGCGGCACTTGGTTTAAGGTGCCTTTGCCGTAATCGGACAGTACCGCCACCTGCGATTGCATCAGTTCGGCGTGGTATAGATGTAGCAACGGCTCGCTGTCGATTTGTTGAAAACCGTCTTCGAAATCGAGCCGGATCAGCTGCTGATGGCGGCTCATCACCCGCAGTTTGGTGATGGTCGGATAATTCGGTATCGCTTGGAACAGGCATAACACCCCGGCATCCTTCAGCAATTTTTCCAGCGCGTTTGCGGCCTGGTCTTCCCCGGTAAAACCCAGCACCGAGACTTTGGCGCCCAGCGCGGCAATGTTCAGCGCCACGTTGCCGGCGCCGCCGGCGCGGAATTCGTCCTGTTTGACATGCACTACCGGCACCGGCGCTTCCGGAGAAATACGCGAGGTCGGGCCGTGCCAGTAGCGGTCCAGCATCAGGTCGCCGACCACCAGCACCCGAGCGTTGGAATAGTTGGGTAATTGCATGGCTGTGTGAAGTTATCCGTGATTCGAAGGGTGCTATTATAGCCGCAACCCATTGCGATACAGGTGCGAAGCATGAGCGTGAAAATCTACCACAACCCGCGTTGCGGCAAATCCCGCGACACTTTGAAACTGTTGGAAGCCAACAATATCCAGCCCGAGATCGTCGAATATCTGAAAACCCCGCCGACCGCCGCCGAATTGCAGGATATTTTGCAAAAGCTGGGGCTGAAACCGCGCGAGTTGATGCGTACCAAGGAACCCGAATACAAGGAAAACGGCTTGGACGACAAGTCCTTGAGCGACGCCGAGTTGATCGAAGCCATGGTCAGAATTCCGAAACTGATCGAACGGCCCATCGTACTGAAGGACGGCAAAGCCGCCGTCGGCCGTCCGCCCGAAGCTGTTTTGAGTATCCTGTAATGGCGAAAATCCTGATCCTGTATTACAGCCGCGACGGCGGCACGGCGCGGATGGCGCAGCATATCGCCCGCGGCGTCGAGTCGGTGGCCGGAGCCGAAGCGCTAGTGCGCACAGTGCCGGAAGTATCGGCGGTATCGGAAAAAGTTGCCGATAGCATTCCCGACAGCGGCGCGCCCTACGCGACGTTAAACGATCTGGAAAATTGCGACGGTATGGCGTTGGGCAGCCCGACCCATTTCGGCAATATGGCGGCGGCGTTGAAGTATTTCCTGGATAGCTCGACGCCGTTGTGGTTTTCCGGCGCCTTGTCCGGCAAACCGGCCGGCGTGTTCACCTCTACCGGCAGCATGCACGGCGGCCACGAAACCACGCTGCTGTCGATGATGTTGCCGTTGATGCACCACGGCATGTTATTGCTGAGCCTGCCCTGCAACGAAATCGCGCTGCGGGAAACGGTCAGCGGCGGCACGCCTTACGGTCCCAGCCATTGCTCCGAAGCCGATGCCGAACTGACCGAGCACGAAAAGCGCTTGTGTTGGGTATTGGGTGAGCGTCTGGCGAAGACGGCGCTGGCGTTGAAAGGCGCTTCCTAATTTGCCGTGACGTTAATTGCGGAATCGATTCATAACAGCTGAAGCAAGTATTTAATATCGTTTGCCGGCCCGCTCCGGGTTTCGATAGTCTTGACCAATTTTTGTTGGAGGGTGAGTTCGATGAGAAGTTTATTGATCGTATTCTGCATGACTGTCGCGACGATAATCGTCGGCGGCTGCGCAGCTGCATCGCAAGGGCGTAAATTTGACGATACCTACGTCTCCCAGATCAGAAAGGGTGTCACGACCAAAGCGATGATCAGGCAACATTTCGGTGAACCGGTGTCGACGACGAAATCGTCCGATTTCGAAACATGGACTTATAGCTATTCCGATGCCTACGGTAGAGGCTATATCCAAGGCATGTCTTACGGTCTGGTCAGGGAAAAGTGTAATGGTCAACAAAAACCGGACACCACATCAGGCAGCGTTTCTATAAAATTCCTGCTCGAATTCAAGCGGGGATTGATAGCCCAATGTTGAGTGCGATCGGCGGCCGTTATAAAAAGCCAAAT
>NZ_JBVVNO010000026.1:0-47486 GCF_056850255.1 Methylomonas sp. Uni0011
AACGGCAAGCTCATCGTCTGCGCCGCCATGCGTAAGCTCATTCATCTGGCTTTCGCTATCTTGAAATCCGGTAAACCTTTTGATCCTAATTTTTCCCTTGCATGAGCGGGTTTAAGACGGTATCTACGTGGCTAAAGCAGTCTGCGTACGATTGGCGATAGCATAATCGTACGCATAAGGTCATTTAGCATACGCTCCGATTACGCTATCAGCACAGGATTACACATAATGACGCCCAAAATTGGTATCTATGGTTTTGACTCAGCATGGACCGACAACCCTAAGCAACCGGGTAGTATCTCTGCGTTAATGGGTGGCGACGAAAACTGGGTGTTTCATGCTCCGAGGCTTGCGCGTTTTGACGAGGCACTCTCATTTATTCTTACCCATCCGGCCCAAAAGCAAATCATTGCCTTAGATCAACCGACCATAGTTAACAATGCCTCGGGCATTCGTCCAGTCGAGCGTATCGCCGGGAGTATCGTCAATAAGCTTGGCGGAGGAGTTCAACCTGCGAATCAGGGACGAACTAATATGTTTGATGCTGCGGCCCCGGTTTGGCGGTTTATTCAATCTCTGCAAGCGATTCAAAATCCGTTTGCCGCTCGATCAGAAATTCAAGGGCGTTTTTTGATAGAGGTATTTCCCGCTCTTGCCATCCCCTCTCTAGTGCCAAATATCTGGCAACGTGCTCGTGCAGCCAAGTACAACCCAGGACTGGCAGCAAAATTTCAGTTGGCTGATTGGCAACTTCTATGTGCTGGACTGATTGAGTGCGCATTGGATTGTGGCTTACCTGCAATGGCCGAATATTTACGAAAAGAGCAAATCAAACCCACTCCTAGCAAGTCGGATCAAGATCGGCTCGATAGCGCCATTTGCACTCTGATTGGGTTTCACTGGCTAAAATCAGGATCGGCCACAAATTGTGTGATTGGGGATGAGCGTCATGGTTTTATGGTGACACCAGCACTACCTGGCATTCAATCGATTTTGGAACGTGCCGCCGCTGAGAAATCGGTTCCATTCAATAAGCCAGCGGGGTTTAGCGCAACAATTCTTTCTACAAGCACCGCATTTATCCCCAACACCCGCCAACCAACACCAATCAAAAACTTTAAACCAATGACTGCAGTGGCACAGGGCAAACCATCAGATAAATCAAGCAATACCCAGTTAAGTTTTAGCTACGATGCGGTGTACCTGATGTTAATTGAAGCCGCGAATGCTAGACGCATTTTGACTTATGGTGACGTATTTGAACCTTTTAGTATCAAAGCTAACTCTTTTTCCGTGAATGGTCGATTAAGGCCAATACTGAACCGAATTGTTCTGCAAAACCAGCAAAGACGAGAGCCTTTGCTTGCCTCGCTGGTGGTTGCAAAAACCACTGGTATTGCTGGTGACGGCTTTTTTCAACATCTAGGTTCTGGGCCATTCACCGATGCCGACAAAAAACGACTATTGAAAATTGAGCAGGAAAAAGTTTTCGATTTCGATTGGTCTTCTGCGGAATCCAAAACTTTGAACGACTAGTTTCGGTACTTCAACCAACTAACTATCTATTAACGCCTTAAAGCGCAATTCGTAGGGCATCAATAGGCGTAGCCGTATTGCGCCGCATGTTGGCATTAAAACATTCGGCGCATTACGCTATCGCTTATGCGCCATACAAAACTCCGTACATATTAGCTGGGTTTAAACTTCGCGGCGGGGTTTTCTCCCGTATGCCGCGCCGAGCACCGAAGGGTTTGAACGGATTTGCCCGTTAGGGGCGTCGCAGGGATGCGGTGCGTTTTACGCATGGGCTGGTAAGCCCCTTCGGAAAACCCCGTTCAAACCCTTCGGCGCGCAGGAAACAAGCGGCATCCGGGTGTCTTTTCTTTTGGATTCTCTTCTTTGGACAAGCACAAATTCGTCTGGAACGAATTTGAACAGCCGATAGGCTGGCCCGCAGGGCGAAAACCAGGGATGGTTTTCGTAGCGAAAGTATCGCGGCTGCCGGTCCGCGAACCGGCATCAAACAACCGTCGCGACAGCGACACCAAATTTAACCCATCCACCAAACCGGCAACCCCGCAACCACCGCCACCGGAAACCCCACACCCCACCTCCATTCCGTTTGACCTGAATCGGCATATCCTGCAACATGCTCCGGCCCGGATCGCTACACTATTCTGCCGGACCGGAACTCGAATCCATAGATCGACACCAACGCCGCGCCAAGACCGGATGGGGAACACAGGCCATGACCATCAAACCGCTAGAGCCGTCGCAACTATATAAACCGTGCCAGCTGGAGCAGTTCAGCTTTACCACCACCGACGAACTGGACGATGTCGATACGCTGCTGGGGCAGGACCGGGCCGTGGCCGCGATCAAGTTCGGCCTGCGCATCGACAAGAGTGGTTACAACATCTTCGCGCTGGCGCCGGACGGCACCGGCAAAATGACCACGATCAAACAACTGGCCGAGCACGAGGCCTGCCGGCAACCGCCGCCGGCGGATTGGTGTTACGTGCATAACTTCAGCCAGCCGACCAAGCCCAAGGCGATCCGGCTGGAGCCCGGCGAGGGCAAGGGCTTTCAGGACGATATGGCCGAGTTGATCGACGAACTCAGCGTCGGCATCCCGGCCGCCTTCGACGGCGACGAGTACCGCTCGCGCGCCGGCGAGCTGGAAAACGAATCGCGCCAACGCGAGCAGGAAGCCATCAACCAGTTGCGCGAGGAAGCCGAACAAGCCCACATCATTTTCACCGAGGCCCCGAACGGCTACGCCTTCCTGCCGGCCGACGACAACAACGAGCCCTACACCCCGGACCAATTCAACAAGCTGGACAAGGAGCGTCAGCACCAATTTCACGACACGGTCTTGGATTTGCAGGAAAAGGTACAGGATGCGCTGAAGAAATTTCCGCAATGGCGCAAGCAAACCAAGCGCAAGATCCAGGCCTTGAATCGGGAAGTCGCCGAACTGGCCGTGCACCATTCCATCGACGAATTAAAGCAAAAATACGCCAAAAACCAGGCGGTGCAGGAGTATCTGTGCGCGGTGCAGCAGGACATCATCGACCATGTCCGCGACTTCATGCCCCACAGCGAGAAGGTGCTTTCGTTCATGGAATTGCCGCAGGAACCGGCGCCGTTCAAGCGCTACCGGGTCAACCTGATGGTGAGCTTGAACCACAAACGCTGCGCGCCGGTGGTGTGCGAGGATTTGCCCAATTACGCCAACCTGCTCGGCCGCATCGACCATCAGGCGCAAATGGGCTCGCTGGTCACCGACTTCACGATGATCAAGCCCGGCGCGTTTCATAAGGCCAACGGCGGCTATCTGATCCTGGACGCCCGCAAATTGCTGCTGCAACCCTACGCCTGGGAAACCCTGAAACGCACGCTGCAAGCCGGCGAGATCCGCATCGAATCGTTGGAACGGGCGCTGAGCCTGATCAGCACCACCTCGTTGGAACCGGAACCGATTCCTTTGGACGTCAAGGTTTTGCTGTTAGGCGAGCCGATGCTGTATTACCTGCTGAATTTCTACGATCCGGAATTCGCCGATTATTTTAAGGTCGCTGCCGATTTCGCCAGCCATATCGACCGCGAACACAACACGCTGGAATACGCCCGCTTGCTGGCCACCATCGCCCGCCGCGAAAAACTGCGGCCGTTGAGCCGGCCGGCCGTGGCGCGCATCATCGAACACAGCGCGCGGCTGGCCGACGACTCGGAGAAGCTGCTGACCCATCTGCGCAGCATCCGCGACCTGTTGGCCGAAGCCGACTATTGGGCCGCCGAAAACGGCCATACCGCGATCGCCAACAGCGACGTGCAGCAAGCCATCGACCAGAAAAACCACCGGCTGGATCAACTGCGCGAGCGGCTGTACGAAACCATCCGCCGCGGCACGATCATGATCGCCACCGAAGGCCGCGTCGCCGGCCAGATCAACGGCCTGTCGGTGTTGCAACTGGGCGAATTCAGCTTCGGCCAGCCGTCGCGGATCACGGCGACGACGCGGATGGGTAGCGGCAAGGTGGTCGACATCGAACGCGAAACCGAACTGGGCGGCGCGATCCATTCCAAGGGCGTGCTGATCTTGTCCAGCTTCATCGCCGCCCGTTACGCCCGCAACAGCCCGTTCTCGCTGTCCGCCAGCCTGGTGTTCGAGCAATCCTACGGCCACGTCGAAGGCGACAGCGCGTCGCTGGCGGAGTTGTGCGCGATCCTGTCGTCTTTGGCGCAAGTGCCGCTGCGCCAGGATCTGGCGATGACCGGTTCCGTCAACCAACTCGGCCAGGTGCAACCGATTGGCGGCGTCAACGAAAAAATCGAAGGCTTTTTCGACATCTGCGCCGCCCGCGGTCTGAGCGGCAGCCAGGGCGTGATCATTCCGGCCAGCAACGTGCCGCATCTGATGCTGCGCTGGGACGTGGTCCACGCCGCCCAGGCCGGGCAATTTCATATTTATCCGGTCACGACGGTCGACGGAGCGATGGAATTGTTGAGCGGCATCGAAGTCGGCACCGCCGACGCCAGCGGCGCCTATCCGCCCGACTCGTTCAACGGCCGCATCGACGCCCAATTAAAGCAATTCACCAATACGATCAAAGAGTTCGGCAGCAAAGGCGACGGCAAATAGTTTACGGGCCGCACCGACCCGGTCAGAGCGAAGGGGGATCGCCTTCGATCGTTTCCGGCGGCAACTCGGCAACCACCTCCGGCAACCGACGAGACAGGCCGGCCAATAGCGAATCAATCGATCCGGTAGGATTCCACGCCCCCTTCGTGAAAATCAAGCTACCAACGCTGAATCAACGCCGGCCGCCGGCGCTCTTCATCAGCGCACCGTATATCGGCGAGGTTTTCAACCAGCCGGCAATCAGCAGCGCCATGAAACAAGCGACGAACAAAGGCAGGATCAGCGCATAATTGCCGGTCAATTCAATAATCAGCACGATCGCCGTCAGCGGCGCCTGCAGCACGCCGGTAAAAAACGCGGCCATACCGACCGTTGCAAACAGGCGCGGATCGACCGGGTTGTCCAATAATGGACCGATAAGCAAACTGCAAGCCCAGCCCAGCAAGGCCCCCAGCGCCAATACCGGCATGAAGATGCCGCCGGCGGCGCCGGAGTTTGCGCTGGCTACGGTCAAACCGAAACGAATCGACCAATAGGCCAGGACAATCTGCAACGCAAACCCGTCCCGGTTCAGCAGTTGGTCGATCAAGGCCTGGCCGCCGCCCAGCAGCAAAGGACTACGGAACGCCGTGAACGTCACCAGCCCGGCCAGCATCGCCCACCACAGCCAACGCCGCCAACCGCGCAGATCGGCCAGCGAGCGACCGCGCAGCATCAGGTAATTGAATAATGCGCCGAACAGCCCGGCGCAAACGCCCAGCGGCAAAAATGCACTGAGTTGGGTTAAGGCCGGTGCGGGGGTGAACGGAATCTGAAACGTCGCGTCCTGGCCCAACAACGCTCGGCAAACCATATCGGCGGACAAACAAGCCACGGCCGCCACGAAAAATTCCAACGTAGAACAACGCCTGTCCAATTCTTCCAAAACGAAGGTCAGACCGGATAACGGCGCATTGAAAGCGGCCGCCAAACCGGCGCCGCCGCCGGCCGCCAACAAAATGGCGGAATCCCGCGGGCATCTCCCCGCCCCAAGTTGGGACAAGCCCTGCCCTATTGCCGCTCCCATCTGCACGCTAGGGCCGCCTCGCCCCAAAATCAGGCCGGCGCTGTTGCCCAGCCAGGTACTGAAGAATTTGACAAATAGAATACGAACCCAACGCAGCCGCCGGTTAGCCGCCAAATCCGCTTTCAATTGGGGAACGCCGCTGCCGGCCGTTTCCGGCGCCAGCAAACTTACCGTGCCGGCGGCAACAGCGATTGCGGCCAAAGCGATACCGAACAGAACGACGATACCCAACGCGTGCCGGCCTGCAACGTGGGCCAGGAATTGCTGACGGTAGGCTTCACCGCCATCCAGAGACAAGCGAAAACAGACTGCAATGAAACCGGCGCAGACCCCCACCGCCAGGGCCTGCGGCAGCATTCGGTGTCGATGCGCATCGGCCACACCAATCGTTTGTCGGTTTGAATGTTCGATACGCCCTCCCAATTTAAGTCGATTGACATGCCGGCCGATTCTAACGAACCCGCTAATTTTGAGGCAAACAATGTTTGCCTCAAAATATCAACCGGACACACGCCAAGTGCTATCCAATTGATTTTTATAAACTAATCCGAAAGCAAGGGGTTACGATAACGATATTGGTTGGCTATGAACCGGCTGACGGGGACTGCCGACTCAAGCCGAATGTGTAACGAAAACAGCCAGCTCGTGCAGAGTGATCCCGGTGGCGTCGGCGGCCGCGCCCAGATTTTCCAGCGGCGCCTGTACCCGATTCACCCAGAAAGTCGGATAACCGAAGGCTTTGGCCCCGGCCGCATCCCAGCCGCCGAACGCGGCGAAGGCGATTTGTGCGCGCGGCAGTTCGAAGGCGTCTACCCCCATTTGATAGGCGCGCGGGTCCGGTTTGAAGGCGCGGACCCGGTCGGTGCTCAGATGCGCGTCGAAAATCCCCTCCAGGCCGGCATGCTTGACGCAGGCGTCCAGCATCGCTGCCGTGAAATTGGATAAAAACGCCAGCCGCAGGCCGGCGGCCTTCATTTGCAGCAAGGCGTGTTTCGCATCCGGCCAAGGTTCCAACGTCAGAAAGCTTTGCAGCAAGCGGTCGCGTTTTTCGCCGCTTGGCTCCAGATGATGTTGGCGGACCGCAAAGTCCAAAGCTTCCGCGGTGACTTGCCAAAAATCGACGTAATTTCCCATCAAGGTACGCAGCCACGTGTATTCGAACTGGCGGGTGCGCCAGGTTTGCACCAGGGCCTGACCTTGGCCGGGAAACAGGCTTTCGGCCAAGGCCGCGATCGGCCGCGGATCGAATACGGTAAAGCCGTCGAAGGCGACGGCTTTAATACCGGTCGCCGCTTCGGCCCGGACCGGGTTCGGCAACATCAGGCCGGCGGCAACGCTACCGGAAACGGTCAGAAATTCGCGGCGGTTCATCGGCATTGTAGTTCTCCAAAATCACAATTTAAAAGGCCCGTATATACCGGTTCGCCTTTATGCCATTGGTTAGGGCGACCGAAAAACAACATCACATAAGGCTGCGGCAGGCTCAGGCTTTATGCCGCAGAAGGTACCAACGGAATACCAGTGATAACCGGAGCCTTTTAAAAAAACGATTTCAGATATGTCCGTCAAGCAGCAAGCACCCGTCTAACCTAACACCCGTTCGGCACACAGTCATTGTCCCGAATGAATTTGACGTTTTTGTGATCAGCCGACCGCCGCCAAGCGGCCGATTGTCTGCAGAGCCCGCCCGCCCAAATTGCGGTATTTACCGCTGGCGGACGCGATCGGCGATAACGACCGGGCAACGGCCAAGCCCAGCCTGGGCCTAATCGGCCAAATCTCACGGAGTTATCACGCCGCCGCGAAACTTTCGTGAATGGCGCTAATACGGCGCTTGGCCGATAATCGGCATTATTTTGAACCAAGCCACCGCCGATGCCGCCCACCAAACACCTATTATTGGTTGAAGACGATCCCGACATCGCCGGGCTGCTGGCCGCCAATCTGCGCGACGAAGGCTACGATGTGGACTTGGCGGCCGACGGCGACGCGGCGCTGACGGCAATCGCCGGCAAGCCTTACGACTTGTTGTTATTGGACGTGATGCTGCCCGGCGTCGATGGCCTGGAAATTTGCCGGCGGGTGCGGGCCGAGCCGGTGTATACCCCAATCATCATCGTCAGTTCCAAATCCAGCGAGGTGCAGCGCGTGGTCGGCCTGGAAATGGGCGCCGACGACTACATCGTCAAGCCGTTCGCCTTGGCCGAGGTGGTCGCCCGAGTTCGCGCGCTGTTGCGCCGAGTCGAAGCCTTGAGCCGGCCGGCCGCCGAGCAAACCGACACCGTCATCGTCGGCCACGGCTTGCGGATCGATGCGCAAAGCCGCACGGTGCTATTGGACGGCCAGCCGCTGGCGCTGACCGCCCGCGAATTCGACTTGCTGCATTTTTTCGCTCGCCATCCCGGCCGGATGTTCACCCGGCTGGAACTGCTGAATCAGGTCTGGGGCTATAGCCACGACGGCTACGAACATACCGTCAATTCCCACATCAACCGGCTGCGCGCCAAAATCGAGACCGATCCGGCCAAACCGGCGCGAATCCTGACGGTGTGGGGCGTCGGCTACAAATTCGCCGGTCCTGACGACCTCGGCGCATGACGCTCAGCTTCCAAAGCCGCATCGCTTTGCTGTTCGCTGCGTTGTTCGTCGCGGTGCAAGCCTTGACGGTGGCCTGCATTTACGTCGCGGTGCGGGACAATCTGCTACGCCAGCTTGATCAGGATTTGCGCTACGCCGAACAAGCTTTCCGCCAGTTGCTGGTCGAGCGCGCCGAACGGGTAGCCGGCGAGACCGGCTTGCTGGTCGCCGATTTCGGTTTTCGCAGTACCTTGACCGGCGGCGATCCGGCCACGATCGCCTCAGCTCTGGAAAACCTGCTGCTGCGCGTCCGTGCCCGGCGCGGATTTTTCATCGATCCGCAATTCAACGTCGTCGCCGACAGCGCCGGCCAATGGCAGGGCCGGCCGTTTCCCTATCCGCAAGCCTTGGCGCGTGCCGACGGCAACAATCCGGCGGTGTGGTTCGGCGTCACGGACGGCCGCTTGCAGGAATGGGCGTTGGTGCCGGTGCTGGCGCCGCTGCCGGTAGGTTGGGTCGCGGTGGCGCAGGCGGTCGACGAGTCGCGCATCGCCCAGTTTCGGCAGAATTCACTCTTGCCCTTGCAAATCGGCTTGGCCGAACTGAATACCGACGGCGACCGCTTGTTGGCCGGCTCCGCGCCGGACGCGGCCCTGGCTTTGCTGAACAGCGGCGCCGACCGGACGCTGGCAGCCACGGTCGATACCGCTCAGGGCCGTTATCTCGGCCGCATCCTGCCCTTACCGGCCGCCGACCCGACGCAAGGCATCGTCGCCTTGCTGCAAATCAAATTCACCGACGCCTTCGCCGGTTATCGCCGAATGTTGTTGCTGGCGGCCGGCGTGTTGGTGCTCGGCCTGTTGGCAACGCTGGCCGGCAGCGTCGTGATCGCCCGCAATCTGTCGCGGCCGCTGCGGGCCTTGGCCGGGGCCGGCGAACGGGTAGTCAACGGCGACTTCGCCGCTTCCGCACTCACCGGCCGGAGCGACGAACTGGGCCGGCTGGCCGACACCTTCGTTCGCGCCGCGCAACTGGCCGGCCAATTGGGCGAATTGCGCCAGAAAGATCAGGAACGGCGCGAGCTGGTGGCGACCATGTCGCATGATTTGCGCACACCGCTGGCCGCGTTGCGCGGCTTTCTGGAAACGATGCAGCGCAAGGCCGATACCTTGCCGGCCAACGAGCAGCAGCATTTTCTGGACACTGCGTTGCGCCAGACCGAAAAAGTCAGCCGGCTGGCGCAGGAATTGTTCGAACTGGCCAAGCTGGAATGCGACGACGCCAGCCTGAGTCCGGAGCCGTTCAATCTGGCCGAATTGCTGCAAGACGTCGCCCAAAAATACCGCTTGCAAGCCGAGCAGCGCGGCCTGACCTTGCAAGCCGAATTACGTCCGGCGCTACCGGCGGTGGTTGCCGACATCGGCCTGATCGAACGCCTGCTGACCAATCTGATCGACAACGCGCTGCGCCATACGCCAACCGGCGGTACGGTAAGGCTGGACGCCTGGCCGGCGGACGGCCGCGTCGCTGTCTCGGTTGCCGATACCGGTATCGGAATTTCCCCGGAATACTTGCCGACCTTGTGCGATTGGGACTCGCCGCTGGCCCGGCGCGCCCGCGCCGACGGCGGCGGCTTCGGTTTGATCGTGGTCGGCAAGATCGCCCAATTGCACGGCAGCCGCTTGGACGTGGACAGTACGCTCGGCGTCGGCAGCGAATTTCGCTTCGATTTGCCGCTGGCGGATATGGCGCGCGACGCCGGCAGCAAGCACTAAACCGGCGACGTTTTCCGTGATCCGGCTTTCCTCGATTAGGTCAACGCCGCTCAAATGGGACAGCGGGGTTTCATCGCGGCTGAAGCTGTCTTTGACCTTACTCGCTGTTGCCGGCTTGCCAATCTGCCAAGCCGACGACGGCCAATTTCCGGAATTGACCTGGCACGGCCTGCTGGACCTGCGCTACCAGCACAGCGACGCCGCGCCCGGCGAGCTGGAACACGGCCTGGGCAAATTGCGGGCAGGCGGCGAGCGCGACCGCTGGCGGGTCAACGAAGCCGCCGCCACCTTGCAGGTGCGCTTAGATTGGGACTGGCTGGTCAACGCCACCGTCAAATACGCCGACCGCCAATCGGCGCCGCTGGATTTGACCGAAGCCTATCTGGCCTACCGGCCGATCGGCGCCGCCGGCTGGCGTTTGGCCGGCAGGTTGGGCATGTTCTTTCCGCCGATTTCGCTGGAGAACACCGGCACCGCCTGGAGCAGCCCTTACACCTTGAGTTCTTCGACCATCAACGCCTGGGTCGGCCAGGAATTACGCGCCTTCGGCGGCGAACTGCGCCTGGATTACCAAACCGAGGCCGGCAACAGACTGGGCGTGTTCGGCGCCGGTCTGGCCAACAACGACACCGCCGGCCTGATGCTGGCCTGGCGCGGCTGGAGCCTGCACGACTTCGAATCGACCTTGACCGGCCGCTTGCGCCTGCCGGACGGCATCGGCATTCCGGCCTTGTTTCCAAAGCAGGCGAACGCCAGCCAAACCTTCGTCGAAGTCGACCGCCGGCCCGGCTTTTACGCCGGCATCGCCGCCGAACGGCCACAGCGCTATACCTTGCGCGCACTGTATTACGACAACAACGCCGACCCGGCGGCGCTGTCGGCCGGCCAATACGGCTGGCACACCCGTTTCTGGAGCCTGGGCGCCAAGGCCGAATTGCCATGGGAAATCACGCTGATCAGTCAAGGGATGCGCGGACGCACCAGCATGGGCGACTTGATCGACGACTTGCGTGCGGTCGATGTCGGCTTTTGGTCGGCAAGCTGGCTGCTGAGCCGGCCATTGGGCGACGGCCGCTTCAGCGTGCGTTACGAGCGCTTCGGCAGCGACGAACGCGACTACCTGCCGCAAGACCGCAACGGCGAACACGGCCAGGCCTGGACCGTCAATTACAACCTGACCTTCTCCCAGCGCCATCAATTCAACCTCGAATTCAGCCGCATTTTCAGCGCGCGGCCGGCCCGATTGGAGCGCGGCGAAGCGGCATATCAGGAGGAGACGCTGTGGCAAGTCGGCTACCGGCTGTTTTTTTAACGGCGTGGGCGGCAGTGGCGCCGGCCGCGGAATTGACGGGCACAGCCGAAGCCGGCGGCCTGCCGCTAGCCAATCTGGTGGTGGCGGCACAAGCGCTGGAAGAAGCCGGCCGGGTCAAGGCCGCGCCGCCGCCGGCAGCAATGGCGCTGGACCAGAAAAGCCGCGAATTCATCCCCCACCTGTTGGCGGTGCGTAGCGGCACGCCGGTGTATTTTCCGAACAGCGATGCCATCAAGCACCACGTCTATTCGTTTTCGCCGGCCAAGCGTTTCGAGATCAAACTTTACAGCGGCGTGCCGCGCGAGCCGGTGATATTCGGTCAACCCGGCATCGTCGCGCTGGGCTGCAACATCCACGATTGGATGCTGGGTTACGTCTACGTCAGCGATGCGGATTATCTGGCGGTTGCCGATGCCGACGGCCACTGGCGTTTGGACCTGCCGAACGGTCGTTACCGATTGACTTTCTGGCACCCGGACGCCGCCGAGCAGCCGGCCGATCAGGTCGTGACCGTGCCGGCCGGAGAATTGTCTGTCCGATTGGAAATGAAAGCCCGCTTCCAGACCGGCAAGCCGCCGGCCAGTTTGCAAGATCAAGGTTATGGCGATGGGTTTTAGAACGGCGTGCAAATCCGGAATTGCACGCCAAATCTAGCCCGCATGGCTGACGACGGAAAACGAGGGGAATTGAGTTTTCCGACCGCCAACGCCACTGCAGGCCTAGCTTGTTGTAGGGCGAACCGCTAACCTCAAGCCGGCAAAGCCGAAACCGGCGAACGGCGGCGTAGCCAACCCAGCAACGGTAAGGCGCTGCCGAACAACCAGGCCGCTGCCGGTACCGGCACTTGCGACACCGCGCTGATTTGCAGCAGCGGCGTGTTGGCGCCGGGCAGGTCGGTAAAGTTGTAACCGGCCGGGGTTGCTAAGCCGGCGTAAACCGCGAAGTCGTGGTTGGCTTGAATCGTGCCGTTTTGCGCCGGGCTGTCCAGCGCATTGGAACCCACCAGAAAGGCCGCGCCGGTGGTGCCGTCCAGTTCGGTGCCGGCATCCCAAATGCTGCTGCCGTTCTCGACGAAGGTGCCGCCGGTGAAATGGCCCTGGGCGTCGAACAATTCGATTTCGGTCGGCGAGTCATTGCCGACGAAACGGTCGTTGGACGGCACTAACATCGAAAAATAGCTCAGGTAGCGATTCTTTACCGGGTCCAGATTCAAGGTGATGCTGCCGCTGGCACCGGGCAGGAAAATGCCGGGGCCGAAGGCGTTGACCGACGCGGTCACCATCGCGCTGGTGCCGCCGGCCGCCGCCGCACCGCTGGCCGCGAACGCCGAGGACAGACCACTAACGTTACCCAATTCGGCAACCGCTTCGATGGCCGCAGATGCGGTGGTGCCGACGTCGAAGGCGTCGAACGAGCCGTCGTGCAAGGCAATGAAGAACGGACTCAAGGCCGGCCCGTTGGCACCCGACAAATTGCTGAAACTCAGCGTGACTTGCGCCGCCTCAGCGGAACTCAATGGCGCCGCGCCGGCCGCCAACAACAGCGCCGACAGCGCGAAAGCATGGTTTTTTTGCATCGTGATTCTCCTTAATGTGAATGCCAAATGGCGCGGCCATTGTGCAAACGGAAACATCACGAAATCCTCACCGGGCGGTCATATCGGCGTGAGATGTAGAACTGGTAATCGGGTCCGACTCAGAATGTAACCCTGGATCATGTCGGTTCGACCGACAGAAGACTGATCCGCCTTCGGACTGAAGGCCCGGTAGACACCAGGTACAAACCATTCTCTGGCGAGCTAGGCTAGACCGAGATGTCGGTGAGGGATAACGTCGTTTTGTCCCTGAAAAGTACGATCGCTGGTATTGATCTAAAATTACAAAATCCAAATTATCCAAAGCATTAATCAAATCGCGAAAGTGTAAGCGCTTGCGAATCTCAATCTTCCCCTCGTTAATCTGGACGTGTTCAAATGCCGCAAAACGACTTTGGAATAAGGTTAAGCAACAACAACTGAGAAAAATTATCTATATATCAAATATTTAAATAGACACCTTTGTTCCGACTGCCCTACAGGACTATGAAGTTTGCCGAGCGATAACTTCAATCCGATTAACCATCAGCTAGTGAAATTATGGCATCCCGAAAATTTAGCTTGCGCGCCTTACTTTGGTATTTTCTATCCTCGGTCGTCTTACTTACCTGCATTTCAGCGGGGGAAGTGCTGTTTTTAATCTCCAAAGTCAAGCAGCACAGCGATTATGAGCATAACGTAACCGACGTTCTCGTGGACGACTTGGCGGCGACAAAACATCAGGTGGTTCAGATTCAACAATATCTGACCGATTCATCGGCGACGGCACTCGATGATGGCGTCCAAGACGGCACCGAAAGTTACCATAACGCGCTTGCATTCCTGGAACAAATGGACCACCTCGATGCCAGCCTTCACACTGAAATATCTAACTTAGTCGACGAAGTCAAAAGCTTGTATGACACCGGTATAAGAATGGTCGCGGCTTACAAAATCAGCCGTGAAGAGGGCAATATACTGATGAAAGCAACGGATGGATTCGATGCGAAAGCTGATACAACCCAAGTGCAAATCAATAATTTGGTGGAAGCCGTCAACGCTCGGCAAAAAAAAGCGCTTAACGAACTGGACCAAAGCATCAACGGGGTGATTTTTTTTACATTGGTGTTGACGGCTATCGTTATCCTGCTGATCGTGGGAATTGGCACTTTTGTTTATCGGCGCATACTGAGCGACATTGGCGCAGAACCGGCGGTAGGTGCCGGATTGGCGATGCAGATGCAACAGGGCGATCTGTCGATAAGCTTACCGGTTAAATCCAACGACAAATCCAGCATTCTGGCGTGCATGGAGTCCATGCGTAAGCGCTGGATCGATGTCGTTAGTGTGCTTAAAGGGCAATCTGTGATCATGGCCAAGGCGGCAAACAACCTCAACCTTAACGCACATTCCTTGGCCAGTAATAGTCAGGAACAATCCAACTTAGCGAGCGATATCGCGGACAATGTGCGCCAACTTTCGCTAAATATTAGCTCTCTTGCGGACGAGGCCACTCGGGCCACAGAAATCGTTGCTAGCTCGGGCCGAGTTGCGGATGACAGTAGTATCGTCATTAAGGAAATGGTGAATGGAGTCGTCCAAGGCGCACAGTCGGCAAGCTTGGCAGCCGAAAAGGCGCGAGAGTTAAATAGCAGGATCAAGGAAATTACCGGGATTGCCACCTTAATTAGCGACGTCGCCGGCCAAACGAATCTTTTAGCCTTGAATGCTGCTATCGAAGCCGCCAGAGCAGGACAAGCGGGGCGAGGCTTTGCGGTTGTCGCGGACGAAGTTCGGAAACTCGCTGAGCGTACGACGCAGGCAACAACCCTGATAGGCACGCATGTCGATGAAGTTCTGAGGGCCTCCCATGCCATTGCCGAAGCCATCACCGACAATCAAAATCAAGTGGAAAACTCCAGGTCTTTGGCGGTAGAAACCCTGAGTTCTATAGATCGGATTCGCCTGGCCGCGGCTGATGCTATCGACAGAGTCACCAAAATGACACATTCGCTGGGTGAGCAGCGCACCAATGCTCACGATATTTCGAGCCGGACCAACAAAATAACGTCGATGGCCGAAGCGAACGCCCAGGCCGCAGATGTATTGGCCCAGGCCAGCGACGATTTGAGCGTTGTATCCTCAGCCTTTCAACAAGACGTCAGTTATTTCAAGTTGTCCGGAAGCGGAAAAAATGCGGAAGATGAAACCGATATAGTGATGTTTTGATTACAGAAATATGATTGCAAGAGCTGCCCCCGCTGTCCGCGCACCAAGTTGCGACATATCGTAGATCTACGATATGCCGTCTCAATTTGATATTGGTATAAGTCCCTCCCCCTTCAAAGATAAATTTAACTGTTTTAATTCATAGAGTTACCACCCCCCAATAAGTTGGCATCGCAATTGCCGGGAATGTTCCCGAGCTCAGCGAAAACGGCTCAACCAATAACTGCAACGGCGGCCGGCGGTGAATAAAACATTCCATCGGATTGACCTCCATCACGGGCCGCAGTTAAGCGATCAATTAACCAAGTTATGGAGCGTTGCAAATGCCAATCACCTTATTGAAAGAACTCAACCAAGCTAAATTTCTCGGCGAATTCGGCTATTCGGCGCCAGGGATTTGCTATTACATCTGCGAATATGTCGAAGAGAAAATCTGGGCCAAACCGGGTGTAAGTTCTCTTAAAGATGCGGTCGAAGCCGCAGAAAATGTCACGCCCGCCACAATTATTAAGGCGAGTAAAGCTAAAAGTCTTGCTCAAAAGCGAGGCAAGCAGCACGGCACTCCGCAGTCATTTTACCCGTCGCTGAACACACCATTGAAGACCAATTCGCTTTACCGGATCGGCCTATGGTTCGACAAAGCGACTAACGCTGCTCCACCCGACGCGACCAAGAACAATCACGAAGCGATTGTTATTACCGGCACCGACTCTGGTATTGTGTTTCTGGAACCAAACTTTGGCTTCTACCAGGGACAAGGAAACGTGACGTTTCCAACCAACAAAGACGTGTTGGAAGGCGAGATCAAAAACCTTTATACAGCCGATAATTACTTTGCCACAAATTTCACTTATTCTCTCGTCAGGAGCCTGTAACAGCTCAAACCGAGAACATGGACTGGGAAAGACCGGGGTCAGGTGTAGCATTCGAGCAACTTCTGCAGCAGCCGTAGGGTGGGCACAAAACCGTGCCCACCGAGCTTACGCGCTCCGAAGCACAAGTTTTTCAAGCGTCCGCAGTAAATAGTCCGGTATCAACTATATTAAAACCACCTTTAAAATTAACCCGGACCAATCGACCATGACCAAAAGAATTCTGTATTTTTTAACGCCTAGCGAAAACATCAGCCCGTTCGATGTCACCATTGCTGCTGATGCCGGCTTCGATATGGTGGTGCCGTTTACCAAAGTCGAACCTAAGCAAGTATCGGCAATGGTTCAAGACGCCATTTTTTGTCGCCCACCCAACCGCTTTAACGACACCGGCATTTTCATCGGCGGACGCGATGTGCATATGGCGACCGACATGTTTCAGAATGCCAAAAATGCCATGGTCGGACCTTTCAAGGTTGGCGTATTCGCCGATCCGAATGGCGCTTACACCACGTCCGCAAGTATTGTCGCTTTGATCGAACAGGTTCTGAACGACAAGACCGGCCAAGGCTTGTCGGGAAAGAAAGTGGCCGTATTCGGCACCGGGCCCGTCGGTCTTTGCACGGCTATCTTGGCTACGCAACAGGGTGCAAAGGTAAAACTGTGCCAACTGGTTGCCGACGACGACGAAAGATCGGCGCAACGCTTTTGCGAACGCTACAACGCTGAAGTCGAATGGGTGTCCGCGCAGACTAACGACGAAAAAGACATCGTGGTCCGGGAAGCCGAAATCATTGTTAGTGCAGTAAGAGCCGGGGTACGCATTTTGGAGAACTCCTTGGCGCATGCCAAGAACCTGATACTGGCAGCCGATACCAATGCGGTGCCACCTAGCGGAGTGGCCGGCATCGGTCTTAACGACCTTGGTGTCGTCGCGGAGGTATCCGGCACCCGTTTTTTGAGCATAGGCCCGATGGCTATCGGTAATTTGAAATATAAAACCCAGTTTGGCTTGTATGAGCAAATCCAAAAAAACAGTACCGCGGCCTTAATCGATTTCCCCGAAGCGTATGAATTTGCTTTATCGGTATTAAAACAGCAAGCGGCCAAGCCGGAAAAATCGATTTAAATCGTCAGTTAAATTATTTGGCGGCTTACCCTGACCGGCAGAGGTTCGCCGTTGGCATAAGACCGGGGTCAGCTCTAGCATTAGCAACTTATGCAACGCAATAAACCCCGCACCCCACATAGGTTGCGCCGAGCCAGCGGCGAGGCGTAACCCGTAAGGCGGAACACAACGTGGTTCCGCCATTGGAGGCTGGTGACATGGTCACTTTAGCCCGCGCAGGTCCGAATAGCGAGCGTATTCGGACTCATGTCACTAAAACGCCGCCCGGCCAGCTCCAGAGCCGGCGGCAAATCCTGATCCACTAATAAGCCTCGGCCGGTATCGCATGTTAGCTCTATGTTTCCCATGGGTTGATAACCGACACGCCAGCTGCTTTATAGGGCGCGGTGTCACGTGATGCCACCACGAAACCGCGAGAAGCGGCAATTGCCGCGATATAGCCGTCAGGCGTTGGAAATCCTCGTCCGCCCGTCCTGGCTGTGATGGCAAGCTCGGCATATTGCCTTGCGGCGTCGGTATCGAAAGGCAGTACCCGGTCCCCGAATAGTTGCAGCAAACCCGCCAAGATTTTTGTCAGCATGTCTTTGCGTTTACCGGTAGGCAGCGCGGCGATGCCAAACATTAGTTCGGCCAGTGTGATGGCGGGCAGGTACAGTGTTTCCGCAACTTGTTCATTCAGCCAAGCCAGCACCACCGGGTGTGGCTCGGGCCTCATTGCTTCTGAAATGACGTTTATATCGAGGATGATCAATCAAACCTCACAGGGTCGGCTGGCACCTTGTCTTCTATCTGTTCGAATACCTCGACATCCTGGTTGGTTAAACCGACCTGCCGACCCAGTGCCATCAGCGCTTCACCCATACGAACCCGTTCTTCAGGCTTGACGCTCATCGTCAATATTTCGCGAACCTCAGCTTCCGTGCTGCGCCCATGTTGAGCGGCGCGCACCCGCAATGCTCGGTGCACGTCGTCGGGCAGATTACGTACTGTCAGCATTGCCATGAAATCACCTCGCTATAATGCATGTTGTGCATTCATTATAAGGAATTGAATGCACACCAACAACGCCAACAATTATCTGCAGCAAACTGTCATTGCCAATGTCCCGGACAAACTCACCAGGCAAGCCTGCGACGCCGAGGGCGGTAGCCGCGCCACCCAGACAGTCTACAACGGCGACGACAGCGAAACCCATCACGCCGCGCTTTACCGAAGCGCAGATTCAACCGCGCCTGGCCAGCCTGCAAGCGGAAATCGAACGCTTGCAAGCCGAAAACCGGCGGCTGCGCGACGCTCTGCAAGCGGTCGAACGCCGCTACCTGCCGTAATCGGCGGCGCAGGCATTGAGCCGTGCCACGCCGCCCCAATCTTCGAACAGTTTTTGAGCCGCCGCATTGATGCGCTCCGGCGTCAGGTAGGGCTCGGCGCTGTCGCCGCTGGCCGGGAAGATCAGCACCATCGCTTGCGGTACTGTCCAGGCCTTGCCTTTGAATACGCCCTTGCCGCGCACCTCCTGGTAGTTGGCCGGCGCCGCGCTTTTGCCGAGCAATTTGCCGTTCAAGGCAACCGAGCCTTCGCCCAATTCCTTCGCCGGCCCGGTATCGCCGACCACGGCAAATACCGGTGCGGAACTGCCCGGCACCAGCGCCACGGCCAAATCGCCGACCTTGGCATGGCGTTTGGCAAATTCCGATAAGGTGTTCTTAGCGGGATTTTTCGGCAGCACCAGCGCTGGCGTGACCAAGGCATCGGCATAGTTGCCGATGTCGCAGACGTCGGCCACATTGGGTTTGTGCAAGGCGGTGGCGGACACCAAAAACCCGTCCACCGGCGGACAGGGTTTCCCGCCCTTGAACGGAATGATCGCCGGCGCGATTTTGGTTTGAGCCAATAGCTCGGCCGGCCATCCGTTTGCAAAGGCTTTTTGGGTGAGCAACCGCCGGCTGCGCAGTCCGTCCTTACTCAATCCGGCGCAGGCGTCGCTCATGGCGTTGCACAGGTTGTTCAAGGCTGTTTCCTCACCCCAAAAATCGTCGACGCTGTACGAGCGCCGGGTGCCGTCGGTATTGACGTTCAACCCTTCGATGAAAAACAGCGCCTTGGCCTCGCGATCCGACCAGACCGGGGTGAATCCGGTTTTGGCATTGCCGTCCGGCTGTTTGAAGGCTTGCGCCATGCCGCAGTCGGCGGCATGGCCGGCCGCAGCGGATACCAGTAACCACACGCAAGCGATCGCGGTACGGCGGGCAGATTTGGCTAAGCGGCAATCGGACATGGCGGCCTCCGGCAATAGGGTCAATGCTGTTGAGTATCTAATATGATTGTGGGGCGCGCTCGAATTATTTGCAGGCCGACAGTTTTGCCAACATCGAACCGGCTAACGCGGCAATTTGGCGTCGGCGGAATGGCTTGCCCCGGCATTACCCAAGTAGGGATGAAAAGCCAATTGCCGGCAAAATTCGGCGAATTGGTCGGCCGGCATCGGCTTGGCCAACAAATAGCCTTGCAGCAACTCGCAGCCCTCGCTTTTCAGAAACTCGGCATGCTCTGCGGTCTCGACACCTTCGGCAATGACGGCCAGCCCCAAACCGCGGGCCATGGCGATGATGGCGCGGATAATGGTGGCATCGCTGATATCTTCGATACAGTCGCGGACGAAGGATTGGTCGATCTTCAACACGTCGAGCGGGAACTGTTTCAAATAGCCGAGATTGGAATAGCCGGTGCCGAAGTCGTCGACGGCAAACCGCACGCCGGCCTGACGCAGAGCATTAAAGGTCCGCTGGCTTTCCTCGGAGGGCCTGAGCAGGCAGCTTTCGGTCAATTCCAATTCCAACGCGCCCTGGCCTTCGGGCAGGCAACGCTGCAAGATTGCCAAGGTGCGAGGGGCAAACTGCGAATGCCAGAATTGGGCGGGAGACACGTTGACGCCGATATGGAATTCGGCGTCGACCAAGTTCAGCCGCCGCCACTCCGCCAGCGTATTCAAAGCGGTCTCGAGTACCCATTCGCCGATAGGCAGAATCAGACCGGTTTCTTCCGCCAGCGGAATAAACTCGGTCGGCGAGATCATCTCGTGTTTGTACTGCCAACGCAGCAAGGCTTCGGCGCCGATCAGGCGGCCGCGGGCACTATCGTATTTGGGTTGAAAATACAGCATCAGTTCGCCCAGCTCGCGGGCGCGTTTTAGGCCGCTTTCCAGATTCAAGCGCCGCGCACCGCGTTGTTGCAAGGCCGGCTCGTAAAAGCGGTAGGTATTGCGGCCCTGGGTTTTGGCGTCGTACATGGCGCAGTCGGCATAGCGAATCAAGGCTTCGCTGTCGTCGCCGTCGTGCGGGCATAAGGCGATGCCGATACTGAAGCTGGTACTGATGTCGTGGCCGCGAATCGTAAACGGCTTGTGCAAGGTGTGGCCGATCTGCTCGGCCAGGCGCGCGGCATCGCGGCGGGCATCGGCCAATTCGCGGCTCAAACCGTCGAGAATGACCACAAATTCGTCGCCGCCCATGCGCCCGACCGTATCGCCGGCTCTGACCGCATGCCGCAGCCTATCAGACACTTCCTGCAACAATTGGTCGCCGAAGGAGTGGCCCAGTGTATCGTTGACGTATTTGAAGCGATCCAGATCCAGGAACAGTAGGGCCATGGAGCTGCGCCGACGATGGCTCTGGCTTAACGCCAGTTGCAAGTGGTCCTTCAACAAATTCCGGTTGGCCAGCCCGGTCAGCTCGTCGTAAAAAGCCTGGCGTTCCAGCATGCTCTGATAACTTTGCACTTCGGTGCGGTAATCGGCCAACCACGACACCATTAGATTGAAGGCCCGCCCCAACTCGCGCACTTCCGGGCCGCCGCTGTCCAGTTCCACCGGCTGCATGCGGCCGTCTGTCAATTGATGGGCGGCATCGGCCAACCGCTTCAACGGCGACGCAATCCGGGCGGTCATGGTCAACGACACCGCCAAGCCGATCAGTAAAATCACCGCGACCACCAGCAAGCCCCAACGCACGGCATGGCGCACCACCGCGACGAAATCGTCCAGATTCATTACCAGCCGCACTTCGCCGATCACCGCACTGTTGCTGGGCGTTTGCAGAAACAGCGCGTCTTCGTTCTGAAAGCCGCCGCTGGTGATCGGCCGCACAATCTCCAGCAAACCGTGGCGGTGCGAAGCCTGCCACCAATCCCAGAAACTCTCCGGACCTTTACCCGACTGCGGCAGCGGCCGGGAATCGTATTGGGCGTCGACCGACATCCGCGCCAATTCGCGGCCCTGAGCGTCGACAATCACCGCATAGGCCAAGCCCGGCACCTTGCGCAGCCGTTCCAGTTGCCGTTCCAGCAATTTGCCCTGACCGGTGAACACCGCGTATTCGCTGGTCTCGGCCAGCATCATCGCCAAAGCCAGGCTGTGCTGCTGGCGGGCTTCGAACTGGCGGGTCAATTGAGTGTAGGTGGCAATAAAGCCGACGCTGAGCGCAGTCACCAACACCAACGCAACGTTCAGCAGATTGAAGCGGGTCGCCATCTTGATCGAGCTCCGGCTCATGGCGACACCTCACTGATTTCTCCCAGCCACCGCTCCGGAAAGCTCAATTTCATGTGCTCCAGGGTACGACCGTTGTATATGACCCTGACTTTGCGCGGCGACTGCGGCGGCAGACTGGACGGTGCCGCGCCGTTGGCGAGGATGCGCCAGGCCAGATCGGCCGCCTGAGCGCCGAGATCGGCGTAATCCCAATCCAAGGCGTATATCGCCCCGGCCCTGACCCATTGTTCCGACAAACCGATCAACGGCGTGCGGTTGCGGAACGAGTACAACAGCAATTCGCGCACCGCCACCGCGTTGAAAGCCGCCACACCGTCAACCGCCCACAACGCGTCGAGCTGGGCCGGCAATTGTTTCAGTAACTGGGGCAGTTCTTCCGGCGCTGCCGCCGGGGCCGGCACCAACTCCACGCCGTCGGCCTTGGCCAATTGCTGCAGATCATGAAATGTCGGCTCCCCCCGCCGCGGATCGAAAATCACCGCGATGTGGCGAACGTCGGGCAACAGCCGGCGCAACCATCGCCAGTGCAACGCCGGTGAAAACTCCAGGCCGACGCCGGTCAAACGCGGTTGGCCGAGAAGTTCTTCGCTATCCAGTAACAAGCCGGCCACAATCGGCACCGATTGGCCGGAGGCCAAGGTAGCGCGCGTGGCCGGGGTACCCAGAGCCAACAGCAAGTGCGGCGTCTCCGCGCGCAGACGTTCGGCTACCACCGGAGCCGGTTCGTCGCCGACGGTTCGGGTTTCGATGTGGGCGTGCACCCCGTGTTGCGCCAACGCATCGCTGAAACCCTGCACAGTCTGTCGATACGGTGCGGAATCGTGGCTTTGCAATATCAGGATGTCGGTCGCGAGCGTTTTACCGAAGGGACATAAGGCAGCGACGCCCAAACAGATCCGGGCGCAACTGCGGCTCAATTGTGGCTTGGCCCGCAACCACAGCAACAGCAGCCACTGCCATCCGCCGATAGCGAGCCGGGGCCGTAACGCTACGGCGGATTTAAAATTCAAGGGCCAACCTCAGACGCAGATTGCGTCCATCCTGAGGAATCTGATCGGGTAGATTGGCATTGGGCGGAATCCGCGGATCGGTGTAATTTTCGTCGAACAGGTTGTAAACGCCGCCGGTCAATTCAACCCCCGGCAGCCACTTGCGCGAAAACAGCACCAAGTTGCTAACGGTGTAATCGCCGGTCTGGACATAGCCCGGATTGGCCCGCTGGCTGACGTATTGCAACTCCCAGCTGGCAAACAATTTATCCTGCCACAACGGCGCGCTGACATTGAGCTTGACCATGTGCGTCGGCGAATTGGGCGCCTGTTCCAGCCCGGCAATCCGGGTCTGTTGGTAGGTATAACTCAGGCGGCCTTCGAAGCTGCGGTAACGACCCTGCAACTGGGTTTCCAGGCCGTGCGCCTCGGCATTGCCCTGGTTACGGAATTGCCTGACGCCGCCGGCATCGACCTGATTGATCAGATTGCTCAGCTTGTTGTAGTAAGGACTGAAGCGAAGGTTGAAATACTCGTTGATGCGTTGTTCCAGGACAATTTCGTAGGATTCTATCCGCTCCGGCTTCAAATCCGGATTGCCGATCCAACTGCCGGAACAACAGGTGTAGTAGGTTTCGAAGGCGTTCGGCGCACGGAATGCAGTGCCGTAAAGCAGCTTGAGCGTGGTATCTGCGAAAGGCTGGTAAATCAGGCCCAAACGCGGGTTGGCGGTACCGCCGAAGTTGTCGTAATGGTCGTAACGGGCACCGGCGTGCAAACTCAAATTGTCTAGGATCTCCCACTCGTCTTGCAGGTATACGCCGGCAATGCTGCTGTTCAAACGGTTGTCCGCCCATTGAAAACCGCTCTGCACGTCGTAATTGGCCATGCGCTGAACGTAATTGCGGCGGTATTCGCTCCCCAAGGTCACGCGGTGCTTGTCGAAAAAGGTGTGACTCAACAAAACTTCACCGCCCAACCAGTTGCCCTGCCAGGAATCCTGGTTGGTGAGCATTGGTTGCGGGGCCGGGCGACTGTTCAAGTCGTCCTCGAATTCGTAGCCGTCCCAAAACAAGCGGCCGGTAACCTCCCAATCGCCGCTGAAGGTATGCCGGTAATTCAAATCGGCATAGGCCCGGCGGTCGTCGTAATGGCTATCCGGCACGCCGAAATCGGCGCCGGCGCTTCCGGCCGGCAGGTATTTTTTACGCTGCATGTAACCGCCGCTCAAGGTAAAGTCGCCCCAAGCCAACTTGCCGAACAAGCGTTCGACTTGCTCTTGGTCCAACCAACTGGCAGAGCCCAAATTACCGTAGTTCAAAGAATGGTGGCCGTCGCTATGGTAATAACTGGCCGACAGCAGGCCTTCCATACCGTTGGCGAACTTCTGCCCATAGCTGACCTGGCCTTGTTCGCTGTCGTAGCTGGCGACTTCGCCGCCCAGCCGCACGCCTTGCAGATCGCGGCCGCGCTGGGTGATGACGTTGACCACCGCAAATACCGCGCTGCTGCCGTACAGAGACGACGCCGGTCCGCGCACCACTTCAACCCGCTCGATGTTTTCGACGTCTACCAAAAAATCCCGGCCCAAGCCGGCATAGTCCTGCAAGCTCTCGTTGACCCTGTGGCCGTCGATCAACACCAGAATGCGGGTGTTGTAATCGCCCGGCGGCGCAAAGCCGCGCACCCCGACGCGTTGGTAAGCGCGATCGTAGGTGCTTAAAAAGCCGGGCAGACTGCTCAACATGGCGGCAACGGTACGCCAGCCGTAATGTTTGATCTGCTCGGAAGTGATGACATCGACTGCGGCGGGAGCTTTGGTGATCGGCTGCTCGTGGCGCGAAGCACTGAATACCGAGGGTAACTCGCCGAACAATACCGCCTGTTCGTCTTCGGTTTCCGCTGCGGCGGCGCCCTCGGCACTGAGCGCAGGGGCGCTCAGCGACAGGCAAACGAGTAACGCAACTCGGCAATTTCCGGTCAAACAAGGCATGGCGATGGGGATTCGATTCAAGTTAAGCACAAAGCATTAGAGCTGCATAAGCTTAGCCAATCGAACACGAATGCCAAATGGATGGATCGTTTCTGCGTTTTGCCATAGTTCCCCCCTCCCGGCATCGTTCCTCGATGCCGCACGACGATTAAGTCAAAAGGCCAGTCATGGCGGGTACTGTACACCGATTGATGCGGTACCACGAAGTATTAATAACCTCCTTCTGGCGAAAAGCAGGGGAAGCCGAAACCCGGAACGGTTTCCGGCCACCGGCGTTGGACCGATTCCGCTCAACCGGCACGACCGGAAATGCGTGGCGCCGCCCGTTTCTCGGTTCTCACCCCGGACGGGCGTTGACCAACCGCCTGCCCACGGAAATGCAGGCAGACTCGATTCCATCCCCCGATCGGTATCGCGCTAGGCAAACCGGCCGTTTTGATAGTCGGATACCGCTTGTTCGATCTGCTCCCGGCTGTTCATCACAAACGGCCCGTGCTGAACGATGGGCTCGCCCAGCGGCGCACCGGCGACCAGCAACACTCGGCTGTCCTGCAGCGCGCGGAGTACCACGCCGTCGGCCTTATCGGAATTGCTTAACACCGCCATCCGCCGCATACCGGCATTTCGTCCGGCCACCTCGATTTCGCCGGCATAAACGTAGAAAAACGCGTTATGTCCGGCCGGCAACGGCTGCTCGAATCGGGTTCCGGCCGACAGGGCCAGATCCAGCACCAAAGGTTCGGTGGTCGGCCGTTGAATTGCGCCGATGACGCCGTGGCTGCCGCCGGCCAGCACCCGCACCTGCACGCCAGCCACGGCGAATTGCGGAATCTCCGGGCTCTGCACGTCCCGGTAGCCGGCCGGAATCATCTTGGCGGCGGCCGGCAGATTGATCCACAATTGAAACCCGGCCAATAATCCATCTTTCTGTTCCGGCATTTCCGAGTGGACGATGCCGCGGCCGGCCGTCATCCATTGCATGCCGCCGGTTTCCAGCAAGCCTTCGTGGCCGGCGTTATCTCTATGGCGCATCCGCCCGGCCACCAAGTAGGTCAAGGTCTCAAAGCCGCGGTGCGGATGGTCCGGGAAACCGGCAATGTAATCGTCGGCCGACTCGCTGGCAAACGCGTCCAGCATCAAAAACGGGTCCAAGCGTCGTTGCAGGTCCTGACCCAACAACCGGGTCAATTTGACGCCGGCGCCGTCGGAGGTCGCCCTGCCCTCCACCAGCCGTTCGATATGCCGCGACTGCAACACGGTCTGGCTTTGTTCGATTTGTGTAGTCATGACTAATCCCCTCTCGCTGGAAATTTAAGCGGCCAAAGCCACGATTCGATCTTCAGCCGACTTGAGCGCACTTTGTTCCGCATCCTCGCCCAGCGCCAAGCCTTCGGCGTAAACGAACTCGATGTCAGTCATGCCCAAAAATCCCAATACCGTACGTAAGTATGCACTTTGGCTGTCGGCTGCAGTACCGCGATGGATACCGCCGGCGGTTTGGATCACGTACACCTTTTTACCCTTTAACAAACCCTCCACGCCTTGTTCGGTGTAGCGAAACGTGACTCTGGCCTTGGCTATCGCATCGATCCAGGCTTTCAATTGCACCGGTATGCCGAAGTTGTACATCGGTGCGGCAATCACGATCCGATCCGCTCTTTGAATCTCTTCGATCAAGGTATCGTCCAAGGCCACCCGCTGCGCCTGCTCGAAGGTACGCTGCTCGGCCGGGGTGTTGAAAGCAATCAACGCGGCCTTGTCCAGCCAGGGATGCGGCGTTTTTGCCAAATCGCGTACCACCAATTGCGCCTGCGGAAATTGCCGGCGCAATTTGGCGGACAAACTGTCGGCCAACCGGCTGGAATAGGCATTTTCGGCTTGAATGCTGGAATTGATTTGCAGGATGTTCATGTCGGTCTCCCAAAATGTTGAAGTCGGGATGACTATACGCTGCGGCGATAATGGGCAGAAGACCGAAAAATGGATAACATTGTTCCACAGGAGGAACAATTAATGAACATCGAAGCCAACGATCTGTGGCTGTTCGCCAAAATTGCCGATGCCGGCAGTTTTTCCAAGGCCGGCGAATTGCTGGGCTTGCCGAAATCGACCCTGTCGCGGCGTATCAGCCATCTGGAAAAACAACTGGGTGAGCGGCTGTTGCAGCGTACCACCCGCCAGTTACATCTGACCGAGTTCGGTTTGCGCCTGCTGCAGCACGGCCGCCAGATCGGCGAGGAAATCGACGCCGCGCTGGCCTGGGCGGAACACCGGCAAACCGAACCGAGCGGCCGCTTACGCATTTCGCTGCCGAACGACTTTGCCACTTTATTCCTGGTGCCGGTGTTGGCCGACTTTAACGAGCGCTACCCGGCAATTGCCTTGGAAATCGATTTATCCGCCCGCCGTGTCGATCTGGTCGGCGAAAATTTCGATCTGGCGATTCGGATGGGTGAACTGCCGGACGACGCCAGCTTGACTGCCAAACGTTTGAGCCAACAAGATTGGGGCTTGTATGCGTCGCCGGAGTATTTGGAACGGCACGGGCAACCGCAACAGCCGGAAGACTTGAACCGCTACCATGCCTTGACCTTACCCGGCCGCTACCGCGAGCAACCGCTGTGGCAGCTCGACTGCGGCAATCTAAGCTGGCAGGGCTTGCCGCCGGCCCGGATTTTGGCGAATTCGCCGGAATTGCTGGTCAAGCTGGCCTGCCGCGGCCGCGGTATCGTTGCCGCTCCGGTTTCCTACGCGGCAGCCTATTTAAAAAGTGGGGAATTACAGCGGGTGCTACCGGGGTGGTGCTTGCCGCAAACCACGGCCTGGCTGGTGTTTCCCGGCCGAAAGCTGATGCCCGGCAAAACCCGTGCGTTTATCGATTTTTTGATCGCAAGCCAGCAACAGCCGGCATAGAACCGCACCGACGGCGCCTCCTGCCTTGAGTGCGACGCAACCGGCTAAAATTCGAGCGCCAGCTTACCGTAGACACCGCGGGAAACCCCGCCCGGTTGGATGATGCCGGACTCGTCGATGTATTCCAGCCGCCCGTCATCCAGCAAGTTTTGGCCGACCACGGACAGCTCCAGACTGGGCAGGACTTTCCAGGCCAGGCGGGTATCGAAGCTGGCGCGGCCATTGAGTTGCCGCAACTGATTGCCGGCTCCGTTGCCGACCACGCTACGCGGCCCGGTGTAACGCAACCAGAAATCCAGCGAAATCCGATCGGTCGGGTTGATGGCGGCGCGCAGCGACAGGTTATGCTGCGGACTAGTCTGTTGCGCCAAGCCGACGAAACTGCCGAACTCGGTTTTCAGCAGGCTGTAATTGGCATCCCAGCGCCACCAGTCCGCCATTTGCCAGACGGCTGCCGCTTCGAAACCGTAGGTATCGGCCTGGCCCAGATTGCTGACGCTAACCGGTTGCACGAGGTGCAATACCGGCGTAGCCAACAATGACGGCGTTCCCGCCTGGTAAGCGGTCAGGTTATCGTAGTCGTTGTAAAACGCGGTCAGGTCCAGCGAAGCCTGGCTGGCCCAAGCGAAGCGGTAGCCCAATTCGTAGGACAGCACGTCTTCGGCCCGAAAACTCCGGTTGCCGTTCAGCACCACTTCTGTCGGCAACGTACCCAATCCCGGAACCTCCGTGGGAAGCACGCCGTTGAGAAAACGAATATCATGATCGGCGCGGGACGGCGTCCGCACCGCGCGGGAAAATGCCGCCCAGACCCGTTGTTCCAAAGTCGGCGCCCACATCAACCGCGCCGTCGGCTGGCCTTCGAATCCGGAATACGGATTGTGTTCGAACTTGGAACCCAGCGTAAACCACAGCTTATCGTCCACCAGCATGATCTCGTCCTGCACGAATGCGGTGAACAAATGGGTGTCGCGTTTCAAACGCGTAGGCTGAATCAGCAGACTATCCGAAAATTCGTCCAGATTTGCCCGGTAACCGACACCCCAGATCGCACGCTGCCGTTCGCCTATCGCGAAACTGTTTTGAAAATCCAGATCCAGTGTGTCCAGCGACTGTTTGGCAAACGTGTGGTTGCCACGTTCGGAATGGTCGTAATAGAACTGCAGGCTGTATTCGGCGGTAGTGGAAAAGGTGTGCCGCAAACGCGACAGAATATTTGCCCCCGAGGTCGAAAAATTCTCGATCAGTCCCTGCTGAAACGGCGAACTCAGCACCGGCAATAGCGCGTTTTGGCTCAAGCCGCTGCGGTAAAGGTCGCCTTGCAAGGTCCATTCGTCGCGGTCGGACAGGTGGGAATCGATTCTAAATCCGCCTTGCTGCTTATCCCAGCGGTCGGCACTGGGCGCAAAGCCCTCAACCTGCTCCAGGCCGTCGCGCTGGAAGCCCTTGAAGTAAACCCGGCCGAAGCTGTCGTCGCCCAATTGCTTGCCGTAACGCAAGGCGCCGAAACCGGTCTCCAGCGTACCGCCGCCACCGGTAACTAAACCGCCGCCGGTATCCTCGGCCCGCTTGGAAATGATATTGATCACGCCGTTGACCGCATTCGCGCCCCACAGCGTCGCCGCCGGCCCGCGGATCACTTCGATGCGTTCGACATCTTCCAGCATCACGTCCTGAGCATCCCAATACACACCGGAAAAGCCGGGGTTGTAGACGCTACGACCGTCGATCATGACCAGCAGTTTGTTGGCAAAGATGCCGTTAAAGCCGCGGATGCTGACGGCCCACTTGCTGGAATTGACCCGTGCCACGTCGACGCCGGGCGCCAGGCGCAGCGCTTCCGGCACACTGGTAACACCGGCGCGTTTGATGTCCTCGTTACTGATCACATACACCGCCGACGGTGCGTTCGAGACATAACCGGCCTTTTTCGAAACCGAGGTCACCTGCGATTTCTTGCGGGTGGAAATGACCTGCATGTTCAACAGATCCGCCGTATCCATCTCGGTCACGGGCTGCCGTTCGGCATCCGTTGCGTCGGCGCAGACTGGGACCAACACGCTGAAACCGGCAAAAACAACGGCCAAATAGGCTTTGTGAATCATCTGAGATTAATGCAGTCGCTCTGTCAACAAACCCATTCCGGCTATTCCAAATTCGGCCGCCGCTGGTCGACACAACCTCAGTTTCGGCCGCAAAAAATGGGAAGCCCATCAAACTTGAAGCATAGCCGTTTTTGCAACATCCGATGCGTCGGTAGCGAATTTTCCGGTGGCCGTGCCGGCAATCAACCCCGACCTCGGATATCGTTTGCAGTTATTGCTTGAGCCAGGGACACGCGCGGCCCAAACCCAACACCAGCGACGATTTGATGCGGGGATCGGATAACCAGCGAGCCTACCAAGGCAGCGCAGAACCGTCGTATTTGACGAAGCGACCGCTATCGGCCAATTCGAATCCGGCAATCAGCCGGCGCATGCCGCTGACGCTTTCCTCGACATCGATCAAGCCGTTCGGCCCGCCCATATCGGTCCTGACCCAACCCGGATGTAAAATCAGCACGCCGACACCGCTGGAACGCAAATCGATCGCCAGACTTTTCATCGCCGCATTCAAACCGGCCTTGCTGGAACGGTACAAAATGCTGCCGCCGCTGGTGTTATCGGCCATGCTGCCCATCAGACTGCTCAACGAGGCGATCAACGGTTTCTCGCTACGCTGCAAATGCGGCAGAAAACACTCGGCCAGCTTCACCGGCGCCATCACGTTGATCGCCAAGGTCGACGCCCAGGTTTGGTAATCCAGCTTGCCGAAACCGCGTCCGGATTGGTCGCCGTAGACCCCCGCGTTATTGATCAACACGTCGATTTTGCGCCCGGCCAGACTGGCGGCCAAGGCTTCGATTTGAGCCAGGTCGGCAACGTCGAGCGCTGATATTTCGATATTCGAATATTGGCCGGCCAAGGCCCGCAGTTGCGCCGCCTGTTCCGGCCGGCGGCAAGCCGCAATCACCTCGCAGCCGGCTGCCGCATATTGCCGGCAAAATTCCAGACCCAAGCCGCGGCTGGCGCCGGTGATCAGTAAAGTTTGCATCGTGTAAGCTCCAAAAAGTCGATTGAAACAAAGGGCGGCAGCGGCCGGATCGCCGCTGGCGCAAATAATTGAAATACCTGGCGGCAAAATCGGAATATGCCCGGAACTATTCGCTTTTCCGCATGCCTGACCGCCACATCGAAACCCTGAATCCAGCGGAGGCCATTATGCAAATGCAAGCCGTCAAATCCAACACTATAGAGGTGGTCGGTTACGACAAAGATACCCACAAAATGCGGGTTGCCTTCAAAGACCGTCCAGCCCAGGAATTCTGCCACGTTCCGGAACAACTGTTCAGCGACTTTCTGAAAGCGCGTTCGAAAAACCGGTTTTACAAACGCCACCTGCAAAATCTGTTTCCCTGCTGAAAACGGAGCCCGCCGCCAATTCAATGCCACGCCGCCCCGGCCGTTGACTTCGGATTAGCGGCGGCGCAGTTTGACAGCCACGGTCCGGACTGGCAAATACGCCATAGCATCCGCTAAAGCCAGACGACACGGGGTAAGACATTGGGAAGGGACCCTGCGGGCGCTCACGATCCTTTTCGCGAACCAAGGCGCATGCGGTAGCGGTTTATTCAGTTTCCCCGTTATTCGAATTCCTGAAAGCCAGATATCCCAGCATCGCGCCCCAAGCGATCATATAAATCCCGTGCAGAATGATCTCGAAGTTGACGCGGTAACTATCGAGATAATAGTCGTACAAATAGTCCAGAAACACGATCGCGACGATCACCTTCATCGCTTGGCTAAAGCGCATGTTGCGGGCGTAGAACGCATTGACGCCGAGCACGAAAAAACCCAACAAGAACCGCATCCCGGCGTGTTTGATCCAGTCCCAATTCAGCAAGGCCATTTTCAGCGTCGCCACGTTGATGAAATAAAGGCCGATCAAGCCAATCGTGAAAACAAACCAAAACATTTTCATATCACCGCCTCCGGTTGTAGTCGTTGTAATGATTGCGGCCTGTCCGAATGCTTCGCACCGCTCCCGGACAGCAATACCGTTATGGTAATTGTTCTTTGCTCGCTAGTCAGAAGGTTTCGCTCTGCGATAGCGACATGCCATCACGGTCCGGACGGATTGACAGCCCCCATCGAGAACGGCGCCAGTTTTAAATTTCCGGCATCCACGGCTTTCAGCACCGCTCTTACGCGGCCGGCATTGGCTTGGTCGTCCCGTTCACTTAGCTGTAACAATAGCGCTATATGATTTGGCCCGATGGCGTTCCGCAGCTTGCCGAACGTTGGAAAACAACCGCAAAGGTACGGCATGCTTGGCCAAGAGGCACTACCGCGTCTGCCCGCCGACGCCAAACGCATCGCCAGCCGGCTTTGAAAATTGATTAACTAAGGGGTAAACACCATGGGCTTGGGAGTATCGGAATTGTTATTGATCCTGGCGATTGTCGCCATGATTTTCGGCACCAAAAAATTACGTAATATTGGCGGAGACCTGGGCGGCGCGATTCGCAGTTTCCGCCAATCCATGAGCGAAGGCGGCCAGGATCAAGATTCGGCGACGGCCAACAGTCAAGCCGTGCCGAGCAAACCCGCTGCGGTCGATAACGCGGAAAGCCATTCCTGAAGCGGCCATGTTCGAGGTCGGCTTTTCGGAGATGTTGATGATAGGCCTGGTGGCTTTGCTGGTGTTGGGTCCGGAACGCCTGCCCAAAGTTGCGCGCGAAGCCGCGCTTTGGCTGCGCAAGGCCCGCTCGCTGGTCAACAGCGCCAAAGCCGATATCAAGCGCGAAATGGATTTGGCGGAACTGAAGGAATTGCGCGCGTTGCAGGAGTCGATCCAAGTGCCGGCCATCGCTTCGCTGTCGGCGCTGGAGGATGCGCTGGCGCGGCCGGCACCGGTTGAAACGCCGGAACGTCGCTCGCCAGAGCCAACCGGAGAAGCCGGTGGCTAAGCGAATTTCGGTCGCGGAAAATGCCGCCGAAACGAGTTGGCTGAACCACCTGCTCGAGTTACGCAATCGCTTGGTCAAATCGGTGTTGTTGGTGCTGGCGTTATTCGCCGGACTGGCCTGCTATGCCAACGAAATTTATGCTTATCTGGCCGATCCGTTGCTGCGTTACCTGCCGGCGGGCTCGCAAATGATCGCCATCGAGGTGGCAGCGCCGTTTCTGATTCCGTTCAAACTGGCTTTCCTGGCAGCGTTACTGGCTTCGGTTCCGTTCCTGCTTTATCAGGCTTGGGCTTTCATCGCCCCCGGCCTGCACCGCCACGAAAAAAGCCTGTTCTTTCCGCTCTTGCTGGCCAGCACGTTGCTGTTTTACGTTGGCCTGGCATTTGCCTATTTTGCGGTGTTCCCGGTGATATTCGGCTTTATGGCCACCGCCGCGCCGCGCGGCGTAGCGATGATGACCGACATCGGCCACTACCTGAATTTTGTCATGTCGATGCTGGTCGCGTTCGGCGCGGTGTTCGAAGTCCCGATATTAACCCTGCTGTTGGTCAAGAGCGGCATCGTCGAATACCGCGATTTAAAAGACCAACGCGGCTATGTGATCGTGGCGGCGTTCGTTATCGGCGCAATATTGACCCCGCCGGACATCATTTCGCAAACCCTGATGGCCGTGCCGATCTGGCTGTTATTCGAAGTGGGCGTGGTGTTGGCCTATTTCTCGACCGGCAAATCTCGCGCCGCCGAGTCTCAGCCGCCAAGCGCGACTGTCCCTCGCTAAGTCTGCTGCCGGCTGGCAACCCGTCATCCCCGGCCATCCGTTCGCTCGCCCTCGAGCCGACGACAACGACCGGCTTTGTCCCTCACGATTGGCCGTTCCCCGCGAGGCTGTGCGGTTAACCAATCAACCGCCCTCGCTCGCAGGCATGAGCTGTTCCGCCAAGTTTTGAACAAGCCGGTCTGTTGTTTGGCTTAACGACATTGCCACGCGCGTTTTTTCTCGCGCCCGGCACCAAGTCATCAAGACCGGCGCCAACGTCGGCCGCCTGCCTATCTGTGATTTGCATCGCAAAGTCATCAAAATGTCATGCACGTTGGTTAGTTTGGTAGCGTCCCCGGCGGTTTGGATTGGCATCGGTATCCAAGCCAAAACCTCGGGATTGACCAGGGAAGAACACGACGCTCAATAAGCTCCTTTAACCATTGCGGGTTAGTCCTTCGAAGGCTCCCGGCGGGTTACAAATCGACTGCGACATTGCTTGGCGGCCAGCCCAAGCCTTTGTCGTCGTTATTTGTGGGCTTAGTTGAGCTGAACAACCATTAAACGGATTGCTTACCAATAACTTACGGGAGATTTGAATGAAAGGTAAATTACACCCCGCCAACGACGTGACGATCAATCCGTCCGGCAACGAGTCGATCAACGACGTTATCGGCCAAATCAACGAGAGCCGGCGCCAGTTCATGAAAACCGGAGTTAGCGCGGGGGTCATGGTGGCACTCAGCGGCAGCGTCGGCAGCAAATTCTTGTTGGGCGACACTGCGGAAGCGGCACCATTACCGTCTTCGGCCAATGGCTTCGGCGGCATGGGTTTCGATAGCATCCCGGCCAAATTGGCGCCGGTCGCCAACTCGGTAGAAGTGCCGGCCGGCTATAAGGTCGAAGTTCTGGCAGCCTGGGGCCAACCCATCATGCCGGGTGCGCCGGACTGGAAGCCGGATGCCAGCCAAACCGCGGCCGACCAGGCCAAACAAATGGGTATGCACTGCGACGGCATGCATTATTTTCCATTCCCGACCCGCACCGGCCCGTCCAGCGTACGCGGCGTTTTGGCCGTCAACAACGAATATACCCACGAGGAAATCCTGCACGGCGCCGAAGGCTTGACTGGCGGCGCGGGGGTCACCATCGCCAAGGTGCGCAAATCGCAAGCGGGTCACGGTGTTTCCATCATGGAAGTGCGTAAAACCGCCGGCAAGTGGGGCGTAGTGCGCAATTCCAGCTACGGCCGCCGCATTACCGCGAATACGCCTTGCAAGGTTTCCGGCCCCGCTGCAGGCCATGCGCTGATGAAATCGAAAAAATTCGATATTCAACCGACCGGTTCCACCGAAATCGGCGTCAACGACGGTTTTTCCGCGTTCGGCACCCACAACAACTGCGCCAACGGCTTCACGCCCTGGGGTACTTACCTGACCTGCGAAGAAAACTGGAATGGCAACTTCGGCTGGAATGCCGCCGACGCGGCGCCCAGCGATCCAGCCGTTTTGAACGGACAGGTTCGCTATGGCGTGGTGGCTGGCGGTTTCGGCTACCGCTGGCATGAAGCCGACCCGCGCTTCAACGCCCGCACCAATCCGTTGGAGCCGCATTTGTACGGCTGGGTCGTGGAAATCGATCCGTTCAACCCCAATGCGATGCCGGTCAAACGTACCGCGATGGGCCGCTTCAAACACGAAAGCGCGCAAGTGGCGATCAGCGTCGACAGCGGCGAGTTGAACCTTAATCGCGTCGCGTTTTACATGGGCGACGACGAGCGCAACGAGTACATCTACAAGTTTGTTTGCGCCGGTGCTTTCGACCCGAGGAACAATGCCGGCAACCGCGACCTGCTGGATACCGGTACCCTGTACGTGGCGAAGTTCACGGCCAACCCGGTGGTCGGCAAAAATGAAGTTTACCGCGGCCAATGGCTGGCCCTGGCGCCGGATACCGTTTCGGTCATCGCCAACGGCGCGGGCGGTTTCTACAAACTGCGCGAACTGGGTCACTTCAACGGCACCGGCGTCAACGGCACCTCCAATCCGAACGACGCGGAAGTCCAGGCCCTGATTCTGATCAAAACCCGCCAAGCGGCGGATGCCGTCGGCGCGACGATGATGGATCGGCCGGAGTGGACCGCGTTGCGCACCTATAACAACGGCTACGGCCACTTTGGCGCATCCGGCTATAACCCGAACGGCTTGGGCTACGACGATGAACATCCGTTGGAGTTGTACTGCACGCTGACCAACAACAACCGTCGCGGCGGTGGCGGCACGCTTTCCTCGAATAGCCCGAACGGCACGACCGCGGCTGGGAGCGCCCGTCCGCCGGTCGATGTGGCCAATCCGCGTCCGGACAACGACTACGGCCATATCATTCGCTGGCGCGAAGACGGTAATGCTGTGACGGCAACCGGATTCGAGTGGGATATCTTTACCCTGTGCGGCGATACCTTAACCACCAAAACCCTGGCTGCCAACTATGTCGGCACCAACTTCGTACCCGGCTCGGGCACTGGCCCGTTCTACCAAGGCAACATCGAAGACAGCCCGAACGGCAGTGCGGATTTGGGTGCGCCGGACGGCTTGTGGTTCGACCAGTTCGGCCGCTTGTGGATTCAGACCGACCAAGCAGGCGACGCCGCGGGTGACTGGGTCAACATCGGCGCCAACGTCATGTGCTGCGCGGACCCCAACACCAAGGAAATCCGCCGCTTCCTGACCAGCCCGCCTAATTGCGAGGTTACCGGCGTAATGAATACGCCGGACGGCAAGACCATGTTCGTCGGTATCCAGCATCCGGGCGAGGATGCCACCGCCGCCAATCCGACCCAGTTCAGCAACTGGCCGCAAAGCCAGTTCGACAAGAACAGCGCCGGCGAAAATTTAGCTGTGGTAGCAGGTGTGCCGCAACCAGCGGGCGCGAATATTCGTCCACGCTCTTCGGTGCTGGTGATTACCCGGAACGATGGCGGTGTTATTGGTGCTCCTGAGGTGATCGCGTAGCGGTTTAAGCGGAATAGAGCGAATGCGCCGGTAGGCAAGTCTTATCGGCGCATATTTACTAAATTGAGGATTTAAAATGAAAACTGCAAAAATTTTAATGTGCGCGCTGCTGGCTGGCGCGAGTTTCGCGTCTGTCAACGCTCAGGCTACTGTGGTGGACTGGAATGCCAGTTTTACCGTGATTGAAGATTTTGAGAGCTTCGATGGATTGGTTGAAAAAGGCCCTATCGGCATTGCCGGCGGCGGCGTTTTCCAATCCGACGTATACGCCACGCTGGGCGCTGCCGCGGTCGATTTGGTCGACAACGGCACCTGGGGCGCCGGCAACAAATTTGCCGGAATCGGCGACTTGTCGTTCTTGCCTTCAACCGACGAAGGCTTCGTCGGCAGCATGACCTTTACCTTGGGTTCAGCGCCGGTGTCAGGCGTGGGCGCCCAGTTTAGCGTTTACAATGCCGGCGCGCCGGCCGACATCTTTATCGAAGCCCTGGGCGTCGGTAACAGCGTGTTGGAAAGCTACACTTTCACCGTCGACCTGGATGATCCGTTTGCCACCAACGCCGGCCCATTCGTCGGTTTCAGCCGCGCCAATGCCGACATTATCGGTTTCCGCATCTCCGGCGAAGGTTTTGTGTTGGATAACCTGAGCGTCCAGCCGGTACCGGTACCGCCTGCTTTCGCGCTGATGTTGAGCGGAGTCCTGGGCGTTTTCGGCTTTGCGAAACGCCGCCGGGCTTGATTAAGCCGTAGCCTGACCAGGAAAACCAGCGTGTACACCCCGCAATTGTTGCCCAAGGCAATAATTGGCATCGCATTGCTGGGGCTCTGCGTCTCGGCCTTAGCCGAGACGCAAGCTTTTCAGGTTGTAAAAGACAATACCTTATTCGAAGACAATCAGAATTATGCCGGCGGTGCGAGCAGTTTCGTGTTCGTCGGTCCAATCGCCAGCGGCTCGCCCAGGCGTGCCTTGTGGCAATTCGATCTCTCATCCATCCCGCCGGGTTCACAGGTTTTATCGGTAAACCTAAGATTTGTCGTCAATCGCGCCGGCATCGGCTCAAATCCGGCCGATGTGTTACGTTTGCACAAGCTGAATGCCAGCTGGGGCGAAGGCCTTTCCGACGCCGGAGCCGGCGGCGGCGGAACCCAGGCGACGCCGGGTGATGCGACGTGGGCATATCGCTTTTATGGCGCGGCCAGCAGCGGAGCGGGCCGAGTGCCATGGCTGACGTTGGGAGGCGACTTTGCCCCAAACCCCAGCGCGTCCTTGCATGCGGGTGGGGCGGCAACCTATACCTTTACCTCTACCCCGGCACTCATAAACGACGTTACAGCTTGGATTAATAACCCCACCGCCAACTTCGGCTGGATATTGATCGGCCCGGAAGGTCCCGAGCAATCACAAAGCGCCAAACGCATTATCAGCCGTGAATCCCCGTCAATCGCCGACCGGCCCAGCTTGACCGTCGAGTTTGTGCCGCCGATAACGCCGACGCCGGTGCCGCTATTGACCGATTTCGGCAACCTGATTTTCGGAGTGCTGTTAATTTTTACCAGCATCGCGATGTCCCGCCGCAACGCGTCGCGCCCTCGCCAAACCCGAACACAGCAATCGGTTCCCCAATAACCCCCGCCAGAGTCGCGGCCCTGCTTCTCTCGGCGTTTTGTTCATCCTGAGCTGCGAGTTTCCATTCAGATACCTGAGATTCTCAATGGGGATAACGGCAAATGCCCCCACAGCCAAAACTTACTGTTGCCGCCAAACGCCGACGTATGCTGAACTAGCACACCATCCGTTGCGGGAAAATTGCTCGAGGGGGTTATCGATGAACGGCAAACCGGCGTGCACCCAACTTCCGGCTAAGTTGGTAGCACCGACCCTACCTGCGGCGGTTCGCCGCCGACGCCTGTTCGAACATTTGGAGCGGGCTTATGCCGATTATGGTTCGGCGGTATGGCTGTTTGCACCGGCCGGTTACGGTAAGACCACGTTGGCGGCCGATTTTGCCGCCGCAAGTAACCGGCCCGTGCTTTGGTACCGTTTCGACGACGCCGACCTGGACCCCGCCGTTTTTTGGGGCCATTTCCGCACCGCGGCAAACGGCCTGGGCCTAGTCTCGGCGGTACCGGCCTTCGGGCCGGAATATCTAGCCGGTCTCGAGGCCTACGTCGGCGAGTTGTTGCATTCGCTGTTGCCGCGGGACGCCGCGCCGATATTATTGATATTCGACGATTGCCAGCGGGTAGCCGCGTCGCCTTTGCTGATACGGAGTTTGGCGGTGTTGGGCCGCATCGTCGCCGCTCCGCACCGGATACTCTGCTTGAGTCGCCACGAACCGCCGCCCGAGTTGGCCGCCGCCTTGCAGCCGCTGGGTATGATCGCGCCGACGCAACTGGCGTTCGACCGCGAAGAGGCCGCGCGTCTGGCCGAGCTGACCGGATTCGACGGCGGCGATGCCGGGCTGGATGCGCTGCTGGTCCACAGTCGCGGCTGGCCGGCGGCTTTGGCGGTGGAACTGCGGCAGCCGCCGACCGCGCAGCCGGCGCCCACCGAGCCAAAAGCGGATCTGGCGCAACGGGTGCTGGAGGGTTTGGACCCTGTGGTGTTGCGACAGTTGTCGACGCTGGCCGTCGCCGAAACCGTCAGCGAGGCCCTGGCAACCGAATTGGCCGCCGATGTTTCGGTGTCGGCCACCTTGGCTCGACTGGCCGCCCAGCATTATTTGCTCAACCGCATCGACGCCGCCGCTCCCAGTTATCAGCTTCACCCCCTGCTCCGGGAATTTCTGCTCGTCCACCGTCAAGCCGAACTCGGAGATACGGGTTACGCGGCGTTTTTGGCCCATGGCGCGGCGGTCTTGGAACGCCACGGCGAGATTGCCCAAGCGTTTGAGTTGTATCGGCGGGCCGGCGCCTGGCCCGAATTGCAGCGCCTGATTCTGCTGCACGCCAAAACCGCATTGGCCGCCGGCAGAAGTCTGCAATTGCAGGGCTGGTTGCAAAGCCTGCCGGACGGCTTGCCGGCCAATCCGTGGCTGGAGTTTTGGCGCGCCGCCGCCCATCTGGCGCTGAATCCGCCGTTGGCGCAAAGCTTGTTCGAGCGGGCGCATGCCGGTTTCGACGGCGAACCGCTGGGCAGGGCCCTCAGTGCGGCCGGTGTGTTGAGCGCGATGTTTTTCGTGATGGACGATTTTCGCGATGCGGCGCGCTGGCTGGACGAATTGGCCGAGCTGGACCCGGTGCTGGAAGCTGCCGACGATGCGGAATTGGATAGCTGGATATTGGGTTGCGGCAATATCCTGGTTCACCTTCCCGATTACCCGGAACTAACCGAACGCTGGGCGCGGCGAACGCTGGCCCGCTTGCCGCATTGCCCGCCGGGGCGCCAGGTGTTTTTGGCTTCCTTTCTGTTGCAATACCATGTCTGGCGCGGCGAAACCGAAAGCACCCGAGCCTTGTTTACTTTTCTGGATCAACAAGTCAGTAACGATGAGCCCTTGTACCGGATCAATTTGTTGAACTGGAAAGCGGTGGTGGCTTTTCTCGGCGCCGAGCACGACGCGGCGTATCAAGCGACGGAGACGGCCGCGCAATGGGCCATCAGTTACGGCTTGGGATTTTATTTACCCAATATCTACGGCCAAGAGGCCTATACCGCGCTGTCGGCCCGCGATTGGCCGCGCTTTCGCGCGGCATTGGCGCGCATGGAAGCTTGTTTGCCGGAAAACCGGCGGGTCGATCAGTCGTTTCTATTGCATCTGCGCTCCGGTCTGTCGCTGGCGGAACAGCGGTTTGGTCAAGCGCGCCAGGAAGCGGAGCTGGCCCTGGCGATTTGCCGCGAAATCCATTTGCCGTCGGTGGCGGCCCTGGTGCAGCACGGTTTGGCGCAAGTGTTGGTGGCGGCGGGCGACCTGAGCGAAGCCGGGCGGCATTTGCAACAATTGCAAAACTACGCCGTTGCGGCGAACAAGCCATTCGTTTTATTCATGGCCTTGCTAACCGACGCCCATGCCCGCTTGACCGGCGGCGACCAAGCCGGCGCACTGGCTGCTTTGGCCAAGGCCTTGGCGCTGGGCAAACAACAACGTTATCTGAACGTACACCCGTTCTGGCAGCCCGACGTGATCGTCATCTTGTGTACCCTGGCCCTGGAACACGGCATCGAAGCGGATTATGTGCGCTGGTGGATAAGACAACGCCAATTGCAGCCTGATGGAAACGCCTGCGAAGAATGGCCTTGGCCGGTAAAAATCCGCACCCTCGGCCAATTCAGGATAGACGGCGAAGCCTCTGAACCGGCCCGCCGCCGGCAAAAAGACAATAAGCCCTTGCAATTGCTGCAGTGGCTGCTGACGATCAACCCGGACGGCGTGCCGCAGCAAGTGCTGGCCGATGTATTGTGGCCGGACGCGGACGCCGATGCCGCCCAGCATGCTTTGGAAGTGGCCTTGCAGCGCCTGCGCAAACTGCTTGGGCGCAACGAGGCCGTGCTGTTGCAAGGCGGCACCTTGTCCTTGAACCGGGAACTGTGCTGGGTGGATATCTGGGTCATCGACGATGTGCTCAGGCGGCTTGCCACGCAGCCGCAGCAAGCGGAGACGCTGGCCGCGCGGCTGTTAAAAGTCTGGCGCGGCCCGTTTTTGCCCAGTCTGGAAGCACCTTTGACGGCATCGAAACGGGAAGCCCTTGCCGCCAAATTCAGCCAAACCCTGGAAAAACTGGGCTTGGCCCTGGAAACCGCCGGCCAGCCAGCCACCGCCATAAGCTGCTACGCGCAAGCTGTCGCCATCGAACCCTTAGCGGAAAATCTGCAATACCGCTTGATCGAATGCCTGCTGGATCAAGGCCGCCAAGCCGAGGCGCTGTTAGCCTACCGCCGCTGCCGCAACCACTACGCCGGTCACTACGGCATCGAACCCTCCACCCGCATGCAAGCGCTGGCCGCCCGGATCACGGCCCGAACTTCGGGCTAAGGACTCGGCGGACACCAGCACTGCCGCAAAACATCGGTTTGGATCTAGACGTTCCCGCCGCGGCCGAATGTTGTCCAATTACTAACCCGTCAATCCGTTGGGGCTGAGCCTGCCGAAACCTGATGCGGAACCCCCTTCGACAGGCTCACCCCCTCATGGGCATCAGGCGAAAGATATTTAAGGGCCGGGTAACAACCGATTACTCTGAATGTCATTGCGGGGTGACGCACAGCCACGATTTGAGTGACATCCTAGCGACCCGACGCTATCCCAAGCCAATACTTCATTTTGTGGGCTGCGGCAGCGTTGTTATGGACGCAAGAGCAATCGACTTTGTGAGCTTTTTGTGAGTCGTGATGATTTAAGGTTTCGGCGCAAGCGTTTCGATTGGTCGAATGGCTTTAGCCAACCCAATTCAAACGACGCACAGCCAAGCCAATCCATTAACCCGGGAGTCGCATCATGAAGCCAAACAAATCATTGCTCGCTTATTCGTTGATCGGAGTTGCGTTATTCGGCCTTACCACGGCTGTGCGGGCGGACCAGGCCATTTTGCAATACGGCGGCAACGGTTACGGCAATCAGCGTATTTTCGACCCCAATCTGGCTTTTTTCGCAGATGCCAATCTTTACGGCAGCGTCGATGTCAACACTGCGGAAATCAAGGTGTCTGCGTATTCCGATTCGGTAACCAACTCGATCAACCATTTCAGCCAAGGCACTTTGCAATATCAGGATCTCACCTACGTCGGACCGTCAGGCTTGGTGACCCTGGAATTGGTCTTAACCGGCGCAATTTCCCGCAGCGCGCCGACGACGGTCGGTTCGTTCCTAAACCGCTCGCAATTCAACTTTTCCGCGGCCTTCGTCGGTGCCAACCACACCGACGGGGCCTCATTACTATGGGACTATGCCGCAATTTACGACGGAGGCGTGACGCCGCGAACCTCGAACTTCGATATTGACCCTCGAACCACCGGCAGCGGTGCCACGTCTGTGCGTAGCGGCGACACTGCGGCTCTCGATGCATCGCTTTATCTGTCGGCCAATCTGGTTAGCGGGCAAGAAATCGATTTGATACTGTTTGCGAGTGCACAGGCAACCGCCGCCAACGGCATGTGGGCACTCACCGATTTGACGCATACCGCTAAGCTTTACGCGATTACCCCGGCCGGCGGCAGCCTGACCACTGCGGGCGGCTTTGTTATCCCGGCTCCGCCAACCGCAGTGCCGTTGCCGGCAGCCTGGAGTTTGTATCTGCTCGGTTGGTTCGCTTGCCGCGCAGTCGCCGGACGCCAGTCGGCTGGAAGAAGTTGAGTTCAGCTTGGAAATTCCACTTTATTTAGGTTTTTGGAGAATTTTATGAGCCGGATATTTTTCCTTGTGGCTTTGGTTGTACTCTCGCTCAGCCAGTTCGCAACGGCAGCGACTGTGTTCGTGCAATTTCCCGATCCCGGCGGCCCTGGGATAAGCTCTGATCCGACCTTGGCCACCCGGACCGGTCCCGGTTTCTTCGCGGAAGCGGATCTGGGGAGTGCTTACTTCAAGGCTAAATCGGAATCGCCGGATGCTTCCTTTGCCTATACCGGATTACAAAATCTGACTTTCACCAACCCAGTGGGCAGCGCGCCGATACTACTGCCGGCCGGAGCGTTGGGCGTCAACATTACCGGTCAGTATTCATTTGGCCCGCCAGCGCCAAGCGGAGAATCCACCGCCGGCGCCAGCATAATCGGCGTTTTCAGCGTCAACGACGGCAGTATTGGCCGGGTCGCCAGAGGCGACCACACGCTCGGTACTCGTTGGGTGAACGGTGTGGTATTGAATACGACCAATACCACAACCCCAATAACGCAAAACGGCGGGACTGTCTTGTTCAATACGGCAACTTTGACAAACCTTGACATGACATTGTTGATGCCCGCCATGACGATAGACCCCGGGGAAACCTTGGGAATCACGTTTTTGCTGCAGACCATAACGGGAGCCAACGGCTCAGGAGTGAAGTCCCTGGCCGACGCCTCGAACAGCGCGCGGATATTTCTGAATCTGCCGGCGGGAGTCAGTCTGATAGATAACGCCGGCACTACCCTGAGCTGGGTCAAACCGGTGCCGCTGCCGGGAGCCTTCTCTCTGTTCGGCTTGGCCCTGGCCGGGTTGGGTTGGCACTTACGGCGTGCCACTTCCGCGTCGCTTTGACTTTTTGCAAAGCATCTCAGTCGTTCAGCGTGCCAGCCTCTATCCTTCCTGGGAATCCATAGCGGCTTTCAGAGCCAGACCGCGGTATTGGCTACAGACAGGCATGTATGTATTGCCACCGGGACGGCCATCGTTACACAGGTTTGTTCGATAAGGTCGTCCCGGCAGGGATTGGCAATGCTTTCGGCCGCAAAGACCATCCGAGTTGCAAACATAGCCCGAAGCTAAGTCCGCGGCACTTTATGCCACCGTCCGCCGGGCATGACGGCACTTCATGTAACGATGAGCGATCCGCCGCGCGAACCCTATCGTTTCCGCCTACTTGATTTTTCAAGGAGAACACGGGCTACTGCTGATGCCGGGCTCGTTTACACGACTAATTCGGTCCTGGCTTTCGCACACTACGTCATGATCGATTTTGCCATCCTGATGTTGCAACTTTAGCCGTCCGTTCCGGTTGAAAGCCTGATAAGTCTGCCCAGCGACAGCATGGAATACCAAAGTGCAGGTTGTGTCTCGCGCGGTAATGACATAAGGCGTGGAACTGGTTGTCTTTTTTTCGCAGACTTTTTGCTTTTGGTTATTGAATTCCTGTTCCTTACATTCGCAGGAACCGGTTTGGGAAGTGGTATCGCCGGCTACTTTTTTTTCAACGATGGCGCTCTCCATCGTTCTTACGCTACGAAGGCCGGGTAAGACATAGACTTTACTGAATCGGTCCAGCTTGACTTTATTCGATGCATTTACATCCCAAGTTCCTGTGTCGGGATCATCCAATTCAATACGGCCAACAAAAATATTGGGCCCCCAAGAGGTTTCGTTCCAGTGTTCGGAAAACCAGAGCAGCATATTCAAAGGAAACACCCAGAATAGAGGTACCTTGGACAGCGCAGGCGCTTTGAGCTCGATCGTGGCGACTTGATTGTCGGGTAACTCGGGGCCTCGATAGCCTTTAGCGCTGCAAGCCGTCAAGCAGATACTGCATACCAGAGCGGCATAGTGAAGGATTCTAGTCTGCATGATCAAATCTCCGTTTCGCGGTTTAGTTAAAGGTCAGCTTGTTCTCGCCATTGGCTCGGTACACCAAGCCAATGCGGCAAGCACTGGGATTGCGGAATCGCTGCTGCCGTCAGCAGGCTCACTGCGTAACGGCCATAGTCCTTCGCTACCGGGCTGCCAACTTGCCGAAAATCGGTCTTGCGCGAGGCATGGGGCGGTCTGAAGCAGGCGTGTAGTCGTTCGCGTAGCCAATGTCGGTGAACGCGCTTAACCCGGACTTAACGAATCAGCCCAGTCGCCCGGCGGTTTAGTCGCGTAGAAAGGTGGAGGGGATTTTGGCAAATGCGCCTTTGCGATTCCCACGGTCCGCTGTGGAAACCCAGGCTACAAGAAGAACTTGGGGCTACCGTCCATGGCGCTGGATGCCCGCGTCCTGCGGGCATGACGGCACTGGTGTATGACGATGAGGGCCGGAGCCTAACCGCACAGGGCATGACTGGGAACGAGGAAACCCTGGCGAAACTGGAAACTTGACCTATTTTTGCTTGGCCGATACGACCGGCCCAATCCACGCTTAAACCGATGACAGGAATCCCGTCATGAATTTGAATCAAATGGTGATACAAGCTTTTAGCCAAGCCTTCGGCGCCTATTGGTGGCTGTTGGTTTTGCTGGTCGTCGTCAGCTTTTTGAAGTCGCCGTTGATGAAAGGCATCTTCGGCGAAGCATTGGTCAATTTAGCCGCAGCGCTATTTCTGGATAAGAACGTTTACCGCTTGTTCAAAAATGTCACGTTACCCACCGAAGACGGCACTACCCAGGTGGATCATGTGATTGTGTCGCCATACGGCGTGTTCGTCATCGAGACCAAGAATTTGAAAGGTTGGATATTCGGTAGCCCACAGCAAAAGTTATGGACCCAAAAAATCTACAAACATCAAAACCAATTCCAGAATCCGCTGCATCAAAACTATAAACACACGCAGACGCTGCAATCCGCGTTGGAACTCGACCCGAGCAAATTATTCTCGCTGGTTGTATTTGTCGGCGATAGCGAATTTAAAACATCGATGCCTGAAAACGTGGTCTATGCCGGCGGTTATATCCGCTTCATCAAGAGCAAACGGCAACGCATCATGGCCGACGGTGAAGTGCTGGAGGTTTGCCGCAAGTTGCAAGCCGGTCGTTTAAGGCCGTCCATCAAAACCCACATTGAGCACGTTAGACACGTCAAAACGATCGTGGAGCAAAAGCAGCAAATCAACCAGAATGCCTGCCCCAAATGCGGCAAACCGATGGTCTTAAGAACCGCGCGCCAAGGCGACAATGCAGGAAATCAGTTTTGGGGATGTAGCGGCTATCCCAAGTGCCGAACAGTGAAGCCGCTATAACGCGCGCGGTTTCGATCGCCCACGCAGGGTATGCATCACATACCATTTTCCAACGATGAAACTAACTCAATCGGGCGAAAAGGTACGCGGTGCGTAACATATCAGGCTGTGTGTAATACGGCGCAATGCCCGAGGGTTATTGCGCCTTACGGCCTTGGATTTTTTCTGGTTTTCTGGTTCCCACGGTCTTCCGTGGGAACCCATACAGCCTTGAAAACGAATATGCATGCCCACGCCGGAGCGTGGGAATGAGGACAAGATTAGCCAATTTGGCGGATGGCGCTTCGCTTATCCGCCCTAAGGTCCTGACCTCATTAAACATGGAAACAACAATATACCCTTTTTATTTAGGGTTGGTATTGAGTGCGGCATATCCCCAGAATTAGGCAATCAATTAAGCATTTTGTGCAACAGTGGCTTGATATACTGGCCGAGCGGTAAATACAGCTTGATGTCAGCCAGATTCAGTCTGCCCATTTGCAAGGAGTTCAGTTATGTCTATTGATAAAAAGCCCGTTCCCGATCAAGCGGAGGAAAATGCCTTTTTCCCCTCGGCATATTCGTTAACGCAATATACAGCGTCCAAAACCGATTTCGACGGCACCGACTACCCAACGCCTTACAAGGGTGGCAAATGGAAGGTTCTGATGATTGCGGCCGATGAACGCTATTTATTGATGGGAAACGGCACCTTTTTTTCCACGGGCAATCATCCGGTAGAAATGCTGTTGCCGATGTATCACCTAGATAAGGCGGGATTTGAAATTGAGATAGCAACCCTGTCGGGCAATCCGGTCAAACTGGAGATGTGGGCAATGCCGCACGAAGATGCCGTCGTACCTGGTACCTACCGCAAATACGCATCCAAATTGAGACAACCGCTGAAACTCTCGGATGTTATTGCTCAATCCCTGGGCGACGATTCACCGTATATCGCGGTGTTTATTCCTGGTGGTCACGGTGTTTTAACGGGAATACCTCACAGCACGGAAGTGAAACAGGTTTTGCACTGGGCACTTGCGCGCGATAAATACATCATCACGCTGTGCCACGGCCCGGCTTGTCTGTTGGCTGCGGCGGTTGGTGAACAACCTGAGGATTATGCGTTTAAAGGCTACCAGATTTGCGTATTTCCCGATGCGCTGGATACCGGCGCCAATCTCGAAATCGGTTATATGCCCGGCCCGTTGCGCTGGCTGGTCGGGGAAAGCCTGCAAAAACTGGGCATCGAAGTCCTCAATCCAGGCATCACCGGCCAATGTCATATCGACCGCAAACTCATCACTGGCGACAGCCCGTTAGCCTCTAACAACATTGGCAAACTGGCCGCCCAGGCTTTACTTGCCGAAGTACAAGCCTGAGTCAACCGAGGGGAGCATTCACTTGCTCCCTTCACAGCCCGTAGGATGATGACATGGACTCCTCCCCACCCCACGCGGTGTCATACTGCGCCAGAGAATTTAAACGGAGCGACGAGGAGTCCGAAATGAATAGTAACGTGGTGGGTCTGGATACGGCAAAAAGCATTT
>NZ_JBVVNO010000027.1:0-42874 GCF_056850255.1 Methylomonas sp. Uni0011
CTGCAAATCGTTGCCCAACTATGTGTTGCGTACAAAGCCTCATGGGATCCCACCATTCTTCAGGGAGTATGCTATGACGAGTTACCAAACCTCTCTGAGTTCATCTCACTTCTACAGGCAGCCAAGGTATAACCTTTGCGCGAAGCCCCACAACTCCATGTTAAATGAGCAATCTGTGACTTATACCGGACATTCAGAGATCAACCTCGAAGGACGGCAATTGGCCGCTAGTCAACACTCCCTTTGCCGGTCAGTCCAGGTGGCCCGGAACAAGCGTTAGCGTTTCCAGTAAATTTTAAATCACCAGAAACGCCGTTCGGCATATTCCGACACAGATGATGGGATTCTTACATTCATTGGAGATTACGACCTGCCACGAGGGTAAGCACTGCGTAGATTTAGGTCAAAGCATCCACAGCCAGCCACCCAGCGCGGCGGCGGCAATGACCGGGATAATGCCGAGTTTGAACCGAAACAACGCCAGTAACGCGGCCAGACTCAGCCCGGCGGCAAACAGGTCGAACGATCCGTTCCAGCCCTGCGGCCAGAACACGTGGTAAGCAAAAAATACGGCCAGATTGACGATGACGCCGACCACGGCGGCGGTGACGCCGGTCAGCGGGGCGGTGAATTTCAGATTGCCGTGGGTGGTTTCCACCAGCGGGCCGCCGGCCAGAATGAACAAAAAGCTGGGTAGGTAGGTAAAGTAGGTGACGACGACAGCCGCCACACTGCCGGCCAAAAACGCCGAATCCGCGCCAAACCAGGCTTGGCCCCAACCGGCGACGAAACCGACAAAGGTGTTCACCATGATCAACGGGCCGGGCGTGGTTTCGCCCAGCGCCAGCGCGTCGATCATTTGCTGCGGCGTCAGCCAGTGGTAGTGTTCCACTGCCCCCTGATAGACGTAAGGCAATACCGCATAGGCGCCACCGAAGGTCAGCCAGGCGGCCTTGGTAAAGAACCAGCCCATTTGGGTCAAACCGCCCTGCCAGCCGTATTCTGCGCACAGCCAGCCCAGCACGCCGGCCCACAGCACCAAGCCTATCGCCAACAGGCGGTAGAACTTGCCCCAACTGAATAGGGCGTGCGCTGGCGTTGGCGTATCGTCGTCGATCACGGCCGGGCCGAAATTGGCCTTGGCGCTGCCGTGGCCGCCGCCGATCGCAAAATACTGCGGTGCCCACCGGCCGCCGACGGCGCCAATCAAGCCGGCCGCAATCACGATCAATGGAAACGGCAATTGCAACGCAAAAATGGCGACAAAGGCTGCCGCCGCCATCGCCCACAGCCAGCGGTTTTTCAAGGCCCGCGAACCGATCCGATAGGCAGCAAACAACACGATCGCCGTGACGGCCGGTTTGATGCCGTAAAGCAGGCCGGCCACCGCGGGCAAGTCGCCGAACCGCATGTAGACCCAGCCCAGGCCGATCAAAATCAACAGCGCCGGCAGAAAAAACAGGCCACCGGCGATCAAGGCTCCCGGGGTTTTGTGCAGCAGCCAGCCGATGTAGGTTGCCAATTGTTGGGCTTCCGGGCCGGGCAGTACCATGCAGTAATTCAAGGCGTGCAGATAGCGTTTTTCACTGATCCAGCGCCGGCGCTCGACCAACTCCTGGTGCATGATCGCTATTTGCCCGGCCGGTCCGCCGAAGCTGATAAAGCCCAGTTTCAGCCAGAATTTGCCGGCTTCGGCTAGGCTGGGGCTGACAGGTGCATGCTGCGGATTTTGGTTCATAGTCTGGGCCGGAGGGGGATACCGCTTTTTACCATGAGTAATTGGGGTTCAGTTCGGCCATTTTCTGACCCAAAGATGGCGGCCCCAGTATAAAAACACCGGAAACAGGCCCCACCAGAAAAAATGTTCCAGCCGGCCGGTCGCTTCGTCGCCGTAGGGGACGACGAAAGCCGGTACCGCCAGCATCCAGATTACGGATAAGACCACCGCCAGTTTGTTTTTGCGGTTTAACCGCCGGAACCAGGTAATTGTTCTGATCATGTTTGCTCGCCGTCGAGGCGGCGGACTTTTGCGCCAAGGAAATTGCGTAGCAACGACACGGCGACGATGGCGGCGGCGAATCCTCCGCAAGCCCACAGAAAGGGTTGCACGTAACCGATGATCACGGCGCAGCCGACCAGAAAAAAGCCCAGGAAGCTGAATTCCCAGCCGATGTGGTAACCGTCCAGCATCGCCGCCAAGCCCAAAATCAGCAATATAACCAAGTCGGCGCTGACGCCGGACAATTGGCCGGACTTGTTCAAAAACGCGGCGGCGATCACGACCACGATGGTATGCAGCCAATGCATCGCCTGCGCCCTCAACACCTGACCGAAATCGGCGGCGCCGTTCTTGGCCTGCAGCCAGGACACGAACACCGAAAGCGAGCCGAATACGAACACCATAGCCAGCCAGTAACCGTAGCCGTCATCCGGATTGAAATCGGTAATGTAAATTCCGGCCAGAGATAACAAAACCAGCAGAATAAACACGCTCTGCTCGACAAAAACGTAGCGCTTGCCGGGTTCGGTTTCGGGTATTGACGGTTCTTGATACATAGTTGAGATTCCTTCGGAATTGATATTGGCTGGACGTCATTATCGCGCCAGCATAGCTTGGACCGCTTGGGTCAGTAAAGCCGTGTGCGTGCTCAGGGCAATGGTTTGTATGCCAGCAGTTGGGCCATGGTTTCCAGCAACGCGATACGCGGATGAGTCTTGAGCCATACCAGGGCAATGGAACGACTGGGGCGTTGCCGAATGTCGATGTACCGAATGTCTTTGTCTTCCGGCTGAATCGCCACGGACGGCATCAAGGTAACGCCGACACCGTTCCTGACCATGAAACGCAGGGTTTCCAGGCTCGACGCCCGAAAATCGTGTTCGATGAAACGGGACGGGTCGCACAATTTCAGTGCCTGGTCGCGCAGGCAGTGGCCTTCGTCCAGCAGTAGCAGGTTTTCGTTGGCGGCTTGGTTGAGGTCGACTTCGGCCTGATCGGCGAGCGGATGATCGGCGCTGACTGCCAGCGTGAACGGGTCCTCGAACAATACGCGGGAGTCCAGCGTGTCGGGGGCGATCGGCAAGGCCAGCAGGGCCGCGTCCAGTTTTTTGTCGAGCAGCAATGCGATCAAGGCGTGGGTTTTTTCCTCAACCAGTTGCAATTTGAGTTCCGGGTAATGTTGCTTGATGCGAAAAACGTACTCCGGCAATACGTAACTCGCCAGCGACGGAAACGCGCCCAGTGACAGTTGGTTGCGTTGGCGGCCGCTGGCATGGGCAGCGATTTGGCGAATGGCGCGGGCGTCGTCGAGTATACGGCGGGCGATGGGTAAAATCTCCCGACAGGCTTCGGTTACGTCCACATTGTTTTTGTCGCGCAAGAACAGGTCCACACCCAGATAGTCCTCGAGCTTTTTGATTTGGGTGCTCAAAGTGGGTTGGCTGATTGCACAATGTTCGGCCGCTTGGCTGAAGTTTCTAAATTCCGCCACCGCTACCAGATAGCTCAATTCGCGCAATGTCATGGCTTGCTGCCCGTCGTTAGTTGGAAAGTCCGGAAACGTTGGTTTCGGCCGCAAATGATAACAACATAAAGCGAGACTTATTGATTCCGCCTATCGGCTTATCGAGGGAATCAATTTCAAATTGCGGGCTCTATTCGGTTCAATGTCGCCACCGAGCACAATCAAAGGGCGGACGGATAATTCGCTAGTACCGTTGGCAATGGCAGATAAGTTTATTTGCCATCGCCGTACAGCAATTCGGTAGTGCCTGAGCGATGGAGCCAAGTTTAAGCGGCTACGGTTTTATTTCGTAGCGGGATCTAAACTCAGCTATCGACGGTACGTATTTTCGTTGACTAACAATAATTAACAGAGGTGCACCATGAAAACCAAACCCATTTTGCTGGCGTCTGTCTTGGCGCTAGCCATATCCTCGGCATCGAACGCCGGCCAGGTGTTCCAGGAATCGCAGCCGACCATGAATAGCTTCTGGTGGCCGGAGCAATTGGATTTGACGCCGCTACGCCAGCACGCCGCCGAGTCCAATCCGTTGGGACAAAGTTTTAATTACGCGGCTCAATTCAAAACCCTGGACTTGACGGCGGTGAAAAAGGATATCGCCGGGGTGCTGCATACGTCCCAACCCTGGTGGCCGGCGGATTACGGCAATTACGGGCCGTTCTTCATTCGCATGGCCTGGCATAGCGCCGGTGTTTACCGCATCTTCGACGGCCGAGGCGGCGCCTCCGGCGGCCAGCAACGCTTCGAACCGCTCAACAGTTGGCCGGACAACGTCAACCTGGACAAAGCCCGCCGCTTGTTGTGGCCGATCAAGCAAAAATACGGCGCCAAGTTATCCTGGGCCGATTTGATGGTGCTGGCCGGCAACGTGGCGCTGGAAGACATGGGCTTCAAGACCTTAGGTTTTGCCGGCGGCCGTGCCGACGATTGGGAAGCCGAGGTCGTGAATTGGGGTAGCGAAAAGAAATTTCTGGCCGACGAACGCCATAACGAAAAAGGCGAGCTGGCGAAACCGCTGGCCGCCGTGCAAATGGGCCTGATTTACGTCAACCCGGAGGGGCCCGGCGGCAATCCCGATCCGTTGGCGGCTGCCAAACACATCCGCGAAGCCTTCGGCCGGATGGCGATGAACGACGAGGAAACCGTGGCGCTGATCGCCGGCGGCCATACCTTCGGCAAGGCCCACGGTGCACATAAGGCGGACGAATGCGTCGGTAAGGAACCGGCCGCTGCCGGCATCGAACAGCAAGGCCTGGGCTGGGCCAACAAATGCGGTGCAGGCAACGGGGTCGACACGGTCAGTAGCGGCCTGGAGGGGGCCTGGTCGACCAATCCGACCCGCTGGACCCACGATTACCTGACTTGGCTGTACACCTTCGAGTGGCAACAAACCAAGAGCCCTGCCGGTGCGACGCAATGGATTCCGAAAGACGGCAAGGGCGACAACTTCGTGCCGGACGCGCACGATTCGAGCAAGCGCCATCCGCCGATCATGTTCACCACCGATTTGGCTTTAAAAATGGACCCGGAGTATCAAAAAATCTCCAAACGTTTCCTGGATGACCCTAAAGCGTTCGAAGCGGCGTTCGCCAAAGCCTGGTTCAAGCTGACCCATCGCGACATGGGGCCGAAAGCGCGTTACGTCGGCGCCGAAGTGCCGGCCGAAGACTTTATCTGGCAGGATCCTATCCCCAAAGTCGATCATAAACTGATCGATGCCAAGGATGTCGCCAAGCTGAAATCGGCGATTCTGGCTTCGGATTTGACGATTCCGGAACTGGTCAGAACCGCCTGGGCATCGGCAGCCACCTTCCGCGGTACCGACCTGCGCGGCGGCGCCAACGGCGCGCGGATTCGGCTGGCGCCGCAGAAAGACTGGGAGGCCAACGATCCCGCCGAATTGGCTAAAGTGCTGGGCAAACTGGAAGCCGTCCAAGCCGACTTTAACCGCACTTTGAAAGGCGGCAAGAAAGTGTCGCTGGCCGACGTGATCGTGCTGGGCGGGTCGGCGGCGGTGGAAGAAGCCGCCAAAAAGGCCGGTTACAAGGTGCAAGTACCGTTCAAACCGGGGCGGATGGACGCGACCCAGGAGCAAACCGATGCCAATTCCGTCGCGGCGTTGGAACCGAAGGCCGACGGTTTCCGCAATTACTTCGGCAAGGATAATGCGCATTCGCCGGCGGAAATGCTGGTCGAGCGCGCCAACTTCCTGACCTTGACCGTACCGGAAATGACGGTGCTGGTCGGCGGTATGCGGGCACTGGATGCCAACGCCGGTCATAGCAAGCACGGCGTACTGACCAGCCGGCCGGGCACACTGAATAACGATTTCTTCGTCAATTTGTTGGATATGTCGACGCAGTGGAGCAAGTCGGCCAGTGATGGCATTTATGAGGGGCTTGACCGTTCGACCAAGCAAGTCAAATGGACTGCGACCCCCGTCGATTTGATCTTCGGCTCCAACTCCGAGTTGCGGGCGGTGGCCGAGGTGTACGCGGCGGACGACGCCAAACAGAAGTTCGTTCAGGACTTCGCCACTGCCTGGGCCAAGGTGATGGATTTGGATCGTTTCGACTTACGTTAAACGCTCAGGGCTCGACTTGTCCCGGTTCCGGTCAAGTCGAGCGTCCACAGCTCAAAAAAAGGTACGCTGAGGTGGCTCATCAGGATGGTGCGAGTGGCATAACAGGTTAACTTGAGTGCCGATGCGTTTGATTGCAGAGATTACGAATTCCGGATTACAAAGGAGTTATTTATGAGAGTTTTTGGCGGCGTTGGCATTATCGCCTGTTGGCTGGGCCTGACAATAGCGCCGGCCTTGGCGCAAGAATCCGCATTGGATGTCGGTGTCGGCGAACGTTTACTGGTGTTGGCTCCCCATCCGGACGACGAGAGTCTTAGTTCTGCCGGTTTGACTCAGCGAGTGTTTGCCAAAGGCGGCTCGGTGCGAGCCGTTGTCGTGACATCCGGCGATGCCTATGTCGATGCGGTAAAAATGGATACCGGCAAAAGCCGCTTGTCTGCGGCCGATTATTTGGCATTCGGCGAAAAACGGCTGGAAGAATCCCGCCGGGCGGCGCAGATTTTAGGCAACGGTTTCCTGCACTTGGATTTAATGGGATTTTCCGACGGTGCGATCTATTCCGCTCTGGTATCGCATTGGCGGCGTAACAGCCCGTTTCGGTCGCAATTCACCGGGTTCGACCATGTACCGTATCGCGACAGCCAGGATTGGGGCTACGCGCAAGACGGTAAAGATCTGGTCGCAGAATTGGTGGCGATCATGCAGGAGACCAAACCGACCATCATCAGTTTTCCGGATGTGATGGAAGATGATTCCGACCATGCCGGATTGGGTATGTTTGCATTGTTGGCGGTGCACGAATGGCGGGCGCAAGCATCGGCCGAACAGGTCAACCCGAAAATGTTGGCGTATCTGGTGCATTGGCCGCATTGGCCTACGGGTTCGGATTGGGGCGTCGCGGAGGATTGGAGCAACCAACCCATGCATTTGCCGGAAAATCTGCCGCTACGCCGGCATCGCCGGGTTTGCCTGGATTTGACGCCGACCGAGATCGCTCGCAAGCACGATGCGATTGCCCAGTACGCGACGCAGCAACGCATTATGGCCGATTTTTTGGCCTCCTTCGTTCGCAGCAGCGAATGTTTTACCCAGCTGACGCCGGCGAATACCAATCGGATAGAAGTGGTCATTGAGCATTGGCAACAGGTGCGCAAGGCCTTCAACAACCATCCGCTGGACCGGCGAAAAATTTGACAGGATTTGGCTTGCGGCGGGCTCCGTGGCAGTTGCCTCACGTTGGGCGACGCCGTAGCGTCAGGCGCCGGGATTCGCCCACACTCCCGATGTGGGCGATGCAGCCGCCGCTGGCGCTATCAGATTACGCCGCCGCAGAGTCCGGTGACCGGGTTGTAATGTTGTCCTGCCACCGGACAGATAATCCTGAAATTTACGCCCGGCTTGCGGTACTGGCCGATTGAATCCAGCATGAAGTAGGGAACTAACGGCACCGGGCCGTTAAACTGGTAATCCAAACCCACGCTGGAGAAAGGCGCTTTGCCGCCGATGCCGACGAAAAAACCGTTTTTGAAATCGTAGCCGCCGCCGACCTCGCCTTGCAGATAGTCGGCGCCGTTAAAGTATTTCAATCTTATTTGTCCGGGCTGCAGGCCGCCCCAAACCCGGAATGAAAACGAAATATCGCCGCCATAGGTATCGCCGTTCGAGCTGATGTTGGCATGGCGGAATCCGACGACCAATTCAGGAATGAAGCTTTCTCCCAAAGTCCATTTCAAGCCGGCGTAGCCGTTATCGACATTGCGGTTGCTACGCGAGCTGTTGATCAGCGGCGAGGTATTGACGAAGGAGGCCATTGCCGAACTACTGAATAGTAATGCGGCCGCCGCGATCGGCCCGAAATTGCGTTTATAGAGGAAAGTCATGGTTTTTCTCGTTATTGTTGTTATCGGTTGTCCGAACGCCGAGCGTTCGTGCCGCACAGTATCGGAGAGATTTCCGCGATCCAACAAACGGATTAGGCAAAATAAGGCCGGGTAGTCACACTTTTGCGAACCGGTTCCGGGATGGTTGTATTAGCGCCTGCAATTTTTAGGGCCTGCGCCGTTTGGCTTGGAACCGTCAGAACGGCGTATTGGCCGGGCGCCGGACAGAGGTAATAAGCTAAAGACAGTGTTTGTGCCGCGGCAGCTTTAGCCGCGGCACAAGATCGGAAGCTGCATTCCGGGCAAACCGGTCTGTGCTTGCCCGGTTGAGCGATAACCGCTTATTCGGCTGCGCTAGCGATTACTGCGGCGGGCCGTTGTTCGCCTTTGCCGATTTCCAGTAAATCCCAGAACAGCAGGCCGCCGCCGGCCGCGGTGATCAGGCCGAACACCATGCGCCAGACCATGGCCTGCATAAACCACGGGTGGTTTTGCGCGGCGAAGTAGCCGGCCCAGGTCGAGCCTTCGACGGCACGTTCTATGAAGGATTGCTCATAACCTGCGATCAACAGCGCTACGGTCATGCCTAGCACGCCGAGGTTCAATAAAATCGCCGCCGCTTTCCAGCGCCAGCCGTTGACCAGGTCGCCGCCCATCCAGACCTTACCGCGCGCCTGCTGCGCCGCCAGGTAAAAGAAGGCGATGTTGATCGTGGCGTAGGCGCCGAAGAAGGCCAGATGGCCGTGCGAGGCCGACCATTGCGTACCGTGGGTGTACAGGTTGATTTGCGGCAGGGTGTGCATGAAACCCCAGACGCCGGCGCCGAGGAAGTTGCCGAAGGTGTGGGCGATGATCCAGGCCAGGGCAGGGTGGTTACTGTTTTTAAAGCGATGGACGCCAGAATCGTAGACCGAGTGCACCACCATCGCTACCAGCGGGATTGGTTCCAAGGCCGAGAAAAATCCACCGATGCTGAACCAGTATTCCGGCGTGCCGATCCAAAAATAATGGTGGCCCAAGCCCAAAATACCGGAGCCGAACATCAGCGCCACTTCGATATACAACCAGGTTTGCACGATTTGGCGACGCACGCCAAGCAGTTTCATCAAGCTCCAGGCCATGATGCAGCCGACCAAGACTTCCCAGGTGGCTTCCACCCACAAATGGATCACCCACCACCACCAGTACTGGTCGACCGAAATGTTGGTTACGTAAAACATCCCGGCCAGATACAAACCGGCCAATGCCACCAAGTCCAGCACCAGTACGCCGGCGATGCCGGACCACCGGCCCTTGGCAAAGGTGGCGGCGACGTTGTAGAAAAAGGTCAAGACCACGACGACGATGCCGATGTCGGCCCAGCGCGGCGCTTCGATGTATTCGCGACCTTCGTTGATCAGCCACAGCGAGGTATCGTTGCCGGCGCCGAACTGGATGAACAAGTAAACTAAAACCACCAGCGTCACGGCGCCGGTCAGCACCCAAAACGCCAGTTGGCCCCATTTCAGACCGACGATTTCGACGCCGCTTTCGTCTTCCAGAAACCAGTAGACCGAGCCGATAAAACCGTACAACATCCACACCACCATGGCGTTGATGTGCACCATGCGGTTGACGTTGAAATCCAGGATTTCGTAAAGAAAACTCGGAAACAAGAATTGCAGCCCGGCCAGCAACCCAAACAGCAATTGCGCCATGAATAGCACCATGGCGACGGTGAAGTAGTGCACTGCCAGTTTCTGGCCGCCGCTTAAATGCGGATTGGCCATGAACTCAGCGTGACGTTGCTTGCAGCCGGACCAGCAGGCGGCCGCTTTGTCTTGGAAAGTTGTCGCTGTCATCGTCTTATTCCTCTGCGCCGAGTGCTCTGAAATTATGCGGGAAGCCGTTGGTGTCGATGGCTGCCATCCATTTCAGGAAAGCGACGATGCCTTCGGCCTCTTGTGGGGTGATCTCCAGGTTCGGCATCTTGCGGTTGGAACCGAAGGTGCGGGCGTTCTTTTCCGGATCGAGCAGGAAATTGAGCATCATCTGTTCACGCGATTCTTTGGCGATCCAGCCCTGGTCCAGCCAGGCTTTTGTCAGATCCGGCGCATAATAGGCGCCGTTGCCGAGCAGGGTGTGGCAGTTCATGCAGTTTTTGGCCTGCACGGTTTTTTTGCCCAGATCGACCAGTTTTTCAGCTTCCTCTTCGCTCAGGATTTTACCGAACAAGGGCGCTTCGGCGCCGATCACGGGCTGGTAACGCTGTTTGGTTTTATCGAAACGGTAACCGACGTCTTGGTTGATCACGCTGTAAGCCGGTACCCGCGGGCCGCCGGCGGAAATTTTCGCCAACGAGTCGAAGGTTAAAATCACTAGCAGTACGAATGAGCCGCCGGTGACCCAGATTGCGGTTTTCTTCCAGAAAGTTTCCGACGCCCAGCGCGGTGGGATGTGTTCAGTCATGGTGGTCTCCTGCTTGGTGAGGGGGATGATGGTCCGGCTGGTGCGTGGCTGCGCACAACTGCCAGATAAAGCGCGGCATCCAGCCGTAACCTAGCGCCATTAGCAGCGACAGAACCAGCCAATAGTCGCTGAAATGGTTGACGTAGCTAAAAACAGCGACGCAAACCATCAATGCGAAGTATGTTATCCACGCGGCAATGCCCAGCGACCGGCGGCCGCTGGCCTTGCCCCAGGCAAATAGCGCCGCGTACAGCGTGGCGAGCAAAATAATCAGCGCCGCACTGAAAAAACTCAGAAAAAAGTCGGATAACGCCACCGGTTCTATCAACATCGGTTACCACCGCCAGGTAAGTTTTTAAGGTGTTTTTTAAATGCAGCTTTACGACAAGTGTAAGCGCCATTAACATTTATTTCAAATACAGCTTTGTGAGGACTGGATATGCAACTGACTGCACACACCGATTACGCGCTGCGCGTACTGATTTATCTCAACGTCAATAACGAAAAATTGGTCACGATTACCGAGCTGGCCGAGTTCTTCGGCATTTCCAGAAACCATCTGGTCAAAGTGGTACACAAGCTGGGTGTCAAGGGTTTCATCAAAACCGTACGCGGCAAAGGCGGCGGCATCCGCCTGTCCCGGCCGGCCCAGGAAATCAGTATCGGTAATGTGGTGCGCGAAGTCGAAGGCCGGTTTCAGATGGCCGAATGCTTCAATCCGAAAAAGCAGGGGCTTTGCCCGTTGGAAAATGGGTGCGGCTTGACCGGTCTATTGGGTCACGCCATCGAACAGTTTTTGCAAACCTTGGATAAAGCCGTATTGAGCGACTTTAGCGCTCCGCAGGCCTTGACCAGACGGGCTGTCGGTTGAGGTATCGGGGTGGGTAACTGCGGTTAAGTTTATTCCTGCCAAAGGCAGACGCCGCCGCTAGCCTTGGTGATTTTAGCCAAACGTTGTTGATGTGCCGACAGTTCGTCGTCACTGCAGGCGATCACCTTCAAACGCGGCCGATCCGCCGGCAACCGCACAATCGCGCGTTCGCTGCCGCCGTCCTGCTGGTCGCCCTCGTCCAGCAATGAAGACTGGCCGCCGGTCATCAACAAATAAACGTCGGCCAGAATTTCGGCGTCGAGCAGCGCGCCGTGCAACTCCCGGTGGCTGTTGTCGATGCCGTAACGTTTGCATAACGCGTCCAGGCTATTGCGGGCGCCGGGATGTTTTTTGCGGGCATAGGCCAGCGTGTCGAATACGCTGCTGTTGCTTTCCACGGTGCGGGCTTCGCGCGGCAGTTGCGACAGCTCGTGATTCAAAAAGCCGACGTCGAACGGCGCATTATGGATGATCAGCTCGGCGCCGGCGGTAAACGCCATGAAATCTTCCACCACGTCGGCGAAGCGCGGTTTGTCGCGCAGGAATTCGTTGGTGATGCCGTGGACTTCAATCGCGCCGGCGTCGATTTCCCGATCCGGGTTCAGATAGACGTGGAAATGGTTGCGGGTCAGCCGGCGATTAACCAACTCGACACAGCCGATTTCGATGATTTTGTGGCCTTCTTTCGGGTTGATACCGGTGGTTTCGGTATCCAGAACGACTTGACGGTGAGTCGGTTTACTCATGCCTTGGCCTCAGGAGCAAAAGTGTTTCAACAATTCGGTTTGCACTTGGTAAAGCGGGTGTTGTTCGTCGTGTACTTGCCGGTATTGGCCGTCGGGACCGAGCAGCCAAGCCTGGGTGTTGTCCTTCAAATAGCCGTCCAGGTCGCCGAGTACACGTTCGACGATTTTTTTGTCGGCAATCGGGAAGCAAACTTCGACCCGGCGGAACAGATTGCGGTTCATCAAGTCGGCACTGGAGGCGTAGACGGCCCAGTCGCCGCCGTTGTAGAAGGCATAAACCCGGGTATGTTCCAAGAAGCGGCCGACGATGGAGCGGACTTCGATATTGTCTGAAACCCCAGGCACGCCCGGCCGCAGGCAGCAAACGCCGCGCACGATCAATTTGATCTCGACTCCGGCCTGCGAGGCGCGATAAAGGGCTTGAATCGCGTGCTCCTCGACCACGGCATTGACCTTGATTATGATCTTGGCCGTTTTACCTTTCTTGGCCTGTTCAATTTCTCTTTCCACCATTTTCAGCAAGCCGGGATGCAGCGTAAACGGCGATTGCAGCAATTTATTCAGCTTGCTAACCTTGCCCAGACTGGTCAATTGCATGAATACCCGGCGTACGTCCTCGGCCAGTTCCTTCTCGCAGGTGAACAGGCCGTAATCGGTATATAGTCTGGCCGTGCGCGGATGGTAGTTGCCGGTGCCGAGATGGACGTAATTGCGTAAGCTGTTGCCCTCCTTGCGCAGCACCATGCACATTTTGGCGTGGGTTTTATATCCGACTACGCCGTATACCACGTGCGCCGCGGCTTCCTGTAATTTGGCGGCCAGGCCGATATTGTCCTTTTCGTCGAACCTGGCCCGCAATTCGATCACGACCGTGACTTCCTTACCGGCACGGGCGGCTTTGATCAGCGCGGCGACGATAGGCGAATCGACACCGGTTCGGTACAAGGTTTGTTTGATGGCTAACACGTCGGGATCGGCTGCGGCCTGCTTGATGAAATCGACCACCGGCGAAAACGATTCGTAGGGATGGTGCAGCAGGATGTCCTGTTTGCGGATGCTGGCGAAGAAGTCTTTGTTGCGGCCGAAGGCCGACGGTACGCTGGGTTTGAACGGCGGAAACTTCAAATCGGGCCGTTCGATCATGTTGTAGATGGCTTGCATCCGGCTCAAATTGACCGGGCCGTTGGCCAAAAACAATCGATCTTGGGTCAAGTCGAAGCGTGCCAACAGGAATTGGGTGGTTTCTTCCGGGCAATTGGCGTCGATTTCCAGTCTAACCTCGTCGCCGTAGTTCCGCATCGCCAGTTCGCCTTCCACGGCGAGCAGCAAATCGTCGATCGCGTCGTCGTCGACGAAAAAGTCGCTGTTTCGAGTGACCCGGAATTGGTAACAACCTTTTACCGTCATGCCGTTGAACAGGTCGTTGACAAAGGCGTGGATGATCGACGACAGAAACACAAAATCGTGCGGCCCGCTGTCGGTTTCGCTGACCGGCAATTGGATGATGCGCGGCAGAGCCCGCGGTGCCTGCAGCACGGCGCGGCCGCTGTTGCGGCCGAACGCGTCTTTTCCGGTCAACGAGATGATGAAGTTCAAACTCTTGTTCAGGATGCGCGGAAACGGGTGGGCCGAATCCAAACCGACCGGCGTCAGAATCGGCAGCAATTCCTCGTTGAAGTATCTTTCCAGCCAGGCTTTTTGCGACGGCGACCAACGGTCGCGGCGCAGGAAGCGGATGTTTTCGCCTTCCAGCTTCGGGATCAGAATTTCGTTCAGCACCCGGTATTGTTCGGCGACCAGCTCGTGGGCTTTTTGCGAAATTTTCTCGAACTGTTCGTTGATGGTCAGGCCGTCGGCGCTGACCAGATTCGGGTCCATTTCCGCCATCTGTAACAAGCTGGCGACGCGCACCTCGTAGAACTCGTCGAGGTTGGAACAGGATATGCATAGATAATTCAAGCGCTCCAGCAGCGGGAGTCTTTCGTCCAATGCCTGCGCCAGCACCCGAACGTTGAATTCCAGCAGGCTGTGTTCGCGGTTCAGGTAGAGTTCGGGACTCGTCAAATCGATGGATTCCATGTCTGCTGCGGGTTGGATTGGGTTGAATTGATTATAAAGGAATTTTTTCGGCCTTGGGTTACAGCGGCGCCTCAGGCCTCGAACTTGCTATAATCGCCGCCATCACGCAAATCGGATGCCATTGATGAACTTCCCAACCATTGAGTCTTTTGTCGGAAATACGCCATTGGTGCGCCTGCAACGTCTGCCGGTGGCCGGCGGCAACACCGTTTTATTGAAGTTGGAAGGCAATAATCCGGCCGGTTCGGTCAAGGACCGGCCGGCTGTCAGCATGATCAAGCACGCCGAAGCCCGCGGCGAGATCAAACCGGGCGACCGGTTGATCGAAGCCACCAGCGGCAATACCGGTATCGCATTGGCGATGGCCGCGGCGATCAAGGGTTATAAAATGACCTTGATCATGCCCGACAACATGAGCGCGGAACGGATCGCGTCGATGAAAGCCTATGGCGCCGAGATCATTTTGACCCCGGCAAAACAGAGCATGGAAGGCGCGATCGATTTGGCGCGGGCGATGGAAGCCCGCGGCGAAGGCCGGATTTTGGACCAGTTTGCCAATCCCGATAATCCGCGGGCGCATTACGAAGGAACCGGCCCGGAAATTTGGCGCGACACCGATGGCAAAGTAACCCATTTCGTCAGCTCGATGGGGACTACCGGCACGATTATGGGGACTTCGAGGTATCTGAAGCAGCAAAATCCGGATGTTCAAATCGTCGGCGTGCAGCCGGCAGGCGAATCGAAGATACCCGGCATCCGCCGCTGGCCGCAGGAGTATCTGCCGAAAATCTACGACGCCAGCCGGGTGGATCGGATCATCGAAGTCGAGCAATTGGATGCCGAAAACACCACGCGCAGTCTGGCGGCGGTGGAAGGTATTTTTGCCGGGGTCTCTTCCGGCGGTGCCGTGTTTGCCGCGTTGAAATTGGCCGAGCAAGTCGAAAACAGATTGATCGTCACCATCGTCTGCGACCGCGGTGACCGCTATTTGTCGACCGGCGTATTTCCGACCTGAACCACCTCTTTTAAACTATCCGTCTTCGCATCCTGTCATGTCGGGTCGCGCTCTACCGAGCGGCCCCGACCTAACTTCTACTGATAATGGCCCACAAGAAAAAACTTCCGCTCGAACCCGTCACCGTAACCATCGAATCACTGTCCCACGACGGCCGCGGCGTCAGCCACGTCAACGGCAAAGTGGTATTCATCGACGAAGCCTTACCCGGCGAAACCCTGGATTTTGTCTACACCGACAGCCGCCGCGATTATGCTGAAGGCAAGGTCGTCGAATTGCACGACCGCAACCCGCATCGGGTGGAGCCGGCTTGTCCGCATTTCGGCCGCTGCGGCGGTTGCAGTTTTCAGCATGTCGACGACGCCGAGCAAATTCATTTCAAGGAAGAATTGTTGCGCGACCAGTTCCGCCGGATCGGTAAGCTGGAAATCCCGCAAATCTGGGAAGCGTTGACCGGGCCGCATTGGGGATACCGGCGTAAAGCCAGGATGGGCGTGAAATGGGTGGCGAAGAAGGGCAGGGTGTTGGTCGGCTTTCGTGAACGGCGCAATCCGTTTTTGGCGGAAATCGATAGTTGCAAGGTCATGCATCCTATCGTCGGCGAAAATCTGTTGGCCTTGGGCGAAATGATCGCCGGCCTGTCGATCAAGGACAAGATTCCGCAGATTGAAGTCGCGATCGGCGACAACGACTGCGTGCTGGCGGTGCGGGTATTGGAACCGCCTAATTTGGCAGACAAGCAGCGCATGCGCGAATATGCCGAAAAGTTGGGGGTAACGATTTGTCTGCAACCGAAAGGCCCGGACAGCATCGTGCCGCTGGACGGGGAAGCCGAAGTCGTGCCGAGTTATGCCTTGGCCGAGCAGGGCGTCAAATTCAATTTCCGCCCGGCGATGTTCACTCAAGTGAACTATGAAATTAACCGGAAGATGGTGAGCCGCGCCATTGAGGCCTTGGAGTTGGGCAAAGACGACCGGGTGCTGGATTTGTTTTGCGGCCTGGGCAATTTCACCTTGCCATTAGCGACCCGCACCGGCCATGTCGTCGGCGTGGAGGGCGATTTGCCGTTGGTCAACCATGCCAGGGAAAATGCCCGTCTCAACAATCTGCAGAATGTCGAGTTTCACGTCGCCGATTTGAGCAAAGACGTCAAGGATCTGCCGTGGTGCAAGCAAAAATTCGATAAAGTCCTGCTCGACCCGTCGAGGGCCGGTGCGTCGGAGGTTTTGCACAATTTCAAGCATTGGCAGCCGGAACGGATCGTTTATGTGTCCTGTAATCCGTCGACGCTGGCCCGCGACGCCGGTATTCTGGTCAACGAACTCGGCTACAAACTGGTCAAAGCCGGTGTGATGGACATGTTCCCGCAGACCGCCCACGTCGAATCGATTGCATTGTTTGTGAAATGACGGAAGCGTCGGCGGCTTGCTTGATCGATGTGTCGATCGCCGAACAGCGCTTGCGTTTGCTGCAAGCCGGCGAAGTGGCTGCCGATTATCCGGTATCGACTGCAAAAAACGGTCCCGGCGAAAGAAAGGGCAGTTACTGTACGCCGACCGGCTGGCACCGGGTTCGAGCCAAAATCGGTGCCGGTTTGCCGATTAACAGCGTGTTCAAAGCCCGGCGTCCGACCGGCGAGATTTACAGTCCCGACTTGTCGATTCAACAGCCGCAACGCGACTGGATTTTGAGCCGGATTCTGTGGTTGGGCGGTTTGGAGCCGGGCAAGAACCGTTACGGCGAGGTCGATAGTGGCTGGCGGTATATCTATATCCATGGCACGCCGGACGAATTGATGAACGGACAACCGGAGTCGCACGGTTGCGTGCGGATGAACAACGCCGACGTGATTGCCTTGTTCGCTGCGGTGCCGGTCGGTTGCCGGGTATTTATTCATGTCTGAGCCTGGTATCCAAGAGATGACGGGCAACTTAAAACTGCGAAGCATGCCTGCCGATCACGGCGTGCCACCTGTATGAATCGCATTGTTTTAGGCATCGAATACGACGGCAGCGCTTACGCCGGCTGGCAATGGCAGCAGAGTAAGCGCACCGTGCAAGGCGAACTGGAACGTGCCTTGAGCAAAATCGCCTGCGCGCCGATCAGTGTGTTATGCGCTGGCCGCACCGATGCCGGCGTCCATGCGCTGGAACAAGTGGTGCATTTCGATAGCCCGGTGCAGCGCGATTTGCGCGGCTGGTTGATGGGTGGCAACAGCCATTTGCCGGACGATATCCGGATTACCTGGGCGCAGCCGGCGGTTGCCGACTTTCACGCCAGATACAGCGCCATTGCCCGAGCTTACCGCTATGTGATTTTGAACCGGCCGACAAAATCGGCCCTGCTGCGTAATCAGGCAACCTGGTGCTATTGGCCGTTGGACGAGCAGCGTATGCACCGAGCCGCGCAGCATTTGCTCGGCGAACACGATTTTTCCTCGTTTCGCGCCCAAAGCTGCCAATCGGTCAGTCCGAACCGACTGATGTATTTCATCGACGTCTACCGCGACGGCGAGAAAGTGGTGGTCGATTTATGCGCCAATGCCTTTTTGCATCATATGGTGCGCAATATCGCCGGCGTATTGATCGAAATTGGTAGCGGTAAACAGCCTGAGGATTGGACTGCCGAGCTATTGGTCGCCAAGGACCGTACTAGAGCTGCAATGACGGCGCCGCCCCATGGTCTGCATCTGGCCGCGGTGTATTACCCAAGCGAATATGGCGTCGCCAAACATCCGCTTTTCGATAAGTTGCCGGCTAACGCCAAGCGGTTTGATTGACGCGAACGGTTTGGCCGGCGTTTGCTGGACGGGGCCAGCCTTCGTTATTTAGGTAGATCAGAGTTGACATCTATGCTGGCGATCTATACAATGGCGACTTCACTTGACTCAGCCGAGGTGGTGAAATTGGTAGACGCGCTAGCTTCAGGTGCTAGTGGGGGTAACCCCGTGGAGGTTCAAGTCCTCTCCTCGGCACCATTTATTTTTCCGGATAAATGGCCTTTGTAATTCCCGCATTTTATTACGATAAGCCTCAAAGACATACATTGGTCTTTGAATAGCGTTTCATAACTCTTGCATCAAGAGCACTTCTTTGGCGAGCATCCCTTTCAGTTCCGCCGCGGTAACTTTTGTTTGAGATTATTTCAATTCCGAGAGCAGTTGCTCTAGCATACGGTTAGCCTGACTTAAATAGCCCGAGCCGAACAAATTCAAGTGGTTGAGAATATGGTAGAGGTTGTACAAGGTTTTGCGGACTTTGTAGCCTGGATCCAAAGGGTAGTACGCTTGGTACGCCGAATAGAATTCTCGGTCGAAACCGCCGAACAATTCGGTCATGGCAATATCCGCTTCGCGGTCGCCGTAATAGCAGGCCGGATCGAACATCACCGGCTTCCCCTGGCTGTCGGCGGCAGCGTTGCCGCCCCATAAATCGCCATGCAACAGGGATGGTTGCGGTCGATAGCTGTCGAATAGGCTGTTTAGCCGTTCCTGAAGTTTTTCCCCCTGTTTTTGCAGTGTGCCGCGATGGCCGTTTTCGGCGGCAAGTTGCAATTGCTTGGCCAGGCGCTGGTCGCGCCAAAATTCCATCCAGTCATGATGCCTCGGGTTGTATTGAGGAGTTGAGCCGATGGTGTTGTCGATGGTCCAGCCAAAGTAGGCTTGCGGTTGGAGGTGTATGCGGGCCAGTTGTTCGCCGAATAGTGCGGCAGCACCGGCTGACAAGGAGCGCAGTTCGATGTATTCCAAAACCAAGTAGGCGTATTGCTGATGCTGGCCATGGCAGACCACATTCGGGATGCGGACAGCACCGATACCGGCCAATTCGGTCAAGCCGACGGCTTCGGCAGCAAACATGTCGGCCAATTCCGCTCGGTTAAGTTTGATAAACCAGTCGATACCCTGGCTTTGTAACCGATAAGCGGAATTGATGTCGCCGCCGCCGACGTTAGTCAGGCGAGCTTCGGCCAGATTTTGTCCGGTCGATTGCGCCAGATGCTGCATCAAGGGTTGCAATCGGTCCGACATCGGCAGGCCCTTATTTTCCCCAGCTGTCGCGTAAGGTCACGGTACGATTGAATACCAATTTGCCGGCTTTGCTATCCAGGTCGTCCAGGTAGAAATATCCGGTGCGTTCGAATTGGTAGCGCGTGTCCGGTGCCGGCTTGGCTAAGCTGGCTTCCAGGCGGCAGTCGCTAAGAATTTCCAGTGAGTTGGGATTGATGCCGTCCAGGAAATTGTCCAACGTGTCCGGGTTGGGGTTGCTGAACAAGCGGTCGTATAAACGCAATTCCGCCGGGATGGAATGCGCCTCGGATACCCAATGGATGACGCCTTTGACTTTGCGGCCTTCCGGGTTTTTGCCCAAGGTTGCGGGGTCGTAGCTGCAAATGAGTTCGACAACGCTGCCGGCAGCGTCTTTGATCACTTCATCGCATTTGATGACATAAGAGCCGCGCAAGCGCACTTCGCCGCCCGGCACCAGGCGTTTGAAGTCTTTGGGCGGGTTTTCCATGAAGTCGTCTTGTTCGATCAATATGACTTTGCCGAACGGCACTTCGCGGCTACCCATTTCCGGTTTTTGCGGATGGTTGGCAATCTGGTAGGTTTCGGTTTTGCCGTCTTCCCAGTTGCTGAGCGTCACTTTCAGTGGTCGCAACACCGCCATAGCTCGTGGTGCGCGTTCGTTCAAATCTTCGCGGATACAGTTTTCCAACACCCCCATCTCGATCCAGGAATCGTTTTTGGTCACGCCGATCCGTTCGCAGAAATCGCGAATCGCTTCCGGGGTGAAACCGGCGCGGCGTAGGCCGGAAATGGTCGGCATCCGCGGATCGTCCCAGCCGGAAACATGCTTCTCGGTGACCAGTTGCAGCAGTTTGCGCTTGCTGACGATGGTGTATTCCAGTTGCAGGCGGGCGAATTCGATTTGTTGCGGATGGCAAGGTGTGTTCAATTTATCCAACACCCAGTCGTACAAAGGTCGATGGTCTTCGAATTCCAAAGTACAGATCGAGTGGGTGATACCTTCCAGCATGTCAGACAAGCAATGGGTGTAGTCGTACATCGGGTAGATGCACCATGCGTCCCCGGTGCGGTGGTGGTGCACCCGGCGGATGCGGTAGATCACCGGATCGCGCATGTTGATATTCGGTGACGCCATATCGATTTTGGCGCGCAGCACATATTGGCCGTCGTTGAACTCGCCGGCGCGCATGCGTTGGAATAAATCCAGGTTGTCATCGATGCTGCGGTTGCGGTCCGGGCTTTCTTTGCCCGGTTGGGTCAAGGTGCCGCGGTCCATGCGCATTTGTTCTGAACTGGAACTGTCGACATAAGCGTCGCCTTGTTTAATCAGCTGCACCGCGTAGTCGTAGAGCTGTTCAAAATAATCCGAGGCGTGGAATTTGCCGGCATATTTGAATCCAAGCCAAGCGACGTCGCGCTCGATCGACTCCATGTACTCGACGCTTTCCTTTTCCGGATTGGTGTCGTCGAAGCGCAAATTACAGGTGCCTTTGTTTTCCAGTGCCAGAGTGAAATTCAGACAGATCGATTTGGCATGGCCGATATGCAGATAGCCGTTAGGCTCTGGCGGGAAGCGGGTGGCAACCTTGCCCTGGTTTTTGTTGGAGGCCAAGTCGGCGGCAATAATATGGCGAATGAAATTAGGCGCGGCGGTGCTGTTATCGTTGGCGGACATGTTCGGTTGCGAGTTGAGGTTTTAGATTTTTTGCGAGAACGCTGATAAAAGCTAAGCGTCCAGTCATTTTAACGAGTTTGTCGTGAGCCCGTAAAGGCGAATGCAAACCGCGATAGAAGCCGGAAAATGGTTTATCCAACTGATATATATAGAAATTGTTAAATTATTAGCACTCTTGTTAAACGAGTGCTAGAATTCGGGCATGTCTAATTTTTCAGAAAAATCGAGGAAGATATGAGTAACAGCTTGGCTTTACCCATCAATTTGTCGGTTGGGACTTTTGATTCATACTTGAACCTGATTGCGCAGATGCCCAAGCTCAGCGCCGAACAGGAGCAGGAACTGGCTTTACGTTACCGCGATCGTGGTGATTTGGAAGCAGCGCGCGAATTGGTGATGACGAACCTGCGGTTTGTCGCCCACGTGGCGCGCGGGTACTCCGGATATGGTCTACCGATGGCCGATATCGTGCAGGAAGGTAATATCGGCTTGATGAAGGCAGTCAAACGATTCGACCCCGACATGGGCGTACGTCTGGTGTCGTTCGCGGTCCATTGGATCAAAGCCGAAATCCACGAATATGTGATCCGGAACTGGCGTATCGTCAAAGTCGCCACAACCAAAGCGCAACGTAAATTGTTTTTCAATCTACGTAAATTCAAAAAGGAATTGAGCTATCTAACGCGGGAAGATGCCGAAGCGATTGCCGAAAATCTGGACGTAGACGTCAAAACCGTCTACGAGATGGAGCGGCGGCTGGACGGTCGCGACGTGGGGCTGGAGCCCACTGGCGACGATAGCGAAGATCAGGTGCAGGCCCCGATTGCCTACCTGGAACAACACGGCGCCGACCCGGCATTAATGCTCGAAGCCAGCGACTGGGAAGGTCGCAAGGAAGAGCTGCTGATGGATGCCATGGCGGGGCTGGACGAAAGAAGCAGGGATATTCTGGCTAGCCGGTGGTTGGTCGAAGAAAAAGCTACATTGCACGAGCTTGCCGATCGGTATCAAGTATCTGCAGAACGGATTCGGCAGCTTGAGCAAAACGCGATGAAGAAACTCCGAGCGGCGGTGACATTAGAAGCTTGATAAAAAAACATTTGTCATTTCTGAATATTTCAGTATAATGACGCTTTCTTTGCCGGGGTGGTGAAACTGGTAGACGCGCCGGATTCAAAATCCGGTTCCTTCGGGAGTGTCGGTTCGATTCCGACCCTCGGTACCACCTACCTATCTAAGGTAGTCCAAAGAAATTTAAAAACCCGCGAGCCTCAAGGCTTAGCGGGTTTTTTATTGTCCAAAGAAATCAAGCCAAAGCCCACCTTATGCACCAAAATTTGTTGTACTGGTAAATTTAGCCGCTAAAACTGTGGGCCAGTACAACACCGGTACAACAGAATGGCGATAAATCTGAATAAAGACACAGTCTATAGGGCAGCAAAATCAAAGGAAAAGGATTATAAAATCAGTGATGGCGGCGGTTGGTGCTACTGTTCAAAAAAGACGGTGCCAAGCGATAGATGTTCTACTACCGATTCGAAGGCAAACAAAACACCTTAGGCTTTGGCGTTTATCCTGACGTCACTCTTGAAAACGCCCGCCGAAAAGCGGAGGAAGCCAGAAGCAATCTCGCCAGCTGCATTAATCCCGGCGCGATCAGAAAGCAAGCCAAAGTCGACAAACAGCAAACCGTCGAAAATCAAAAACGCCTCGAAGCCGGTTTGCCAATCATCAATAACCACTTACGCGAAGGCGACGTGTTACACGTGCATTCGATAGACCGTCTAGCGCGCAATCTGAAAGACCTGCAAAACATTATTGAGCAGTTCACCGGAAAAGGTGTCTCGGTCAAGTTTTAAAAGGAGCACCTCACCTTCGAAGCGGCCAAGGCGCACGGGCGGAAGTTGGGCGCGCCGGCAAAAATGTCCGCCGAGCAGGCTGCCGAGATAAGAGCGAGGATCGAAGCCGGCGAAGAGAAAAGCGCCGTCGCCAAAGCCTATGGCATCAGCCGGCCGACCCTGTATAAACTGCTAGCCGCTTGATTGAGACTGGCGAAGAACTGGCGCGGGAAAATTGATTAAAGCCTGGGTGCCGGACGACTGCAAAACGGAAAATGAAGAGAGGCGCCGCCGATACCAGGACAGACATTACCGGCGCATTGGACAGGGATGACACAGCTAGCCCCATCAACACCTCTCGGATGATTGTAGCCCAAGCGGCACCTTGGCCGAAAGCGGCAGCGCCGACCGATAAAATCTCAATTACGCAAAAAAAGACTTGACAAGGTTTTTCGCGTAAAAACCAATTTTTTACCACCTCTCACCCTGCCGCGCAGAAAGCCGTTTCTCGCATCCGACGATCAGCCAGGCGCTGCGCCTGAGCCGAGACGATACACGGCCGGCAGCCCATTGCCTTGCGGCGCATGCGCGCCATTCTCGAAGGCAAAAATCGAGTTTTAAAACCGGCCTTATAATCAATAAGCCACTGATTAAGCTTGGTTTTATCCGAATTTCAAAAAGCCATATCAGTTATTCACCCTTTTGGCGACGCTGAACGTCGCTCGCAATTTTGGAGAAATAAACATGGCCCTCACAGTACCCAGTGCCGATAGTTTTGGTGGCTTGCCCGATGTCCGCCAGCGCAGCGACCGTCCGGCCGCCAGCTTTCTGAATCCGGGGGAAACCTTGGCTTTGGAATCGGCCAGCCAAGCCGCCACCGCGCTAAACAACGCTGCAATTCAACTCGCAAAGCAGGAGCGTGAAAAAAACATCGCCCTGCAAGCCAAAGCCGGCGCCAACGACTTGGACGTATTCGACCAAGACCAGGCCTTCGGTAACACGAAAAAATTTAAGTGTTGTCAAATAAAGTACGGTATTCGAGCTTTCCAACATGAGCTCTTCTCTCTATTTCTTGCTCAAACTTCTTAATAGATTAATTGCTAGTTGTGCCGTAGATTTTACGGGAGGATTTAGCCAATGTTTAAAACCAAGTGACACTAAAAAGGTAGCTTCACATTCGCTTGTGTTCAGACACTGGCAATATAGAACTGCCACTGTTTTTGCATCATTTAGATTATTACGAGAGGTTGCTCTAGTCTTTTGCATGCAATTTGGACAGTTTAATTTTATTTGAAAGTTGTTGCTGAGTTACTACAAAATATTGAGCACTATATTGTCTTGTTATTACTTAAGTCTTTCAGTTAAATTGGAGGCATCAAAACGCCAGTATATAATTCTGGAAAGCCTGCTTGTCGGGTCATTTGAATAAATATTACGACAAGCAGATAAAAAGTTTTTGGCCCCAACTGAAAAGCAGTTGTCATTTTCGGAATTTATCCACTTAATATGCTTATTAAAGAATATACGTAGCTTTTCTTTTGTAAGCTGCTTTAATGCGGCTTCATACTGTTCGACTGTAGAGTTGCTGAAAGCTGCGATTTCTCTATTCCCCCACCCACCATTAGAAACAATGTTTTCTAATGCTTCTATAAGACTTAGTTGTTGAGTTTTTTTTAGCTCAATTTCCTCCAATTTCTCAGTTATTTTTTTGTGAACTTTGTTCCCAAACTGCGTGCTTCCTGAAAAATCAATATTTTCTTGATTTTCTATGCTATCCAAACAAGCATCAATAAATTTATTTGCTAGTTGCGTTTCTCCAATATTCTCAACAGTTTCAACTATAGCTGTAACTGTTTCGTAATTGAGCATGCTAACCACAGTTAGCAGGTTATTTGCTAATTCTAACAATTCTGACTGGCTTTTATCAGGATCCCAATAAACACTTTGGAAAAAATCTCTAAGCCGGGCATCTACATCCGAACTATTTTTTTGCTTTTTGTATATTTCAAATTGAGATTTTATGCCTTCGATGTCAAGCATTCCATTCTGTAGGAAGTCATAAACCATTTCCTCGAATCTGTCTGAACTAACAATTCCTAAATTCCACAATAGCGCATCCCAATAAATCTCATTGTCCGTTCGTTTGTTTTCTTTGTCTGGAAGTAAGTGCCGCCAAGAGCTTGATGATTTTATATATTCAAACGGGGGAGGATTTTCGATGGCTCGATAATGAGATGCGGTTAACAATACGGTGCTCGGTATCCAATTAGTTAATATATCATCGTCAGCATTAGCCTCATCTCTTAGCAAAACAACTGTATTTATTATTTTATTAATAACTCTTATATTATTAATTTTCAACACTTCAATAGATTTCTTGATCTCAGAAATGTAGGCGTCTGATCTCTTGTTTGCGGCAATATCAAAAGACTCTGAAGATGTTGGTTCTAGCGTAATTTCGACATCAATTATTTTCTCGTGTAGAGAAGACCATATGGTGCTATCTGATAGCTTGTCAGTATTTATAAGAATTAAAAATCTGTTTTTGTGATTTTGAGAGTATTCATCTAAGAATCCAAGCAGCTCATCTATATCAAGCGATTTATGCTTTCGCTCAATGTCGTCTATTACAATTAACTTGTATTTTAATAGATTTGGCAGCCATAAAAGAATTCCTTCTTCTGTTGAATATCCTGTGAATTTTCCTAAAAATTTATCTATAATTCCGCCACCTGTTAGCATTGCCTTATCAACAATATCTATATCGCTTTGACAAATATCTTTAAAAAGTCGCAATTTAAGTTCATTTATTGTCTTCACCCCGAACAATGAAACATATATTGGTTTTTTACTAGAAATTGTTTTTTCTTCAGAAATGTCTTTCCAGAGCTTTGTTTTTCCAGTCCCCCATTTTCCTTTTAATACAACCACTTTGTGTTCATCGTTATTTAGTAGTTTCTCTAGTCTAAATTTTGTTTTCTTAAAGTTGTTACTCATTTTCAAAAATTCTTCTATATTTTTTATGGTAAAAATTATAATTTCCTGCAAAATCTAAATTATGCCTGAATTTGCATTTAGTTTGCATACATCCCAGTGTTTTTAATATCATTCAGTTAACCGGATAGCCCGACGAGGCGAAAAGCGGGTTTCGTCAGCTCTTTTCCGGTATTCCATAGTGACGGCTACGCTTTGACGCAGGGGCAATGCTGCTGGTGTATTTTTCCGGATAAGGCAATTGGTAACAGCTTGCATTTTTAGTGTTTGCTTATTTTAAAAAATAATGGATTCGTTTTGAAAAATAAATACTTAAATAAATTTCTGCTCGCAATGCCAAACCAGTAGACAAAGACTTTCGCCTAAACAACGGTTCTGGATTGTATTTGCTGGTTAAGACCAACGGCGCCAAATGGTGGCGATTCGATTATTCCATCGACGGCCGCCGAAAAACTATTTCTCTTGGCGTTTATCCCTCAACCAGCTTAACCGATGCCAGGCGTAAAACGGACAAGCCCGCGCGCCTGTGGTCAACGGCAGCGATTCCAACAAAATTTGAAAAACCCATAAAGCCCCCAAACAGGGAGCGTTAGAACAGGAAAGGCGCCTCGATGCCGGCCTGTGCTGATTATCAGCTTCAATATGTCACCCGAGAATGGCTGGCGTCGCCCGCTCACCCCGTTCTAAATATTACTCAGCAAAAGAAACAGTGCCGCTTCGAGTGATATGTCTTCCCGGCGATCGGACAAATGCCGATCGGCGACTTGAAGTCGCCGGATGTTTTCGCCATCGTCCAGCCGCTGATCATCAAAAACCAATGGGACCGCGCGGCGCGAGTGACGGCGGAGAAAGCCGCTAGTTGATAAGTCGATAAAATACGGTAAAAGTGGAGTAGAGTATTTTGCGAATAAGAAACTAACGAGGGCGAAGGTCATGATAGATAAGCAAAAAATCGGCGAGATTTACCGGCTTGCGGTCGAATGGCTGAATGCGGCCTGGGCTTGGCTACAGGGGCGTTGGCGCGCTTTTAATGCCAAAAGCGCGGATGGCGCCGGCCAATCCGGCAGCGACGCGCCGAAGCAATCGCGATTCTGGTTGTATCTGCTTTTAGGTATTTTCCTGTTGTCGATTTTTGCCGGCGGCGAACGTATCCAGGGTCGGGAAATCCCGTATAGCCAGTTCATCAATCTGGTCAATGAAGACAAAGTGGAAAATGCCGTCGTGACCCAGCGCTTCATTAACGGCACCTTGAAGCAGGAAGACCAAAAGATCGGCAAACAATTTTTCACGATACCGCTGTGGGACGAGTCGTTGGTCAAAAACCTGCAGGCGCATAAGGTGGAATATGTGGTCAGGAGCGGCGATAACTGGGCCAGCAGCTTGTTGTTCAATTGGATCATTCCAATCGCGATTTTTGCCGGCATCTGGATCTGGCTGTTACCGAAAATGGCCGGTGGAGGCGGTCGCGGTTTTCTGAATCTGGGCAACAAAATGCGCATCCAGCAGGAAAGCTCGAAAACTACGTTCGACGATGTAGCCGGCGCCGATAGCGCCAAACAGGAACTTAAGGAAACCATCGAATTTTTAAAAGCGCCGGAAAAATTGCAAAAGCTGGGTGGGCGGATGCCGAAAGGCGTATTACTGGTCGGCTCGCCGGGTACCGGGAAAACCTTGCTGGCGCGGGCCGTTTCCGGCGAGGCCGGCGTGCCGTTCTTCAATATCAGCGCTTCCGAGTTTATCGAATTATTCGTCGGTGTCGGCGCGGCGCGGGTGCGGGACTTGTTCGAACAGGCCCGGCAGAAAGCCCCTTGCATCATTTTCATCGACGAACTGGATGCGATCGGCCGTTCTCGCGGCGGCCCGGTGGTGATGGGCGGCAACGACGAACGCGAGCAGACCTTGAACCAATTATTGACCGAAATGGACGGTTTCGACGCCACTTCCGGCGTTGTGGTGATGGCAGCGACCAATCGGCCGGAAATTCTGGACAAGGCCTTGTTGCGCGCCGGCCGTTTCGACCGGCAAATCGTGGTCGACAAGCCCGATCAACTGGATCGGGTGGCAATCCTGAAATTGCACACTAAAGGCATGCAACTGGACAAAGACGTCGATCTGACCATCGTTGCCAAGCGCACCCCCGGTTTCGTCGGCGCCGATCTATCCAATATTGCCAACGAGGCGGCGATTTTGGCGGCCCGGGCCGGCCGCGACACCGTGAACATGGCCGATTTCGAAGCGGCGATCGACCGGGTTATGGCCGGGCCGGAAAAGAAAAACCGTGTGCTCGGCCCGGAGGAAAAACGCCGGGTGGCTTACCACGAAGCCGGCCATGCCTTGGTTGCCGAGAACGTGCCGACCGGCCAGCCGGTGCACAAAATCTCGATCATTCCGCGCGGCGTATCGGCGCTGGGATTTACTTTGCAACTGCCGGTCGAAGAAAAATACCTTTCCACCGAAGCGGAACTGAAAGACCAAATCGCCATACTGCTGGCCGGAAGGGTGGCCGAGCAACTGGCGTTGCAGAGCGTTTCCACCGGCGCCCAAAACGACCTGGAAAAAGCCAGCGAAATTGCCCGCAACATGGTGTGTTACCTGGGTATGAGTAAAAAACTGGGGCCGTTGATTTACGGCCAACGCCAGCAGCTGCAGTTTTTGGCCGGAGATGTTACCGAACAGCGTAACTACAGCGAAGAAACGGCGCGCGTGGTCGATGCCGAAGTTCGCGAGCTGGTCGAAGATGCCGAACGCCGGGCCCACAAAATTCTGACCAGTAAGCGTGGCCAGTTGGATCGGCTCGCCGAGTTGTTGCAAGACCGGGAAGTAATACAGCGAGAAGAGATGTTGGAGTTGATCGGCGCGTAGGTAGCGGCGTAGCCTTTTGTTACGTTGAAAGGGATGTCTGGCAGTCCGGCGGCTTTCGCATGTCGCCGGATTGAACATATCTGCTGAGCGTGAACGGCGCAGGTGCCGGAATCAGGCGATATATTCAACATGAAGATTATTGAAGTTTATTGTCGAAAAATTTTACAAGTGTTTGTTGAATAATCAGTTTTCTAATATTTATGGAGCGGTTTCGTTACGATGCTTCCGGCTATTTTGTTTAGCGGGATGGGCTTTGTGCTTAGTCGGAAATTTTTACATATTTCTGTAACAAAGACCTGTTTCGTGTGAGGCTCGTCACATAAAGTGGTTATTTTTTCTTGCTTATTTAGTAAGTGCACATATTTTGCTTGGTGTCGGTGTGTAGGGAAAGTCTTTAAGAATTGTGATTTTAGCGATAGCGAGGCCAAAGATTATGGACACCAAGAAAAACGACACATCAAATAAGAATCACGGCGGCGATTGCAGCCATTCGTCTCTGGCAAAAGAATTGGTAATGGGCTTGCCGACCGGAAGTTTCGTCTGCGCTCATTGCGGCAAGCCATTGTCATCGATACTTAGGGCCGATAGAAGATAGGTTGTCGCCGACACGGACGGCAGGTTGGTATCCAAAGCCTGTCGTTCCCAAATTCAATACCGGCCCGTATGTGGTCAACGCCATATACATTGGGCTTTTCGGTTAATGCCGCAATCGATTCAATATTTCTCGAGCGGCGTTGCCACTCCAGGTTTGAATCCGTGGCCGGAGGGCGGCCCAAGCGGCGCCAATCCGTCTGGCGGAGCCAGCCGTTTTGCGCCGGATTCTGGCAGCCAGCGCGGACCAGTCGATTTGGCGGTCGGCTATCCAACCGTGCCGGTATAGCCAGTGCAATAAACCGGAAACGAACAACAGGGTAGGGGTGAGACCGGCGCAGAACCATATAAACCGGGCACCGGCACCGAACGCTTCGCCGGTGTGCAAAGGCCAAAGCCAGACCGTGAATGTCTGACCCAACGAGAACCGGTGCGGATTGCGGACGTCTCGGATTTGCCCGCTCCAGCGGTCTACCCAGACCGTGGTAAACGGGTGATGTTGGTTGATTTCGTCGCGCTGGCGCAGATTGACGCGATACACGCCCAGCTCGCCGGCCGGCGTGGTTACTCGCCTGACCTCGGAACTGGGAAACGGTCCGCGGGCGACCAAAATCGCTTCGCCCACCGATACTGGCCTATCGTTCGGAACCGCGGTACTGCGCACGTTGGGGCCGGCGTCGCCGTGGCCCATGCCTTCGGCCGAAGTCAGGCTTTCCAGTAACGGCGGATAGGCCAAATGGAGGCCGGTGAACGCCAGCAACAGCAAAAATCCGGCCGCTGCCAAGCCCAACCAGCGGTGGAGGTCGAATATCAGCCCGATCAGACTGTCATCGCGGCGGACGCGGAAAGCGCAGGCCAGATTTCGCCAGCCCGGCCACCACAAATACAGGCCGCTGACGGTAGACAGCATCAGCAAGCCGCCCAGAATGGCCATCCCGTTACGGCCGGCGGCGTCCAGTTGCAATTGGGCGTGCAGGTCCAGGAGCCAGGTGGCGAAGGTCTGGCCCCACAATCGGCTGTCCAACACCGCTCCAGTGTAGGGGTTGATCGAAACCATCAATGGTGCGTAAAACGCGTCGACGCTTTCCTTGGGTTTGTCGAACCAGGCGGTCAGCGGCCGGTCCGGCGCGAGCGGCATTTCCAGTGTCCAGGCGCCGTGGCGGTCGGGATGGGCGGTACGTAACGAAGCCAGGATTTTATCCAGCGGCAGCGGAGCGCCATCGCGCGGAATCTCGATCCGCAGTTGCGGATTGAACAGGCTGTCCAGTTCCTCGCGGTAAACGCTGAGGCTGCCGGTCAGGCCGATCAGCGCAAATACCAATCCCAAGCCCAGCGCCAATAACAAATGGCACTGGCGCCAAAATTTTCGGGCGTTGACAATAAAGCGCGGGCGGACGATCAGTGGGTAATACGGTTCAGGCATGGTTGGGTTTGCGTTATATTGCAGGTCGTACACGGCCAGGCGAATCGGGGCCGGCTCGGCGTTTTGGCTTCGTGACGCCGACACCACGAAAAAAATCGGCGCAGTTTAACGCGTTTCCTTGCCGCAGTTGGCCGAAAAATCGACTAGACTGGCCGGATTGTTTGGCAGCATAGATTCGATGGTAGAGTTAAAAAGCAAATCGGCACCGGCTGTTCCGGGAGAAAATCAACAATGACCGGCTACAGCTTGGCGTTTTTTGCCGGCATTGTCGCGGTTCAGCAATTCAGCCGCTTGCCGAATTCGGCGGAATGGCTCGGCTTGGCGGCGCTCGCGCTGCTGGCCTGCGTCAGGCGCCATTATGCCGTGTTAAGTTTGTCGCTTGGCCTGGCTTGGGCTTGCGCATTCGGCGCTTGGCGTTTGGCGCAACAATTGCCGGACCGTTACCAAAATACCGAAATAGAAGTCGAGGGCTACATCGCCAGTCTGCCTCAGGTTCAGGAACATCGAACCGGTTTCGATTTTGTGGTTACGAGCGCGCCGGATGCGGTTCCGGAGAAGATGCGCTTGTCCTGGTATACGCCGGAGTTCGACCTGAAGGCCGGGCAGAGTTGGCGGTTTCAGGTCAAGTTGCGAAAACCCCATGGCCGTTTCAATCCCAGCGGTTTCGATTACGAAGCCTGGCTGTTTGCCAATCACATTGGCGCCACGGGTTACGTCAAGAGCAAGCCGCCGCCGCAACGGATCGCCGACAGCGCCAGCCTGGGCCGCTATCTTGCAGTCTGCCGCAATCTGATCGCGGACAAAATCGACGCGGCATTGCCGGGAAGTTCGCAACTTGGCGTGATAAAGGCATTGACCATCGGCACCCAGAACGCAATCAGCCAACAGCAATGGCAAATCTTCCGCGTCACGGGTGTCGTACACTTAATCGTTATTTCCGGATCGCACATCGGCCTGATTGCCGGCTGGTTCTATCTGGCGACGCGGCGAATCTGGATTAACTTGGGTTTGCTCGGCATTTCGCCGCAATCGGCCGCCGCGCCGGTTGCTTGGCTGGCGGCGCTGTTCTATGCCGGTTTGGCCGGATTCTCGGCGCCGACGGAGCGGGCGGTAATCATGCTTGGCGTGGCGCTGGCGGCAATTGCCTGGCAACGCAATCCGGCACCGACACAGGTGCTGCTGTGGGCCTTGTTGGCTGTCGTGCTTGCCGATCCGTTGGCGGTTTTGTCAGTCGGCTTTTGGTTGTCGTTTGTGGCTGTGGCCTTATTGATGTATGTCTCGGTCGGACGGCTGGCACGTCCCGCCTATTGGCGGGATTTGGCCGTGGCGCAATGGGCCAGTTTGCTTGGCCTGGCGCCGCTATTGGTCTTGTTTTTCCAACAGGTGTCCTTGATCGCGCCGCTGGCGAACTGGTTGGCGGTGCCGCTGATCGGAATCGTGGTGGTACCGTTGGCATTGTTGGCTATCGCGCTGTTGTTCGTCTGGCCGGCCGCTGCGAGCATTTTATTGCAGGTGGCAGATTCGGTATTACAGGGCTTGTGGTGGCTATTGCAGCATCTGGCAGCACTGCCTTTGTCGCAATTGAGTTTAGCGTCGCCGCCCTGGTATGCGCTGCTGCTGGCGATGATCGGCATTCTGTTGGCGTTGGCGCCGCGCGGCTTTCCGGGGCGGCAGCTGAGCCCGTTGCTGCTGATTCCATTATTTTTTCCCCCTATCGACAAACCCAAGTCCGGTGAATTCGGCTTGACGCTGTTGGATGTCGGCCAGGGTCTGGCTACGGTGGTGCGGACCGCCGATCACGTGTTGCTGTTCGACACCGGGGCCAAATATTCCGAATTTTCCGATATGGGCGAATCGGTAGTGTTGCCCTTCCTGCGTCTGCGCGGTATTGCCAAGGTCGATGCGCTAATTGTCAGTCATGGTGATAACGACCATAGCGGCGGTGCCGAATCAGTGCTGGCCGAACTGCCGGTAGAGCGCCTGCTGAGCAGCGTTCCGGAGTGGGCCGAGCGCGAGCGTGCCGGCTATTGCCGGGCCGGGCAGGAATGGCTGTGGGACGATGTGCGTTTCCGGATGTTGGCGCCGCCGCACCCGGCATTCAATAAAGAAAACGATAATTCCTGCGTATTACAGGTCATCGCGGCCGGACAGAGTGCACTGCTGACCGGCGACATAGAGCAGACTGCCGAATCCTGGTTGACTGCGACTTACGGCGACGAGTTAGCCAGTCGGGTATTGGTTGCACCGCACCATGGCAGCAAGACCTCATCGACCCAGGCGTTTTTGGATGCGGTTAAACCCGAATGGGTGTTGATCCCGGCCGGTTACGCCAACCGTTTCGGCTTTCCCCATCGCCAAGTGCTGGAACGTTATCGGCAACTCCCGGCTACGGTGATGAATACCGCTGAGCTGGGCGCAATCGATATCGTGAGCAGCGGCCAGTCTCCGGTGGCGGAGCGGCCACGGCGACGACGCTATTGGCATTCGGACTAGCCGGAATGTTAGCCGGGAAGCCGAGATGAATTGTGCCGGCCGGAGGTTTGTGCCTATACTCTGGCAAACCGAACACAGGAGTACCGATTCGTGCAGAACGAAAACCGCAGCAGAATACGTTTTAATCCGGCCGGATTAGTCGCCCACATTATTATCGATCCGCCGCCGCCCGGCGGGGAAATCGTCATCGACGGTCAAGTGGTGGATATGAGTTATAGCGGAATCAAAATCCGTTTGCGGGAGCCGTTGGGTCAAGCTATCCAAGAGGCCGAGTTGCGTATTTCGATTGTATTGCCGGAGTCGGGAATACCGGTGTCGATTCACGGCACCATCAAGCATGTTCAGGAAGAACAAGAGTGCGGTTTGCAATACGACCCCGACAGGCACCAAGAACACGAATTGGACGATCTGATGTTCGAATGCGTCAAACTGGCGCCGCAGCTGGAAGCGGGTCATGAAATTTGATCCGCAAGCGTGGTTGCAGATCTGGCGCACTCTGAACGGCGATGCGGCCTATCAGCGCTATTTGCGCCATTGGCAGGCCGAGCATGCCGGCCAACAGGCCGAACCGCTCAGCCGCAAGGCGTTTTTCGCCGCCGAAACCCACCGCAAATGGAGCGGCGTCAAACGCTGCTGCTGACGCCCGTCAATCGATGGTCTGTATCCAATGGCAACGTTCGTTGACGACGGGCGCGGTTTTGTCGTTGGCGATACCTTTCGCGATCATCGCTACGACTCGCTCGTCGGTATCGTAGCCGATGTGGGCATCCATCGGGTTGGCAAGCTTGCCCAAACCGAATGCATCGTAAACCCGAGCTACGTTGATGTTGATGTTGGTAACATCAATGCACAGCCGCGAGTCCAGATACTTGTTGACGAAGTCGTGCGGGATCGCATAACTGAGTAGATCGTTGGGGTCGCTGAACGCAATCACCGACGTTTTCGCGAGTATCCGTTCGCCGTATTTGGCGCCATTGCTGTTGCAATAGGCCTCGGCTTGGTTGGCGACTTCCGGTAGGCTGCGCCCCAACTGCAACATCGGCAATTGGTTGGACATCATGTAGATCGGCACTTCCTTGTTTTTCAAGACATTGGTCAGCGCGGTGTAATAGCTGGCGGTATCGCCGTTGCTCAGTTTCGACGCCAGATGTTGCAGGCCGTCGATGGTGATCCGACTGCCCAAACTATGCGAGACGAAGGCGTAACTGTCGTTGTAAAACGGTGTGACATTTTTGGTGGAACAGCTTTGTTGGACATCGTCCGGCAGGCTGTTCCAGTCGCCTTGTATCATCCAGCAAAACGATTGGGCGAAGGCCGACAGGATGTCTTCGCGTTTCTCTCCGAGGTAGATGATCGGATCGGGACCGGTATCGTTGGAGAACTTCTTCAATAAGTCGTTGACCTCGGCGCGGCGGAAAGACTGTTCCCCGGAATTGTCGTAAGACAGCACTTCCTTGTCCTTGGCGCTGATCTCTGACCAAGTCAGCTCGTAGAACAGCATCTCTTGGGTCCGGTCGGCATTCAGATAGCGGTTGATGCGTAAATTGCCCAACGGCCGTGCCGGCTCCTTGGCATCGGTCAAGCGGATGTTTTTGATGTTCCGGGAGGTGACGGTCAGGTCCAATTCTTTTGCCAGCTTTTCCATGAACTGGGTGGAATAGCCCGGCAAATGGTTACCGACGCCGTGCACCATCAACAATTTCATTTTCCGGTTGGCGATTTCCAACTGCGGTTTGATGCCGCTGAATTTTTCGCCTTTGATCTCGCAGATGCGGGTATCTTCTTCTTCCTGTTTTTCCAGGATGGCTTCGGTGATGCCTTTGCCGATACTGGCGCAGCCGGACGATAACAGGGCCAGCGCCAGCAGCGGTAGCTTCAGGTTGAGTATTTTCATGTGTGTTGCGTTTACGGGCAGGGTTGCTTGGTTGTTGGCGGCTGCAGGCCACGGTTGCCGCAGGTTGCACTATTTATCGAGCTTTTTCTTGGCGGCGTCGGCTTGGGTGCCGACTTTCTCGACGGTTTCCCGATATTTGGCTTGAGCCTGGTTGGCGCTGTCGGCGATGGTGGCATTGTCGGTATTGGCTTCTTTGATCATGCACTCGAAATAGTCGCGCGATTTTTGTTGCCAGGTGTTGATTGCGGCAATGCTTTTATTGAACGCATCGACATCGCTGTCATCGACGACCGGTGTTTCCGGTGGCGTACCGCAAGCGGCCGGAACCCAAGTGCCGTTGCCCAAAGTACCGGCGGTGGTGATGCTGCTGGACACCAGCAGGGCGGTCGTCGCTAAAACGGTCAGTTTCATTCGCTGTCTCCATGACGGATTTAAACGGAAATTTATCGGCCGCAAGCGGCCGTGGGGTTTGCCGGCGGGATTATTCCGCAACCCGGCGCCAATGCCAATCGCCGGCATAAAAAACGGCGACTTAGCTGAGCATTTGCCGGATATGTTCGATCTCGTCCTTGGCCTGGTCGAGAATGTTGATGCTTAGATCGGCGTCCAGGTTCCCGGCCGCCAATTTTTTGTACGCAGGTAGTTCGTCCATCTTCGGCATCTGTTTGACGTCGACTTTGCCGATGAAGCTGTGCAATTGCGAAATCATCACGATGTCACTGTAGCTGGCGGATTCGCCACTGTCGCGCCGCCAGTTTTCGGCGTGAATGATCACGTCCTCGAAGTCGGCCGGGAAGTCCCATTTGCGCACGATCTGCACGCCGATCGGGCTGCGCAATTCGCGCACGGCTTCGGCTAGGTCGCCCGGATTATCCAGAATATCCGGCTGGCGGTCGGCGTAAGCCAGGATCGGCACCACGCCAATGTCGTGGATCAGGCCGGCCAGCATGGCCCGGTCCGGATCGAAGCCCGGCGTCTTATGCGCCAGTACCGCACTGATCGCCGCCACGTAACTGCTGTGAGCCCACAGCTCCTGCATTCTGCGCCGGATCACTGGCGAACGGGCATTGAACACGGCTTTCAAGGCAAACGCGGTGATAATGTCTTGCGCTGCCTTCAAACCGAGTCGGGTCAAGGCCTCCGGGCAGCTTTCGATGCGGCGTCGGCCGCGGTAGAGCGGACTGTTCGAGATCTTGACCAGGCGGGCGGTGATGCTGGGGTCGATTTGCACCACGCGGGCGATCTTGTTGCTGTTGGCGCTGGGTTCGTTGATGGCGCGGCGGATTTTTAGCGATACGTCCGGAATGGTGGGCAAGGCCAGCGAATCGGATTGCATGTATTTGAAGCAATCCTGGTACAAGCGGTTTTTGGCCAGCTTGGCGCTGAGCGGATGGGTTGCGGCCTCGGTCATGGACATTGCTTAATTCGGACAAGCGGCAAGGGTTTGGTTTAAAATCCGCCGCTGCATTTTTACACACGGATACGCTATGACTATAACAGGCCCGGATGTTATTACAACCCTGAGCAGCATTCGAGATTACATCCGCTGGGCCGCCAGCCGCTTTGCCGAACACAAGGTATTTCTCGGCCACGGCACCGCAACGCCGCTGGACGAAGCCGCGGCAATCGTGCTGCATACCTTGTACCAGCCCTACGATCTGGCCGATAGTTACTTGGATAGCGTATTGACGATGGCCGAGCGCCAGCAAGTGGTCGAACTCATAGAGCGGCGTATCGTCGAGCGCAAGCCTTCCGCTTACTTGACCCACGAAGCCCTGTTTGCCGGTTTGTCGTTTTACGTCGACGAGCGGGTGCTGGTGCCGCGCTCGCCGATCGCGGAATTGATCAACGAACGCTTCGAGCCTTGGGTCGACGAAACCCAAGTATTCAATATTCTGGATTTGTGTACCGGTAGCGCCTGCATCGCCATCGCCTGCGCTTATGCCTTCCCGGAAGCGCAAGTCGATGCGGTGGAACTGTCCGACGCGGCGTTGGCCGTGGCCCGCATCAATCTGGAACAGCACGAGTTGCAAGAGCAATTGCAGCTCTACCAGTCGGACTTATTCGATAAACTGCCGGCCAAACCTTACGACATCATCGTCAGCAATCCGCCCTACGTTTCCATTGCCGAGTGGGAAAGCCTGCCTCCGGAATTCCATGCCGAACCGGCGCTGGGTTTCAAAGGCGGCGAACACGGCCTGGATTTGGTACTGCGAATTTTGGTCGATGCCGAGCGCTATCTGGCGGAGCAGGGTATCCTGGTGGTCGAAGTCGGCAGCAGCGCCCAGACCTTGCAGGAGATGTTCCCGGAAGTACCGTTCCACTGGCTGGAATTCGAACATGGCGGCGACGGCGTGTTTCTGCTGACCGCCGAACAAGTTTCCACTTACCATTCACTCTTTACCAACGCGCTCTAACCATGTCCGGAAATACCATAGGCAAACTGTTCACCGTTACCACCTTCGGCGAAAGCCACGGCCCGGCGCTGGGGGCGATCGTCGACGGCTGCCCGCCGGGACTGGAATTGTGCGAAGCCGATTTGCAGATCGATCTGGATCGGCGCAAGCCGGGAACCTCGCGCCATACCACCCAACGCCGCGAAGCCGACGAGGTCAAGATTCTGTCCGGCGTGTTCGAAGGTAAAACCACCGGCACGCCGATCGGTTTGTTGATCGAAAACACCGACCAACGCTCCAAGGATTACGGCAAAATCGCCGAAAGCTTCCGTCCCGGCCACGCCGATTACACCTACCACCACAAATACGGTATCCGCGACTACCGCGGCGGCGGTCGTTCTTCGGCGCGGGAAACGGCAATGCGGGTCGCGGCCGGCGCGATTGCCAAGAAATATCTGTTCCAGCAACACGGCATTCAGGTGCGCGGTTATTTGTCGCAACTCGGGCCGATCAAGATCGAAAGTTTCGACTGGAACGAAGTCGGCAATAACCCGTTTTTTTCCCCAGACGCCGGCAAAGTTGCGGAAATGGAAAAATACATGGACGCGCTGCGTAAGGAAGGCGAATCGATCGGTGCCAAAATCGAAGTCGTCGCCAGCCAGGTGCCGCCGGGCTTGGGCGAGCCGATTTTCGACCGGCTGGATGCTGAATTGGCCTACGCCTTGATGAGCATCAACGCGGTCAAGGGCGTTGAGATCGGCGACGGTTTCGACTGCATTGCCATCAAAGGCACTCAGTTTCGCGATGAAATCACGCCGGAAGGGTTTTTGAGTAACCACGCCGGCGGCATTTTGGGCGGTATTTCCACCGGCCAGGATATAGTCGCCCGCATCGCGTTGAAGCCGACCTCCAGCCTGCGCCTGCCGGGCCGCAGCATCAACACCCAAGGTGAACCGATCGAAGTCATCACCGAAGGCCGCCACGACCCTTGCGTCGGCATCCGCGCCACCCCGATTGCGGAAGCTATGGTAGCCTTGGTCTTGATGGATCACTTGCTGCGCCACCGCGCCCAAAATTTGCACGTCGACTGCGGTTTGCCTGTCTTGCGTTAGATGCCAGTCCCGTATTGGCGGCTATCCGGCTTTTATTTCTTCTACTTCGCGACGCTCGGAGCGTTTCTTCCGTTCTGGAGCTTATATCTGAAGCAGGCCGGATTTGCCGCCGATGAGATCGGCGAACTGACCGCGCTGATGGTGGCGACCAAAATCATCGCCCCGAACTATTGGGGCTGGCTGGCCGACAAAACCGGCCGTAATCTGCGTTTGATTCGGCTGACGCTGCTGCTGGCGGCATCCAGTTTTGCCGGGTTTTTGTTCCGCAACGATTACTGGTGGTTTGCGTTGGTCACCGTCGGCTTCAGCTTTTTCTGGAATGCGACGCTGCCGCAGTTCGAAGCGGCAACTTTGTTTCATTTGCAGGCCGAGCCGCAACGTTACAGCCAGATCCGCTTGTGGGGGTCGATCGGTTTCATTGCGGCGGTGCTTGGCATCGGCCGTTTTCTCGATTATTTCAGTATCGCCAACTTGCCGTTGATCATCGGCGGTTTGATGTTGTTGAACTGGCTGGCGGCGCTACTGACCCCGGAAGCCCGGCCCCGTATCGACCGCGGTCAAGCCGGGCCGGGTATCTGGCAGGTATTATTGCGCTGGGAGTTGCTGGCGTTTCTGCTGGTTTATCTGTTGTTGCAAGTGGCTCACGGTCCTTATTACGTGTTCTATTCGGTATATTTACAGCAACACGGTTACAGCGCCAGCGAAACCGGCCTGCTATGGGCCACCGGAGTTGGCGCCGAAATTCTGTTGTTTCTGGCGATGCGGCGTCTGTTGAGTTGGTGCAAGCCGCGCAGCTTGCTGCTCTGGGCGATTGCTCTCAGCGTGGTGCGGTGGCTGTTGATTGCCGACGGCGTTGGATCGCTAGCTTTGACCATCGCCGCGCAGTTGTTGCACGCCGCCACGTTCGGTGTCGCGCACGTCGTGGCAATGCAATTGCTCTACCAATATTTTGGCGAACGCCATCAGAGCAAAGGCCAAGCCTTGTACAGTAGCGCCAGTTTCGGCGTCGGCGGCATGCTCGGCAGTTTGTACAGCGGTTATTTCTGGGACGTGTTGGGCGGGCGCGAAGTTTACGTGATTGCGGCGCTGGTTTGCGGCGTGGCTTGGCTGATCGCTTTCCTGGGCCTGGCGCGGGAATCGCGGCCCGGATTGGGTTAAAATTGTGACGATTTACTAACAAGGGTTATCAAGTGTTCGAGGTTATCAAAAACGGCGGCTGGATGATGGCGCCGATCATTTTGTGTTCGATTGTGGCGATGGCGATCATCGGCGAGCGATTCTGGTCGCTGCAACGCAAACGTATTCTTCCGGCCGAGCTGGTGCCGTACATTTGGCAATTGCATCGCGAGAACAAGCTCGACGAAGCCACCATCCGCCGCATCAAACTCAGTTCGCCGCTAGGGCGAATACTGGCCGCCGGCTTGCTTAACCGCAAACACGGCCGCGAGATCATGAAATCCAGTATTGAGGAAGTCGGTCGCCAAGTCGCTCACGAACTGGAACGCTATTTGAACGCCCTGGGCAGCATCGCCTCGATCACGCCACTAATGGGTTTGTTGGGCACTGTGGACGGTATCATTCGGGTGTTTTCCGATATCGCGGTCGGCGGCATGGGCGACCCGGCGGTGTTGAGCGGCGGTATCTCGGAAGCCTTGATCTGTACCGCGTCCGGTTTGACTGTGGCGATACCCAGCCTGTTTTTTCACCGTTATTTCGAGCGGCTGGTCGACGACCACGTGGTGCGGATGGAAGAGGAATCGTTGCGTCTGGTCGACATCATGCAAGGCGCCAGAGAGGACGTGTAATGGAATTTCGCCGCCGTCGCCGCGCGCCAGTGGAAATCGGTTTGATTCCGATGATAGACGTGTTGCTGGTTCTGCTGCTTTTCTTCATGGTGGCGACGACATTCCGCCACCATTCGGAGCTAAAGATCAATTTGCCGGAAGCGCAGGGTAGCGATGCGGCCGAGCCGGGCAAAACCATCAATTTGTATGTCGACGCCAAGGGCGTTTATTCCTTGTCCGGCGAAGACAACCAATTTCACGAACTGGTCAATCAAAACCTGGACGGCCTGAGAGCGGCGCTGGCTAAGTTCGCCGGCGAAACCCGGCACTTGCCGTTCATCATCAGCGCCGACGGCAAGGCGCCGCACCAAGCCGTGGTTAGTGCCTTGGATGTGGCGAACCAACTCGGTTTCCATCACATTACCTTTGCCGTCAATCAGCCGGAACAGCCATGAACAAAAAACTCCTGAAGTGGTTCGAAGATGCCTGGTATGGCGAGATGTATATCTCGGCCTGGTTCATGCCGCTGTCGATGCTGTATGTCGATGCGGTGCGCTTGCGCCGTTTCGCTTATCGGGTTGGTATCAAGAAAAAAACCAAACTGCCGGTGCCGGTGATCGTGGTCGGCAACATCACGGTCGGCGGGACCGGCAAGACGCCGTTGGTGGTTTGGATGGTCGAATTTTTGCGCCGGCAAGGCTATAAACCCGGCGTGGTCAGTCGCGGTTACGCCGGCGCCAAAACCGACTCCGGCCCGCAACTGGTCGCCGCGGACAGCGACCCGGCCAGCGTCGGCGACGAACCGGTGTTGTTGGCCCGCCGTTGCGGCTGCCCGGTGGCGATCGGCCGGGACCGGCCGGCAGCCGCCAAACATCTGCTAGCTAACCATCACTGCGATGTGATTATTTCCGACGACGGCTTGCAACATTACGCGCTGGAACGCGATATCGAGATTATCGTGATCGACGGCCAGCGCCGGTTCGGCAACGGCTATTGCCTGCCGGTCGGCCCGTTGCGCGAACCGCCCGAACGCGTGCGGGAAGTCGATCTGGTGGTGGTCAACAGCCCATTGGAATTGCTGGAAGGCGAGATAGCGATGCAATGCGTCGGTCTGCAATTGGTCAACTTAAAAACCGGCGAAAGCCGGCCTTTAACCGAGTTTAAAGGCCTAGCGGTCCATGCCGTGGCCGCGATCGGCAATCCCAAGCGTTTTTTTAACCAATTGGCCGAGGCCGGCCTGGTCTGCGAAACCCATGCCTTCCCGGATCATCACCCATTTAGCGCTGCCGACTTGCAGTTCAAAGACCAGCGGCCGGTGGTCATGACCGAGAAAGACGCCGTCAAATGCGCCGCCTTTGCCGCCGATAATTTCTGGTATTTACCCATCGATGCCGAATTGCCCGAGGCATTTTCTCAACAGCTCTTAAAACTATTGAAAACCAAAACCCATGGATAAAAAATTGCTCGATATTCTGGCTTGCCCGCTGTGCAAAAGCTCGCTGATTTACGATAAAGACCAGCAAGAGTTGATCTGCAAGGCCGACAAGCTGGCGTTTCCGATCCGCGACGGTATTCCGGTGATGCTGGAAGACGAAGCCCGCGAACTGAGTTTCGAAGAAGCCGAAGCCCTGAAAAAATGAGCGCCGGCTTCAAGGTCGTGATTCCGGCCCGCTACGGCTCCACCCGCTTGCCGGGCAAGCCGTTGCTGGACATCGCCGGCAAGCCGATGATCGTCCATGTTTGCGAACGGGCGCTGGCAGCCGACGCCGAGCAAGTGGTCGTCGCCACCGACGATCAGCGCATTTTCGCTGCGGTCGGCAATCTGGGCCTGCAGGCGGTAATGACCGATCCCAATCACCAATCCGGCACCGAACGTATTGCCGAAGTGGCGCGCATCATGGGCTGGGATGACGATCAAATCGTGGTTAACCTGCAAGGCGACGAGCCGCTGATTCCGCCGGCCTACATCCGCGACGCGGCCTTGGCGTTGGCCGGACAAGACCAGGCCGGCATTGCTACCTTGGCGGCCAAGATTTTGGACGCCGACGAAATATTCAATCCCAACGCCGTGAAAGTGGTGTTGGATAAGAACGGCTATGCGCTGTATTTTAGCCGGGCACCGATTCCTTGGAACCGGGCCACGTTTCCCGACCAGCACGATATTGAGTCCGCGGCGTTACCGCATTTACGACATATCGGCATGTATGCCTATACCGTGGGTTTTTTGAACCGTTATTGCAGTTGGTCCGCCTCGCCGCTGGAGAGCGTCGAATCGTTGGAGCAATTGCGGATTCTGTGGCATGGCGAAAAGGTGTTGGTAAAGATCGTCGACAAGACGCCGGAGGCAGGGGTGGATACGGAGGAGGATTTGGTGAGGGTTTCCAGGTATTTGCAATCAACTATTTAGAGTTGATACGAAACACATTTATGTTCACCTGGCGGCTATTGGCTTTGCTGTTTATTGTTTCTGATATTGCTTACGCATCAGAGTCTTATTTTAGGAGTTGCGACTGTAATGGTCAACAAAAACCGGACACCACATCAGGCAGCGTTTCTATAAAATTCCTGCTCGAATTCAAGCGGGGATTGATAGCCCAATGTTGAGTGCGATCGGCGGCCGTTATAAAAAGCCAAATAA
>NZ_JBVVNO010000028.1:0-37260 GCF_056850255.1 Methylomonas sp. Uni0011
GCGAACAGCCCATTACGGCCCGAGCCAATTGCGCTCATTTACAGGCCGGATATACGTGTGCAGTCGTACCATCAACCAACAGGGGAAATGCTTGCAAAACGGGAGGAGTCCATATACGCAATAACCATCGGGCATTGCGCCGTATTTCTATTTCTTTCGCATTATTCAAATTTATATCAATCTCCGTCATAACCTATCCAATCCAAAAATTCATTTTTCCGAAACATATTTATCGAGATTTTCATGCTGCTATTTGCCAAGTTTCATTATTTGCTGCTATACCGACCGGCACAATGTTAAAAGTGCGATCGTTGAAGTGTTCCAGGACGGTCAGTTTGTCGGCCCAGGCGTTGTAGGCGGCGCTGCCGGCGGCGACGTTTTGGATGTTGACGGTCAGGCTGTGGCCGCTGTAGGCGCCGCCAAAGGTGGTGGCCATGGTGCTGGTGTCGCTCCAGGCGTCGAGGATTTGATCGAGCAGGGCTTGCTGGTCGGCGCGACCGGCGCTAGCGAATTGGATGAGCAGGCCCGCCAAGGTGGTGCTGATGCTGGCCGCTTCGCGCAGGCTGCGGACTTGTCTCGCGCCCCTTCGACTCCGCTCAGGACAGGCCTGCATGTCCGGTAGGGTGGTGACGGCTCTGGTATCCACGTGATCGGTAAACCGGCTGTGGAAGGTATCGTGGATCAGATTGATGTCGCCCAGGTTGCCGCCGACCTTTCTCGAAGTTAAGCCAATAACGATTGGATTCAGGTTTTTCCAGTGAGGCAGGCTGGCGAATCCGGATCGATGCCGAGCGTGCTGGTCACGTGGGCGGGCATAAGCTTCCCTGTCGTTTGTCGATTCCCTTCGTGCCATCTGTTAGTCTCTAAAATTGGTTGCCGGTGGGGTTGTGGTTTTAGCCGCGCAACTTAGTGATGATCATCGGCGTTAGCCAATTTTCGCAAATCGCTACTTCGAACAAACTTGTCCTTACGTCCAATCGGCAACGCGATAGGGCTATTATTCGCTTTGTCGCGGATCGCCCGCTTGCTCGGTGTCAAAATGACTTAGCTTCCATAACGCCCGCCCGTTTCAACACATACCACGGCTCCAGATAGAGCTTGCCTAGCGGCCAGGCCATCATCATCCAATACCCGCAAATGAATAAGTATCCTGCCATTTGTTTCCTGGCGGGAACGATGGCGGTGGGGTAAGAAATTTGAAATAACATGGAAGAGCAAACCAGGCTCACGAAGGGCAATTGCAGCCATCCTGCCATGAATATCAGTCGACTGGGTGCTAGCTTGGCTTCCTGGGCGGTGATTTTTAACAAGCCTGAGTAGCGTAGCCAGCGGATTTTCTGATCCGTGAAGTCATGCTGCCGGCGAATGGCGATGACCTGTTCGCGGATGATAGTCGGTGGCGCAAACCCGAAACGGCTCTTGAATAGCTCAGGGTTATCCCGTGATCTCCGATCAAGTTCCGCTGTTGGCGTCCAGGCTAACAGCAATTTGAGGGAGCTTGGCACTCAATACTCGTAGTAGTCGCGACCGGCATTACGTTGAATGCCGCCGAAATTGAGTTGGGTAGTGCTGTGGGTTTGACTTGGTTGTTTGTTGATCAATTGCTCATCTCCGGCGGTATTGAGCACTTATTTTTAGTGTCCGTTTGTCATGAGGCGTTTTGGGTTTCGAAATGGTTTTGGCCGGCAGCGCGCTGGTTGCGCCTACGGGACGCCGGTCGGTTTGGCGATGTACCTGGACGCGATACAGAGCTCGTTGAGCATCCAGACCATGATCAGCCAGAACCCACCGAGCAACCTGGGCTTCTGGCTGTTTCTGCGTAAGCGAATACCTGACGAGGTATACAACGCCTTACAATATAGACAATTGACCTTGGCGCTCCTGCTGACTAATAAATCGTACCGTTGCAGTAATTGCCGGTAAGCTGTGAAGTCCCTCTGTTGAATTTGATCTACTCAATCCCACCCCGGACGATTGTCGGATAAAACTTCTCCGAATGGCTCGGCTACCTTTTAGACTTGCGTTCATGGTCGCCTTCGTAGGGATATAGCCCATCCAAACCGGGGTTTTGATTTCAGCGGTTATTCAAGATTTAACCAACCTCGCCCGCCGCTTCTTCAACCAAATCACCACGCCGGTCACCGACAGCATGACGATCGCCAAGCCGAGGATGCAGACCACTATCCGGTAAGGCAGGCCGAACACCTTGGCCATGTGTAACGCGGCCAGCCAACTGGTTACGGTGTTACCGGCGTACTGGCCGCGGGGAAACAGCAACAATTCCGGTGCGCCGGTCGTGGCGTCCAGCACCAGCCGGGTCTCGCCGCCCGTATCCTGAATGTCGGCGCCGGTGCGCGCCGTGTAAACGTAAAATCCCTTTGCGGCGTTGTAGCGAAACGACACGGGCTCATTAACTGCCACGCCGCGTTCACGGGCGGCCTGGGCCAAAGATTCACCGGCAATACGGTAGGCGTCGCGCCAGCCGATGGCCGGGTTTTCCAGCGGCTGGTCGAGGTCGGGAACATCGATCCACGGCTCATGGTATTCGCCGACCAGCGTCCGCGTCACCGGTGCGTAAACGCTGTCGCTCAGATTCATGTAAACGCTGGACCAAGCGAAGGTCAGCAACAATAACCACAGCCACAGGCCGCCGGCGCGGTGCAGATCGAAATTGATCCGATACGCGGAACCCTGCCATTTGATGTTCCAGGCCACAGCCCAACGCCGCCAAAACGGCTTGGCCGGGGCTCCCGCAGCGTTGCGCCGGGCGGGCGGCAGCGTCAGGTAAAAACCGACGAAGCTGTCCAGCGTCCACACCAGCGCGGTAATGCCCATGATCCAGCCGCCGATTTCGTCCAACGCCAAGGCGTAGTGCAAGCGGTAGACGAACGGCAACAAATTGGTCAAACCCTGACTAAGATCGCCCCACTTGCGCCGGCCCAACTCGTCGCCGTTGTAAGGATTCAGCAGCAATTGGTCGTAATCCAAGGCGTAAGGCTTGCCGTTCATCGGGTTGGTTTTCGGTTCGAGCCAAACCTCGACCAAGTCGTGCCCCAAATTTACCGACTGTAAGCGGGCGTTGGGCGCCAACCGTTCCACTCGCTCTAACACGACCGGCAATTCGAGCCTGGGCTGCCCGGCGGCAGGCACTGAGAATGCCGGATTCAGCCAAGTATCCAGCTCATGGTAAAAAGCCAACAAACTGCCGGTCAGACCGACAATAATCAGGAAAGCAGTCATCGCCAGCCCGGCGTAACGGTGTACAACCACCCAGAACGGGCGCCATTTCATGGATCGCTCCTTTATGCCACTAGATGCTTGGAACCGCTAACGCGCGGAGTTGCCAGAGCTTCCCGTCGACGAATCTGGCCGCCAAGGCGCTTGCGGCAATACGTCACGCCCTTGATGACGTGTTTTTCCACGGCGCTCTCGGAGATATCGAGTAGCAGGGCGATGTCGCGGTAACTCATGCCGCGCAGCTTGTTCAAGATGAAGGCATCCCGGCAGCGCGGCGGCAATTCGGCAATGGATTGATGCAATAACGCCCGCCGCTGGGCATCCGCAACTTGGCTCTCGGCGTCCGGGTAGCGGTCCGTTTCCGGCGCATCGCAGGTTTCGCGGTGCCGATCGACGATGCGGCCGTGGCGCAAATGGTCCAAAGCCAGATTGCCGGCGATGCGGTACAGCAAGCCGCGCGGATGCTCAATGGTATCGGCAGCGTTACGGCATAAAATCAGATAGCTTTCCTGCACCAAATCCTGAGCCGTCTCCGGGCAGTGTACGATGCGTTGCAAATGGTGCTGCAACTCTTTACGGTAACTCCGGTACAGTACGGCAATGTCCAAACTCATGGTGGGCGGAATAGGCAAGAGGGGTCGGCCGAATACACAGCCAGTTTCATGCCACAGAAAAACACCTGTACATTCAAAATGTTGCGCGCCATGTCGCTTGGCCGATACGGCATATCGCCCAATCCAGCCGGCAGCTAACATAGTTTAATTTTCCCGTGCGTGCGCGGCCCGCCGCTTTTGCAGCCAACGCAGCACCCCGGTCAGATACAACAGCGGGCAAGCCAGACCGGACGCGAATACGGCCAGCCGCCCGCTCCAACCCAAAGCCTGGCCGCTGTGGATCGGCCATTGCCAATCCAAAAACACATCGCCATAGCTGCCGCGCCCCGCTTCGTAGACTTGTAATAACCTGCCGCTGTATTGGTCGACGGCGAAATCCCGATAGCCCAAAGCAAAACCGCTTAACTCGGCGGCGTCGCGTTTGGCAATCCGAAACACGCCCCGCTCCCCGGTCGGTGCGGTCAACATCCACAACCTGCCGCCGGGATACGCCCGATTCACGGCCGCTTCCGCCGCTTGAAAACTGATTGGATCGCGGCCCAGGGCCGGTTCCGAATACAACTTTTCGCTATCGATCCCTTCCCAGGCATTCGGCCGCGTCAACACCGAAAACCTGCCGACCACCCGGTTGACCGGCTCCGGCAAATTGAAATACACCCCGGAAAACAGCACCGGAAACAACACACAAAAGCTCAAAACACCGGCCAGTTTGTGCAGATCGTAGTTGCGCCTGACCCAACCGGCGCGGCGTCTGCACGCCAAGGCTCGGGTAAAACGGCCGGTCGACGGCCACCACAACACCAGCCCGGTCGATAACGAAACCAGCGACAGCGCCGAGACAATGCCGACTAAAACCACGCCAAACCGATCCAGCAACAGACAATAGTGCAGTTGCATGATGAAGCTGACCAGCGGCCGCCGCCAGTAACCGGCGGCGGGATGCCACAATTGGCGGCCGGTTACCTGAGCCGTGTAAGGATCGACGAAGAGGTAATAGCCGTCGCCGTCCGCTTCGCCACTTACGGATGCGTAATACAACAGCTTATAGGCCAAGCCCGGCCGGCGCGGATAATAGACCTTAAAAAAGCGGCTGCCGGGCGGCTTCAGGCTATCGGCGGCCGCGACCATCTCGTCCAGCGAGCGGACTTGAGGGTGCGCCGGCACGGCAACCACGATTTGATCGCGGTTCAGAATTTCCTGCAGCTCCTCGTAGAACACCAGAATCGCCCCGGTCATACCCGCCAGCGCGACGATTGCCCCGGCGCTCAACCCCAGATACAAGTGCAGCTTGAGCCAGATTTTGCGGCGGGTCTGCCGCCGCCGTAAGCCTGCCGGGCTCAAAACTCGATCCGCACCGAGCCTAAAAAGGTGCGCGACGCGCCCGGTTGAATCCCGCCGGTACGGCTGCCCCAGGTGGAGTTGGTGTAGTAGCGCTTATCCAGCAAATTGTCGATATTGAACTGCAGACTGATCTTGGAAGGGCCGGCATGAAAGGCGTAGCCCAACGCGGCATCGACCCGCGCGTAGCCGGGCAATTGAAACGAGTTGAGGTTGTCGCCTTCGCGCTGGCCGACCAGATAGACGCCGGCACCCGACCACAGGCCTTTCAAGGCCGGTTCGGCAAACTCGTATTTCGACCACAGGCTACCGGCATGGCGCGGCACATTGATGAAGCGTTTGTCGCGGAAGTCGGCGTCTTCCACCACCCGGGTGTCGGTATAGGAATAAGTTGCGATCAGATTCCACTGCTCGGTGATCCGGCCGGACATATCGAACTCTATCCCGCGGCTGCGGCCCTTGCCGACGAAGATGCTGTAGCGTTGGTCGCCGGGGTCGGTCTGAGCCACGTTTTTCTTGGTCAATTCGAAGAACGCCAGGCTGGCGTTGAGCCTGCCGTCCCACCACTCGCCTTTCAGGCCGGCTTCGTAACCTTCCGACATTTCCGGTTTGCGCTGCGTGCCGGGCGCCACCAACACGCTGTTGGCGGCGTTCAGGGCTTTGCTGTAGTTGCCGTAAATAGAAAGCCACTGCAACGGCCGATACAGCAAGCCGACCCGCGGACTGAACTCGCCGTCGTCGGTGGTCGGCGTATCGACCCAGCTGGTGCGGGCCTGGTCGTAACGGGTACCGAACAACAAGTGCCAATCTTCCCTGATTTTGACTTGGTCCTGGATGTACAGCCCCCACCAGGAATCGCGGCCGGACGAAGTCGGATCGTATTGTTCCTGGCTCAAATCCACGCCCGGCCGGCCGTAAACCATGGGCTGATAAATATTGATCGGTGCCGGAAAAGTATTGCCGCAGCCCACTTCGCACAGAAACAACGCGGTGTTGTTGCGGTAATCGATTTTAAAAATATCGCCGCCGACCGCCAGCGTATGTTCCGTAGCGAACAGCGAAAATTTGCCGGTCAGGTTGATCAGACCCTGAATGCTGTCCTGGTCGTAATCGTACATGCTGTACCAGCGCGAAGCCTCGCCGCTGGTTTCGTCCAGGGCTTCGATGCCGACACCGGCGCTGTATTGGTGGTTGCTGTTGTAAGCGGCCTTGGCTTCCAGCTTCCAGCGCTCGTTGAATTCGTGGCTCAGACTCATGCCGCCGTAAAGCAAGCTAAAATCGGCGCCATCCAGCGCCGGCTCGCCGAAATAACGGCTGATCGGTACGTTGGCCGGCCGCTTGCCGACCGCCGGAACGCCGAAGGTCGTCGGGCCGTTGACATCGTGGTAACGAAAATCGAAATCCAGCCGGGTGCGCGGCGACAATATCCAGGCCAACGACGGCGCGACGAAACCGCGCTCTTTATGCACCACATCCCTGAACGAATTGCTGTCCAGATACTCCATATTGAAGCGGTACAGCAGGCTGCCGCCCTGGTTGACCGGACCGGTTGCATCGACCAGGGTCCGGTACAGATCGAACGAACCGAATTGCTGCTGCACCGAGTAGTAAGGCGTGTCCAACGGCCGTTTGGTAACGTAGTTGATCAATCCTCCCGGTTGTAATCGGCCGTACAAGGCGCCGGCCGGGCCTTTCAGAACTTCGACCTGTTCGATGTTGGCCAACGAGTGCGATTGGGAAACGTCGCGCAGGCCGTCGATATACTGGCTGCTACCGGTATCGAAACCGCGCAGAAAAGCCGTGTCGTAGAAAAACTCCTCGCCGCGGGTATCGAAATAACCGCTGACATTGCGCAGTGCATCGCCGACCCGGATCGCCTGCTGGTCTTGCAGCACCGCTTTCGGCACCACCTGGATCGAAACCGGAGTTTCCATCACCGGCGTGTCGGTCTTGGTCGCCGTGCTGGCAACGCTCCGGTTGTAATGCGGGTTGTACGGGTCGGTATCGGCGTATTCGGCTCTAGCGGTTACCGTCACGCCGGGCAATACGGAAGCGGCCGACTGCGGTGATGCGGCCGCGGCTTTTTCCAAGGTCAGACTGCCCGATTCGGTACGCCGGACCGTCAAACCGCTGCCCGCCAACAAGCGCTGCAAAGCCTGGCTCGACGTCATTGTTCCCTGCAAGCCCGGCGAAACCAATCCGCGCAGCAGATCGGCATTGATCAGCAATCGCTGGCCGCTGGCCTCGGAAAACTGCAGCAACGCATCGGCCAGCGCCCCGGCCGGAATCTTAAACTCCACCGTCGGCGGCGACTTTTCCGTGGTGTCGGCGATTGTGCGGACCGGAAAGGCCGTCAGCAACAATCCGGCGCAAAGCAGCGGGGCGGCCCAGACCTGCGCCCGCCGCTCGCGGCAGGCATTTGCGGCCGGGCTGGCGGCAGCGGCGAACGGCGGGATACTGGCTTCATGCATCATTGGGACTCCGTCGATTGATATCCGATTCGGCCGGCAGCGGCTTATGCCGCCGGCTCCTGCGATGAAGACGAAATCAACTCGGTAGAGCATCCATCCGCCCGAAAAAAAATTTCAGGCGTCGAAACAATCAGCCGGCGGAAAGAAACACCAGCGCGTCACCAAATGTGGTGACTTTGACGGGAAGAGTCTGGGCAATGGTTTGCAGCGCCTGATCGGTATCGCCGATATCGAACACGCCGGTCAGCGGCAAATCGGCGATGCGGCGATCGACGATCAGTATCTTGCCGGGCCGGTAACGCTCCAGTTCGGCGATAACCTCTGCCAGCTTTTGGTCTTGAAACACCATACGCCGTTGCCGCCAAGCGCCGGCGCGTTGCGGATTGACAGCCGCCGCCGGCTCCAGCCGGTCGCCGGCGAAGCCGAGCTGCTGGTTGGCGGACAGGCGCTCGTGAGTCCGGCCCCCGGCCGTGGTGATTTTTACCGAATGCTCGAATACGGTGACGCTGGCCCGGCCGTCCCGACAGCGGACGCTGAACGCGGTACCCAGGGCCTGGACTTCGCCGGCTTCGGTGGCGACGACAAATGGCCGCCGCTTGTCGGCCGCCACTTCGAAATAGGCTTCGCCGCGCGCCAATTCGATCCGGCGCCGCTCGGCGGAGAAGTTGACCGAAAAAGCGCTGCCGCTGTTCAGCAATACGGTAGAACCGTCGCTGAGTTGCACCTGGCGTTGTTCGCCGACTGCACTGCGGTAATCGGCCAGCAACAGGCTCCATTGCGGATAGGTCAGCGTCAACCCCAGTAAGGCGGAGGCCGCCAAGGCCAGTCCGGTTTTAGACCAGCGCTTGCGCGGTCTTGTAACCGGCCTGGCCGCTGCAATGGGCGGCGCTAAATCGGTATCGGCAAGCGGCAATTGGTCCAGGCCGCGCCAAAAGTCGTTGACGTCGCGCCAAGCCTGCCGGTTTTCCGAAGCCTGAGCCAGCCAGGCCTGAAACGCCTGGTGCACGGCAGCGTCGGCCAGATCGGAACTCAATCGGGCCTGCCATTCCATGGCCTGTTGTTCTGCATGTTGCTGTCGGCGGTCTGGCATGGGCGGCAAGCGGGAGTCTGAAGGAAATCGGCACGGCAATTCGGCCGGGGTATTGTCCACGATCGGCCGGCTTCCGGCTACGACCTGTCGGCAGGACCGCCGGCTTCCAGTTCCTGCATCCGCCGCCGGCAATGCTCCAGCGCTTTGACGATATGCTTCAACACGGTGTTTTCCGAGATATCCAGTTCCCGCATGATCTGCGAATACGGGTAGTGTTTGAATTTATGCAGAACGAACACTTCCCGACAGCGCGGCGGCAGCTCCGCAATAGCGATACGCAAGTGGGCCAGCTGCTGCTGGCTGTAGAGCTGGCGCTCCAGGCCGGGCTGAGCGTCGGCATGTTCGGCCAATTCCTCGGCGTCGGCATGGCGCGCCTGTTCGCGCTGAATTTTCCGGATATGGTCTATCGCCAGATTGCCGACCACTTTGTACAGAAACGCCCGCGGATTCCGGATCGGCGCATCGACTTCGACTTGCCTGAGACGAAAGAACGCGTCCTGCAGGATGTCGGCAGCCGCATCCGGGCATCTCACCCGATTCAACACAAAACCGAATAATTCCTCGCGGTGAAGTTCGAGCAGCGTGCTGGCAAAGGCTTGGTCGAGTTTTAACATGGCAAAAAATTGCGGAGGGAAACCGGCTTTCCCGAAGCAAAACTTTCGCCAGCATCAACGCCTCGCGCCGCTTTTGCCCGGCACGCCCGCTAAATTCGGCGTCGCGGAGACAAGAATCGGCTGGGCTGGACGCGCGGCAGACAAACTTGCCGCTTGAAAATTGCGGGAAATGCCGCATCGACTGTGGCAATTGCCGCAGTCTGGCGAACTTGCCGACGCTGACCGAAGGCCGCGGCAGAGTGCTGTCGGCGGCGTGCTGGCCGGCAAGCACGAGGGAAGCTATGCCTACTACGGCAGCCCGTTCCAGTTGCCCGGTTATGTGCGGCTGGACGCCTTTGCCGCCTACAAATGGAATGTGCATAAATTCCCGGTCACCGCCCAATTCAATATCCGCAACTTGTTGGATAAAACCTATTACGAATCGACCGCCCCGGATTCGAATGTCTCGCCGCGTACCGGTATTTACCCCGGTGCGCCGCGATCGGTCGAGCTCCCAACGGCGACCCTGGCAGGGTCCGCCAGAATCAGCATTGGCAGAAAACGAGGGAAAGTTGTCATTGAATCATCCTCCAGAACGAGTACGCTTGTTAGCGAGACCAGCTAACGGGGGAAAATGTCATGACGACATTTAGCTTTGCTCATCCGGAAAACTTCAAATACCAATCGCGTACCATCGGCATCGTCGTATTTCCCGGCGTGGAATCGCTGGACATCACCGGGCCGTTCGAAGTGTTCAACTTCGCCAATCTCGGCTTGGGCCAACACGGTATCGACTGCGACCCGATTTACACGATCAAACTGTTGGGCCGGAGTCCGGGGCCGGTGGCGACGCTGTCCGGCCTGCAAATCGTCGCCGAAGACATTTACGGCGATACTTCGACCGAGTTCGACACCTTGTTGATTCCCGGCGGCGACATTTCGCAGGAATTGCACAATCGGGAACTGCTGGACTGGATCGCCGCGATGGCACCCAAGGTTCGCCGCATCGCCTCGGTGTGTACCGGCGCCTTTTTGTTGGCCGAAGCCGGTTTGCTGGACGGCCGGATTGCCACCACCCATTGGCATTACAGCCAGCAACTGGCGGAATGCTATCCGAACATCCAGGTCGAAGCGGACCGGATTTTCATCAAACACGGCCATATTTTCACCTCCGGCGGCATCACCTCCGGCATCGATCTGGCGTTGGCCTTACTCGAGGAAGATTGGGGCCGGGATTTGGCGCTGTTTGTCGCCCGTTTCCTGGTTGTATTCCTAAAACGGCCGGGCGGCCAATCCCAGTTCAGCAGTTATTTATCCAACGAGGCTTTCCAGCGTACCGACTTGCGCGAATTGCAGTCCTGGATCATCGCCAATCTGCATACCGAACTGAAAGTCGAGACGATGGCGGAACGTTTGGCGATGAGTCCGCGTAATTTCGCCCGGGTGTTTCTGAACGAAACCGGTATGACACCGGCCAAGTTCGTCGAAACCGCCCGCATCGACCAAGCCCGGCATTTTCTGGAAACCACCGAACAGTCCATCGAAAGCGTCGCCAAAAAGACCGGTTTTAAAGATCCGGAGCGGATGCGACGCACATTTATCCGTCAGTTGGGCATCAATCCGCAAAACTATCGACAGCGATTCAGTCGAGCCGCATCCGTGATTGGCCAAGCCTGGCAACAGTAAGGACGTTAACCGCCAGATTCCGTTCGTGCCCGGAGCGCTATCGTCGGCTTCGGAGTTCCCTCAGTAACCGCGGCTATAAAACCGGCCGGGCAGGCCGTCGCTTTGCCCGGCAGTAACCACACCCAGGAGAACCGTTATGCGCATTTTATTGATCTCAACTGCCTTTTCGGGATTGACTCAACGCTTTTACACCGAACTCGACGACGCCGGTTACGACGTCTCGGTGGAATTGCATCACGGCAACGACGCGCAACTCACCGAAGGCGTGGAATTATTCAAACCGGATCTGATTCTTTGCCCTTACCTGACCCGGCGCCTGCCGGAAAACATCTACCACAAATATCTCTGCCTGATCGTGCATCCCGGCATCAAAGGCGATCGCGGCCCGTCGTCGCTGGACTGGGCGATTCAGGAACGGCTACCGGAATGGGGAGTAACGCTACTGGCCGCCGACCGGGAAATGGATGCCGGCGCCATCTGGGCGACCAAATGTTTCCCGCTACGCCAAGCCAACAAGAGCAGCATATTCAATCGGGAAGTAGCGCAGTGCGCGGTGGATTGCCTGTGGGAAGCCATGACCTATCTGGATTCGGCCCATTTCCGGCCGGAACCGCTGGATTACAACCGGGCCGATGTCAAAGGCCGGCTGCGGCCGGCCATGAAACAAGCCGATCGCCGTATCGACTGGAAACGGCACACGACCGCCGAAATCCTGGCCAGAATCCATGCCGCCGACGGTAGCCCCGGCGTGCTGGACGAGCTCTACGGCCGGCCGTTTTACTTATACAACGCCACGGCCGGCGAACGCTGCGGCGGCAAACCCGGCGAAATCGTTGCCGTTGCCGACGGCGCGATTTGCCGCGCCACGCTGGACGGCTCGATCTGGATCGGCCACCTGAAACCCAAAACCGGCGATACCAGCGCAATCAAGCTGCCGGCGGTAACCGCATTGGCCGATTTGCTGCCGGAACCGCCAGCCGGCCTGTCCGGCTGGTTCGGCAAAACCGTCAAACGCCACGAACCGGATTACACCCGGCCAGGCCGACAATATCCCTGGCAGGAAGTCTGGTACGAAATCGTCGGTCAGGCCGCTTACTTGCATTTTCAATTTCATAACGGCGGCATGTCCACCGAGCAATGCCGCTTGTTGTTGCGGGTTTATCAACACGTGGCGACGCTGGATGTGAAAGCCATCGTCTTGACCGGCAGCGACGACTTCTGGTCCAACGGCATTCATTTAAACCTGATCGAGGCCGCGGCCAATCCGGCCGACGAATCCTGGGACAACATCAATGCGATCGACGACCTGATCCGGCAGATCATTACCACCATGGACAAAATCACTATTGCGGCGGTGGCCGGCAACGCCGGCGCAGGCGGCGCGATTCTGGCACTGGCGCCGGATAAAGTATTCGTCCGCGACGGCGTCGTCTTCAACCCGCACTACAAAAACATGGGCGAGTTGTACGGCTCCGAATATTGGACCTATTTATTGCCGAAGCGGGTCGGCCACGCCGCCGCGGCCGAATTGACCGAACGGCGCCTGCCGGTCAGCGCCCGCCGGGCCTGGCACCTGGGCATGATCGACAAGGTGCTCGACCGGCAGCATGCGATCTTTGCCGCACAAATCCGCCATTCGGTAAACACCTTGATCGCCGACCCGGCCAATCTGCAGAAAATGCTGGCCGAAAAAGCCGCGGTCCGCTGCCGGGACGAAGCCATCAAACCGCTGGCGGCGTACCGGAAATTCGAGTTGGCGCAAATGTATGCCAACTTTTACGGCAGCGATGCCTACCATCAGGCCCGTAAAGCGTTCGTCTTCAAAAAAAGCGACGATAAAACCGCGGACTACCTCGCCAAACATCGCCAACCGGCCGGCGTGACCAAGGCGGTGCCCGGCAGCGTGGCGCATTGCGTGTGGCAGGATTGTTATGCGATGGGCGACCCTCAAGTGGACAATCAACACCAAGACTTCTTCAAGATTGCCGACAAACTGCTGGCGGCCCGCAACAAGGACGAACGGCTGGATCTGATGTTCGAGCTGTATCAGCACGTCAAGGAACATTTCGCCGAGGAAGAAGCGCTGATGAAAAAATCGGGTTTCCAGCATTACCCCAACCACGCCAAGGAACACAATCTGATGCTGGAGAAGCTACTGGAAATGGACAAAAAAATTCAGCGCGACCAACTGGCTCCAACCGACCTGCCGGAATTCATCGAGCGCTGGACCAAGCACATCGTCAACTCCGACATGGCCTTCAGCCAACACTGGAAGGAGATGAACGTGTTCAGTGTTTAAGCGTTTGTTTGGCAAGAGTGACTTTCACCCCAAATGCCCGCAAATCGCGTCCATCACCCAGTTGGTTCTGGCCGCGGTTTCGCCGGTGGACGACGCGCAGCCCTGGCCGCGTAATTCGGCGACAATCGCTGCGATCAGGTGCAACTGGATGTTTTCCGGATTGGGCGGCAGAAATTGCCGGGTTCCGGCCGCGTTTTCCAGCACGATCGGAGTAAAGGCGAAAGTGGAAAAACTTAGCGCACCGGCGCTGCCCAGAATTTCGACGCTGTCGGCCCGGCTGGTTTCGGCGGCGGCAAAACACCAAAAACCGGAGCCGATTGCGCCGTTGGCAAAGCGAAACGCTGCCGCAACGGTATCTTCTGCCCGGTAAAGCCCGCCGAGATTGGCGCAATGGCCGGTGACGTCGACGATCGGACCCAAAATGAAATCCAGCGCGTCCAGTGTATGGCAGGCCAGATCGTAAAAATAGCCGCCGCCGGCGATATCCGGATTAACCCGCCAAGGCAATTGCTCCGGATTGCGGTCGGCCGGGCGCGGGGTTTGCACCAAACGGATGTTGACCGCCAATACCGAGCCGATTGCGGCGGCGTCGATCAGGGCCTTGACCTGCAAGAAGTAAGGTAACGCGCGGCGGTAATAGGCCACGAACAGCGGCAATCCGGCGGTGCGGGCGGTTTGGTTCATCACCAGACAATCGGCATAACGGCAGGCCATCGGCTTTTCCACGTAAACCGGCTTACCGGCGCGCAAGGCTTGCAGCGCATATTCGGCATGGCTGGACGGCGGTGTCGCGATATACACGGCATTGACTGCCGGATCGGCTATCAGCTTTTTCGCATCCGCGTACCAGCGCGGCACGCCGTGGCGCGTCGCATAATCCGCCGCTTTCTCGGCGCTACGGCCCATCACCGCGACCAGTCGGGAATAGGCGACCTTGTTGAAGGCCGGCGCGCTTTTTCGTTCGGCGACCGCGCCGCAGCCGATCATGCCCCAGCGGACTTCGTCGAGTACAATTGCCATCGGCTTGAAATCGCGGACAGAGCGCTCAGCTCGGGTATGTGGCGTAGCACGGCAAATCGTCGCCGGCGCAAGACCAGTCGGCTCTTGAATCCCAGAAAATCCGGGCTTGCGGCTGGATCGGCGCGTCGTCGTCCAAGGTGCCGGCCGGAATCAATACCGCGGCCAATTCCGGCACGAAACGGGCCACGGCGCAGCCGCATTCGCTGCAAAACTGGCGGGCAAAGCGTTGGGCTTCGGGTACTTTGTAACGTTTCAGCAAAGATTCGCCTTGGCTAAAGTTTAATGTCGCGTTGCTGAGGAATAGATTGCTGGCATGGCCCGTGCCGGAGGCTTTGCGGCAGCGTTGGCAATGGCAGTGGTAGAAACGTTGCGGTTCGCCGCGGACTTGAAACTTTACGGCGCCGCACAAGCAACTGCCGTTTAACGTGGTTTCGGACATGGGGCCTCCTGTTTTGTCGATAGCCGCAGATGCCGCTTCGTTTTTGGCCGCAGTGCACGTTAACAGGTTGGTGAAAAACCATATTTCAGACGCTAATTTTGCTCAATCGAACCAGCATTTAGTAGGAAAGTGGCTTCATCGCCACTAAATATAGAGTCATTCAAAGCCAAAAAAGAGTTTTTCACCAACCTGTTAAATGTATGCGCGTTGAGCAGATGTCGACAGCCTCTAGAACGATTTATACGTCATACTGCTGTTATATTGAGAACGTTATTATATAGAGTCATTCAATTCGACACTATACTTGAAAACCACCGCAACATAGACTATCAGTTAGATTTTTTTTGCAGCGCAATTTTCATTGTGATACTCTCATATCCGATACAATGAATTTGTATCGCCATATTGGAAGGCAATCGTCTTCCGTACAAAAACTCACAGGAAAAAACTATGAAATTTATAGAAATTGATGACTTAGAAATAGAGTTAGAAGACTCCCACGGGACTTGTGGAAGTTATAACGTAGGCTAAATTACAACCTATAGTTAGGTGGGGTAAGCACTCTCGCCCCACCTTATTTTTTCATAAAAACAAGATAGTTATGAATCAAACAATTATTGGCACTGGCTTTAATTCATCTTTTTTTAGAAAAAAAAATCACATCCCTCTCTTACAAATTCCAAATGATGTCACTTTTATAGAAGGTGGCATTTCTGAGCTATCGAGTCTAGAGCAAGATATAAATCTAAGCAATATTAAATTTTCGTTGCATCTTGCAAGGACACCAATTACAGAATGCGCCAACGTAGCTTCTGACTATATCCCTCATATCGCCAAGCAAATTAATGATCTTCCAAACTGGATACACGATAGATTAGTTTCGGTAGGCATTCACCTTACTGGCTCCCGCTTTAGCGGAATTGGCTTGCTTGGTGCCGCAGATGCATACATTCCAAATGACCAGAACTTAGAGCGTGCCTCTAGATTTCTTACCCTTTTACATCAAACAACGGGACTACCGATATGGTTAGAAAATGCAAATTTTTATAGCAAGTGCCCAAAATATATTATAGATACTTGGCGTGATGTTACTATACTTTCTAAAGAATCTTGGTGTGGTATTATTTTTGATGTCGCTCATGCAATTGTAGAGGCGAACAATAACGGTATTTCACCAGACGTAATTATCGGGTGTGTGCCTTGGGAAAAACTCGCTGAAGTTCATTTATCAGGCATTACCTTAGCAAAAGACGGAAGCATGCATGACGGACACAATCATCCAATACCAGAATCTGTATGGAACTTATTCTCTTTAGCTAGGCACTTTATTCCCAATCAAAGAGCAAGTGACACTATTTACACAATTGAACATACGCCTCCAACATGGGCCGATAAGTCTTGCGAATTCCATGAAGATTTTGCAGCATTACGTAATATATTATCAGAGCCCGTTAAATCAGTTTCATATTCAGATAGTAGCATAGATTATATGCGGGGGTATTTGAGATATTTGATTTCGGGCAATATCCCTTACTTAGAACAGGCATGTACTCAACGTAACATCCACCTTGACTACCTTATATTAAAATGGTTAGATCTTCTCGAAGAAACGTCTAAAAGAGTAATTTTCACCGCAGAAGAAGTTACATCTTCCGAACTCGAAAAATCAGTTGTTTTGTTGCCAGAATTTTTACAGTTCGCTAAAGCAGAACTAAAGAAAATAGAGCATAAACACATATGACCACAAAATCCCCAATGATTGGTGTAAATCTGACATCTCCATTACAACTTTCCAAGATAAAAAAAATGATTAATTCCGGTCAGGCAGATTTTGTTGAGATATTAATTGACAACTTCCTCCTATGTAGCCCGGAAAGTCTATTGGAAGCATTACCAAATGTACCTCTAGCCTTCCATATTATGAGGTCTGCTTTTTTTGAGCGCAAAGAACAATCTCTTCGTTCCGCAGCAAATAAGCTGCGGCCATATATAACAATCTGCAAGCCTCTTTATGTTTCTGATCATGTGGCTCGGTTCACAGTTAATAATTTACCCACGCCTATTTTGTATGAATTAGATTATAGAAAAATAGATGAAGCAACAGCGAGAGTAAATCAATGGCAAGATATATTAGGATGTAAAATACTGCTTGAGAATTTCCCATCAATGATTTCAAGCCCAACTAGCCAGGCAGATTTTTTTTCAACAATTTCAAAAAAAACTGGCTGCGGCATTCTTTTCGATTTATCAAATGCAATAGTATCTGAAAAAAATACTGGCTTTCCCATCAATGCATGGAAATCCGTTATTGAGCACACCGTAAACTTTCATGCAGGCGGGTTTTCGAAGCTAAAAAACAGCAACCTATGGGTCGATAGCCACGACTGTCCTTTAGCAAAAGAAACGTACGACCTACTATCGTCCACAACAAAGAACAAAGAAAACTTTGATTCAATTTGCATTGAATTTGACCACAATATTGATTATGAAAAATGGCAAAATGATCTTGCCACCATCCGTTCAATTTTTTAATCAATAGCCAAAATTTTAATATAAATCATGTTTAATCCATTATGCTTGATTAACCCAGAACGTGCGAGCACCGACCCAGCCGAATACGCTTTGGCTCATTTTGCTGCGAGGACAAATTGGCACCGCATATTTGATCGGCTACCAAAAGTAGAAAGTTCGTTGGGAACTAACTCATCGTCTGTATTACGAGATTTTCTTATTTATTGTGAAGAAAATAAAATTGGATTGAATTGGCAGCGCTATTTGGTATTTTTTGACTGGCTAACCTCTAACTCCGTTAAATATAACAACATAGACATAAACCCTAGCATTATAGATGCACTCAAAAGTACCGCCTTAGCATGGGCAAATAATCATTACGTTGACTCCAACTACACCCACATAGTTTTAATTGATAAAGCCACTCTGCATGCCGTTGGTGCAATTCGACCTGTAGCTTTCGATAAAACCGCAAAAATAGTACTTCTTTCCTCGGAAGACAATCTTGTTCAAAATATATTTACAAGTAGCAAGTCTCGTTTTGCCTATGGTCTAGGCATCAGTTGGGAAATAAATTGCTGGCAATATCTATGAAAAGCACGCTAGATATAAACTCGTTTTGGAAAGCATATTTAGCAGTTTTTCTGTCATTCGTAACAAGTAGCCTGCTTTTGCAAACAGATATGCTTTTCATTGCCCCTTTGGGAGCAGATTCAACTGCTGCCTTTGTTGTTCCTAGCAAGTTGATGATTATCGATGCTATATTCGCTTACGCATTAGGCCCAGTAGTTTCAGTTTTGGTGAGCAGAGAGCCAGACATAACACTAAAATATAACGTTATCCGGCAAGCCTTTACATTTACATTTGTGATATCTCTTTGTCTCGCTGGTCTTGGGCTAATCGCCTATCCTTTATGGTTAAAATATATTGTTGTAGATGATGGCGTTGTAATGCTTGCAAAGCAGGGGTTGTTTTGGATGACGATTAGCATACCTACCCGCATGTTGGTATTCATTTCGTCGATGTGCTTGTTCGCATGCGGGGAAGGCCGGCGTGTTAGCTATATTTACACAGTAACTATATTAGCAAACGCTTTACTTGACTGGATTTTAATTTACAAACTCGACTATGGTTTTGTGGGGGCATATATAGCAACCAATTTTGTCTCGCTCATTGAGCTATTTTGGCTAGTTTATCTAATTTGCTCTATAACACGCGCGATGCCTTTTAGTGTATTTGGAAAAAATTGGATTTTATCAATATCTAAAAAGATAGGCTCTGAATGGATTAGACTAGCCTCTTGGCAAGGAGAAGGACTAGCGATTCTAGGAATACTTGGGGCTCGACAAGAATGGCTCCCAATTTTTAGCGCATTTGGAGTTACGAATGAGTTCTCCACATTTCTATTCATGCCTTTAATTGCATTAATGCGAACGGTATCTATGCAAGTCGCACAAGTCAATCCCGCCAAAGATATTTTGGCTGCATACACTCAAACCCTTCGAGTGGCAGCCATCGCATTACCAATTTCTACGCTAGTAGGGCTAGTATTAGCCACAAAAGGACATTTTCTTGGACAGTCACTTTATCATCTATCAGATATACGCTTAGAATGGTGGAAAGCTTTTTGCGTCATTATCGGCCTATCTCTTCCCTTTTTTGTAATTGCATTTTTACAGAGAGGGTATCTTCAGTCATGTGATCAATTCGATACGCTTGCAAGACTTGATATAGTTCTTGCGTGGTGTTTTTTTATACCCTGCTTCTGGCTTACTTTAATGACCGAATCTCCTTGGTTAGTATTTCTTTGTTTCACAGCTCGTACATTGATTTTTAGTTTATTTGTGTGGCTATATACCCACGACCTCAAGCTAACACAATATAAACGATTTGGCAGACTGACAAATTTTCTTCAAGAACAGTTAGTTAACAGGTTGTTTAAACACAGTTGAGTGACTGTCAGTTTTGTTTAAATTCAACGATGGGCCGCGTTGCTGGAAGACGGTTCGGCACTGGTCAGTTGGCGCGGCCGGCAGGGGCCGGACGACGAGTTACGCGTCGCCAGGCTCGGCGAGGACGGTAAAATCAGCCGGCGCACCACGCTCTACCGCGGCGGCTTTCCGAAATGGCCCAGCAAGTATCTGGCGACGCAAGTAATCGGCAACCAAGCCTACGTGGCCTGGACCGATCCGGCTCTGAAGCGGGTACGACTGGCCGTGGTCGAATTGGATTGAGCCGGCAGCTCCGAGGCTGCGGCGCGGCTAAATCACGACCCCGGCAAACCGTCCAGTTCGATCAACGGCCGGACCTCTACAGTGCCCTTGCGCGCCATCGGGATGCGTTCCGCCGCGGCCAGGGCTTGATCCAGGTCCGGCACGTCGATCAGGTAATAGCCGCCGAGTTGCTCGCGGGTTTCGGCAAACGGACCGTCCGTGATCAGAAGCTTGCCGTCCCGCACCCGGACGCTGGTCGCCAGCGCGGTCGGTTGCAATGGGCTGGCGGCGACGAATTGGCCTTTGGCCGCCAAATCCTGCGCCAGTTGGCGCGATTCGTCGTAACAGGCTTGGCGTTCGGCTTCGGCCAGGTTTTGTTCTTCAAAATAGATCAATAGCAGGTATTTCAAGTTACCTCCTTCGCTTAGCGATTCTTCAGATAAGCCAGCATTTGCTCCAACGCCTTGCCCCAGCCTTCCTCGAAGCCCAGCGCCGCGTGTTGCTCGCGGCCGGCGGGGTCGGCGTGCAGTACGGTGGCTCGATACAACGTGCCTTGCGGGTGATCGCTCAACTCGATGATGCCGGTCATCGCAAAATCGCCGCAGGCTGCGGGATTGCCGGAGCCGAACGGTTTGGGCCGGAAGCCGGGCAGCAGCGTATTGGTCCAGACCAAACGCCGATGTTCGACGATTTCCAGGTAGCAGCCGGCATGCGGAAACTCGGCGCCTTCCGGCGAGCGCATCGTGGTCAAAAAGGCGCCGCCGGGTTTCAAGTCGATTTCGCAGGCTACGGTCTGCCAAGGCAGCGGGCAAAACCACGGCATTAGGTGCTCCGGCACGGTCCAGGCCTGCCAGATTTGTGCTCTGGACAGGTCGACGCTACGTTCGAATACCAGGTCGAGTTGCGGGTCGAATAAGGTCATTTGCTGTCTCCTAAAAATAAAGTCAGGCCGCGGCGGCCTGTTCCAACGCGGCGATATCGATCTTGCGCATTTGCAGCATCGCTTGCATCACCCGCCCGGCCTTGGCCGGATCGGGATCGCCGAGCAAGCGGCCGAGCGCGGTCGGTACGATTTGCCAAGGTACGCCGAAGCGGTCGGCCAGCCAGCCGCATTGGTTGGGTTGGCCGCCCTCGGAGAGTTTGTCCCAGTAGTAGTCGACTTCGTCCTGGGTTTCGCAATTGACGACAAACGATACCGCTTGATTGAAACTGAATGCCGGGCCGCCGTTCAACGCGACGAATTCCTGGCCGTTCAGGACAAAGCCGGCGGTCATTAGCGTGCCTTCCGGCAATGGCGCGCCGGCCGGGTAACGGCTGAGGTTCAGGACTTTGCCTTCCTTGAATACCGACAGGTAGAAATTCATGGCCGGTTCGGCCTGGTCGTCAAACCAGAGACACGGGGTAATCGTTGCCATAGCCGCCTCACGCACAATCGCCGCCGGCGGCGACCAGCGCATCCATCTTCGCTTGAAATTCGCTGCCGTCGACATCGGCGACGTGGGTCGCCAACATCCATTGGTGACCGAACGGGTCGCTAACCACCGCCATTCGGTCGCCCCAGAATTGATCGGCTGGTTCCATTACCGGCGTGGCGCCGGCCGCCACGGCCTGGGCAAATCCGGCATCGACGTCGTTGAGATACATGTGCAGTTTGACCGGGGTACCGCCCAACTTGTGCGGCGAGGCCGAGCCGGCATTCGGGTATTCGTCGGAAATCATGAAATGCGATACGCCGATGGTGAATTCGGCATGGCCGATTTTGTCGCCGGGCATCAGCAGGCGCATGATTTCGACGGCGCCGAACGCCTGCTGGTAAAACGCCAATGCGGCGGCGGCATCGTCGACGGTCAGATAAGGCGTGACGCTTTGGTAGCCTTCGGGGATCGGTTTGACGGGTGAGTTCATCGTTTACTCCTGTGTCGTAAATGAAAGGGTTCGCCAGCTAGTCGAACGGCAAACCCGGAAATCGACAAACACCACCGATATTTTTCCTCCTGGGGTTCCGTCCGGCCCAATGCCCGGCGCCCAAGCCAATCCGGGCCGGCTAGTCCAGACCGCCGTCCTGTCAATCAAGCTCGCAGTCATTTCGCCGATTTAATCCGTTTGCCATAACAAAGACTCCGTTGCGCATAAAACCGGGCGCGGTTAAACCGATACCATACCCACCGGCCCAGCCAGCAAATATTGCCTGATAACACAATGACTTAGTTGATCATGTACTGAGTTTGGCGATGCGGCCGGCCGAGCCGGTTTTTTATTTCGGACATAACTACAACTCACGCGACAAGGACACCTTATGCCACGCCCCCAAAGATCGTTTACCTTGAATACCCTGGCTTTGGCCGTATTGGCCGCCTCCTGCCCGAGCTTCGCCGCCACCGCTCCGGTATCCTGCAAATTAATCAGCGCTGCCCGCCTGTTCGACGGCAACGAAGTGCAATTCAACAAAAGCGTGCTGGTGGTCGGCGACAAAGTAAAGGCTGTCGGCGATTACGCCAGCCTGAGCGGCCAATGCGCAACCCGTTACAACCTGGGCGACGCGACGATTCTGCCGGGCTTCATCGAGTCGCACGCCCACGTCACGTTTCAGAACGTCAGCAAGGACAAAATCCTCGAGCACGGCATTACCACCGTGCAGGATACCGGCGGCCCGTTGCTGCCTCCGCAAGGCGGCAACGGCAGCCTGCGACTGCTGAGCACCGGGCCGATTCTGCAAGCGCAGGGCGGTTATCCGCTGAATGTGTTCACCCCGGACGATACCGGCGGCGGTTACGACAAGGTTGGTTTGGCCATCGCCGCCAATGCCACGGAAGGCCAGGTCAGAGCCATCGTGCAAAATCTGGTGGCCGGCGGCGCCTCGGCGATCAAGATCGCATTGGAGCCGGGCGGCGAAGCCGGTGCGCCGTGGATGATGTCGCACGGCCACGGGGAGGTGCCGGCCGCACCCTGGCCGGTATTGTCGCAGCAGCAAGTGGCCTGGATCGTCAGCGAAGCGCATAACCACGGCAAGCGGGTACTGGCTCACGTCGGCGAAAACAGCGGTTTCGAGCTTGCCTACGCGGCCGGCGTCGACATGTTGGCTCATATGCCGTGTTCTGCGCTCAACGCCGAATTGCTGCATTCTGCGGTACACGACGGCATGGAATTCATGACCACGATCGACACCTTGGCCTCGTGCGGCGCCGGCCTCTACCAAAACGCCCATACGGTGGGGCATGTGTACCAGGAACATGCCGGCGAAGGCTTGGCCTTCCCGCTGGTTTACGGCTCCGAAATCGCCCACGACAACGTGCCGTGGGGCATCAACGGCGAGGAATTGCATCTGATGTTGCACATGGGCAGCGGCGATTCGATCGATTTCAGCGACGTACTGAACGTATTGCGCTCGGCCACCTCGGCCGCCGCCGCCCGCTTGGTCACCGGCATTCCCGGACTCGGCACGCTGTCGACCAACGCTCCGGCCGATTTGATCGCGGTCAAGGGCAATGCGCTGGAGCGCTTCAAACTGCTGGAATACCCGGATCTGGTCATGTCCGGCGGCAAACTGGTGGTGAATAAATTCTCGCCGACCCGCTAACCGTCGCGCTAGCGATTACCCGTCGGCGGAGTGCCATCGCGGCGGCGGGTATCTACCGGTTTCCATTCTTTAATCGCTTTTATCCGATACGGCCATGAAAAAACTTCATCTCGCATTACTTTGTTTCGCTTTATCCATTCTGAAGGTTGGCAACGCCGATGCCGCCATTTTGAGTTTCGACGACATAACCGCCGATGCGGAAGCAGCGATCGCCGACGGCTACGCCGGATTGAATTGGTCCAATTTCTGGGTGCAGAACCCGCAATTGGCCCAGGTCGCGGATTTCGATTCCGGCTTTTACCACGGCGTGGTATCGGCGGACTATTCGGCCTTCAACGCCGACGGCGGCCCGGCCAGTATTCGCTCGAACAGCTTGTTCGATTTCCGCTCTGCATATTTCGCTGCCGCTTCGCGCTGGGGCCTGCAGATCACTGCCAGCGGTTACCGGAACGGCGACCTGCTTTACCAACAGCAATTGCTGGTCAACACCGACGCCGCACAGTTATTCAACCTGAACTTTGCCGGCATCGATACTTTGGAGTTGGTTGCCAGCGGCGGCGAGGACTATCTCGGCGCCGGTTTCCATTTCACGCTGGACAACGCCGACATCGCGGCACCGGTGCCGTTACCGGCGGCAGTGTGGCTGTTCGGCGCCGGCTTGGCCGGACTACTGGGTTTGCAGCGACGTAGCGCATAGATTGCTGACGATTCCGTACAAACTGAAACCGCCTGCGGGCGGTTTTTTTATGCGGCTTGCTGGCGTTGGGGCCGGCAATTCGGCGCCTCGACCTTGACAATTGGGCCGGTTACGGCCACTTTTCGCTAGCGCAGTTCGATAAATTGCCCGTTCTGAAGGATACCGCCATGCCGGCCGCACCCATTTTCAACCGTTACTTCGTTTATGGCGCCAGCGACCGGGGCCGAGTACGCGAGATTAACGAAGACACCATCCTGCTCAGTCCTGAAACCGGGATCTGTTTGCTGGCGGACGGCATGGGCGGACATGGCCGCGGCGATATTGCCAGCCAGCAGACCGTCGCCGAGGTCGAGCGTCTGATCGCCCGCCATCTGCCGCCCGTGCCCGCCAGCCGAACGCCGGCTTGGCTAGGCCGCTGGTTCAAGTCGGCCGAACCCTCCGATCCCCATCTGCCGGCGCGGCAGCTCGATTTGCTGGCGGACCTGATCCGCGAAGCCAACCGTACGCTTTACCGAAGCAACTGCGAATGGGGAGCGGCCGACGGTAGCGGTTGCGGCACGACCTTGGTCGGCTGCCGGCTTCTGCCCGACTTAGCGGCGATGCAGATATTTCACATCGGCGACAGCCGTTTGTACCGCTGGCGCGGCGATGCGTTACAGGCCTTGACCGCCGACCACTCGTTGCTGCGGCAGTGGCAGGATGCCGGCCGAATCGGCGAACCGCCGCCCGGCAACCGCTTATACCAAGCTATCGGCCCCAATCCGGCAATCGAGCCGGAAACCCAAGTGGTTGAGATAGCTCCCGGCGACGGCTTTTTATTGTGTTCGGACGGTTTGACCGGCATGTTGGGGGAGGCTGAAATCGCAGCCTTGCTGGCGGGTCTTTGCCCGGCAAATCTGGAAGCAAAAACCCTGGCTTTAATTGCCGCCGCCAATGCCGCCGGCGGTAAAGACAATATCTCGGTGATATTGATCTGCCAGTAACGGCGTTCTATTGCTCGACGTATTTCATCAATACTTTTTTCACCAGAATATTGTCGTCGTGAACCAGGCGAACTTGCTGGCCGACTTCGCGGCCGTTCAGGCGGATGTGTTTGTCGACGACGGGCGTCAGGTAGTAGTGGTCGCCGAGGCGGATGATTTCTGCGATCAGTTTCGGCGTAAACCAACCGCCCACCCGCACGTTACACTGCGGGCCTTTGCCTATCGTGTAGTAATCCTTGTTCAACAACAATTTATTGATATTGCGTGCCTCGCCGTGCATCAGCAAGGCCTGGTTGCCGGGCCGAGCAGCCGTTGCGGGCTGGCCGGAGCCGGTCGCCGGGTTGACCAGCAACGTGCGGTCGAAATCGTCTAATTGGGCGGAGAGGGCCGGGTTCAGGCCTGGCGCCGTAGGTTGGTCGACAAATTTCAAATCGTGCTTGCCGACGGTAACGACGTCGCCGAAACGGAGTTTGTGCCGGCCGGCAATCTTGGTCCCGTTTAAATACGTGCCGTTGGTGCTGTTCATGTCCTCCAGCCACCATTCGCCGTCTTGGCGGGAAATCGCCGCATGCACCAGCGATACACCCTTGTTGCCGATATACACCTGGTTATAGGTCGCCCGGCCGATACTGCAGGCCTGATCGCCGATCTCGACTACGTTTTGCAGCGAGCTGTTGAAATAAATCTCGACAAAACTCATAGCTCCACCCCCGCGCTGAAATTGGTCACCCGCACAAGTATTGGCCGGAGCGGTCAAAAAGTCATGAATTAATTCGGTTTGGCTGGCCTGGAAAAGCGCGTCGTCCGAGATTTGGACGCCGAGAAACCTGAGCGGGCGTACAAATATCGGCCGGCGATTTTACTTTCCTTACCGCCAAGCCTTGCCAAATCCGGCGTGAAATCGTATTAGTCGCGGCACAATGGCGCTCGAAAATCGGCAGCGCTATTGAAAAACCGGGATGGCGCCTCCATGTTACCGGGCCGGCCCCCCAGATCGGGCTGATTAGCCTTAAAGATTCAGACTTAACGGAGAAAATGTATGTTGAAGAAATGCCCTCATTGCAACCGTGTCAGCGACACCGACGATTTTTGTACGTTGCATGGTAAGGCTCGGGTCACGATGAAACCGGTGATCGATTTCAAATCCACGGCCATTCAAGAGCCTAAGGTACAAAAGACTGCAACGGACCAGGATCTGCTCTAATCCGGCCAAACCCGACGGCGGGCGGCTCTTCCGACGGCCATTCGGCCTGGAGCCGCCTGCGATTCTCCCCAATGCCTCACCCGAAGTGTGATCACCCTGACACCTTGACCAACAACCTTGTTTTGGCTCGCGTAAAGTCTCAATTACCTTGAACAGATTCTTGGCTCGCTGTCCCCCGCGTTTTCTCTAGCGGTGCTCTGGCGGGGGCTGGAGGTCCTAACCTAGCTCCTGTGGCGACACAAAACATAGCTCGCCTTTGGCTCCAGGGGTACCTATGGATGTTCTCGAGAATTTCGCGCAAGAAAATGGTTTGATGGGGTGACCTAACATTTCGGACGCCGTCTCGCCATTTCCCTCGCCCCGCCAGCGGCCTCCTGGTTCTAGGCTTATCTTTCCGGTATCGGTGTCCACCAGCCCGAAACTCGTTTCATTACACCCAGTGCCACCGCAAACCCAGTTGAACAAAACATACACTTTTCCGACGGCGCTTGTTTCGCACCTGAGCATAAAAAATTCTCGATCCATGTCATACGGGTAGTGAAACTCCGCCACGGGGGCTTTGACTTTCAACACATAAAATGGAGAGTCTTTAATCTCGCTATTGAAAAGGCTAACGGTAGCTTTTCCGCAAGTGAGTAGGGCATCTTCCGCGGCAACTGTTTCGATTGCGGAGAAAATTAGAATCAGAATAGTACTTAAAAAGTAAGTGAGCTTCACGCTGTTGCCCAACAATTAGTTAGAAATTACTGTATACCATGCCCCCGCACTGACCTTCAAAGCTTACCCAAAATTACCCTGGCCCGCTCCACCGTCGCTTGCAAGTCCTCATCCGTATGCGCCGCCGAAACAAACCCCGCCTCGAACGCGGACGGCGCCAGATACACGCCCTGATCCAGCATCGCATGGAAAAAACGTTTGAAGAGCTCGACATCGCAGGCCATGACCTGGGCGAAACGGGTGATGGATTTTTCGGGGCTGAAGAACAGACCGAACATGCCGCCGACCTGGTTGGTGGTGAACGGGATGCCGGCTTGGTCGGCGGCGGTTTGCAGGCCTTGCAGCAATTTGGCGGTTTTGGCGGCCAACTCGTCGTAAAAACCCGGCGCGGAAATCAGTTCCAGGGTTTTCAATCCCGCCGCCATCGCCACCGGGCAACCGGACAAGGTACCGGCCTGATAAACCGGGCCGAGCGGTGCCAAATATTCCATGATCTTGCGGCTGCCGCCGAAGGCGCCGACCGGCAAGCCGCCGCCGATGATTTTGCCTAGCGTGGTCAGGTCCGGTTTGATGCCGTAGAGGCCTTGTGCGCCTTGCAGGCCGACGCGGAAGCCGGTCATGACTTCGTCGAAAATCAATACGCTGCCGTAGCGATCGCAGACCTCGCGCAGGGTTTGCAGAAAGCCCGGTTCTGGCGGGATGCAGTTCATGTTGCCGGCCACCGGCTCGACGATGATGCAGGCGATTTGCTCGCCGATTTCGGCGAAGGTTTGTGTGACCGCGTCGCTGTCGTTGTAAGCCAGGGTGATGGTGTCGGCGGCCAGCGCGGCGGGCACGCCCGGCGAGCTGGGCACGCCCAGGGTCAGCGCGCCGGAACCGGCCTTGACCAGCAACGAATCGGAATGGCCGTGGTAGCAGCCTTCGAATTTGACGATTTTGTCGCGGCCGGTGTAGCCGCGCGCCAGCCGCAGGGCGCTCATCGTCGCTTCGGTGCCGGAGCTGACCATGCGCACCATGTCAATGGACGGCAGCAGCTCGCAGACTTTTTGCGCCATCACGGTTTCGATCTCGGTCGGCGCGCCGAAGCTCAAGCCCTTTTCGGCGGACACTTTGACGGCGTCGATCACCGCCGGATGGGCGTGGCCCAAGATCATCGGCCCCCAGGAGCCGACGTAATCGATATAGCGCTTGCCTTCGCTGTCCCAGACGTAGGCGCCCTGGGCGCGGTCGAAGTAAACCGGGGTACCGCCGACGCCCTTGAAGGCGCGCACCGGCGAGTTGACGCCGCCGGGAATGACTTGTTGGGCTTGGGAGAATAGTTCGCTGGATAGTGTCATGGTTTGTGCAATCGGATTGAAGTTGATCGAGCCTGAAGCGCGAGGCTGGCGGGAGCGTTTCCGGGAGCGCCGGCCGAGCTGCCCGGTCAGAGCAGCCGGAGCGAATCGGGCCGCCGGCGCCGGCGGCCCGTTTGCCGTTAGTTGGCGGAATTATCCGAAGGTTTGCCGAACAAATGCGGTCCTTTTGGCTGCGGTTTGCTTTGCAAGCAGAAATACGCGGCAGCGTCGAATTTGATGCCCAGGGTCTGGGTATCTTCGTGATCCTCGATATATTTTTCGGCGTCGATTTCCGACAGGTCTTTCATTATGTGCTCGGCGATGCAATCGCAGGTTTGCTTGAAACGCGGCTCGTCGACGTCTTTATTGACCGAGTTTTTCAACTCGCGCTCGACGCATTTGGCCGAGAACTCCTTTTCGAATTGGCGTTTTTCCGCACCGCTGGCTTCGCCGGTGTCGTCGCGGTGTACGGATTTTTTCAAGGCGCCGGTTTTGGCGGCTTTCGGGGCTTCTGCTTCGGCTTTGTCATCGGAGCAGGCCGACAGCAGTAATAGGACAGGAAGCAAGGCGAGGGCGAGGGCCCGTTTCAACGAGTTGTTTTTCATGATGTGTGCTGTCTGATTTGGTTTTAGTTGAGTAAGTCCTGTAACAACGGGGCCAGCGTTTGCTGCTGGCTATCCTGGCGCAAGCGATTGGCGACGATGATGCTCTTCAACTGGCGCAAGGCCAGTTCGAAATCGTCGTTGACGATCAGGTAATCGAACTCCGGATAATGGCTCATTTCGGTTACCGCGTCGCGCATGCGCCGGGCGATGACCTCGGCATTGTCCTGGCCGCGGTTTTGCAGGCGTTCGCGCAGTATTTCGATCGACGGCGGCAAGATAAAGATCGATTGACTGGCCGGCAGCATACGCCGCACCTGCTGCGCACCCTGCCAGTCGATTTCCAGAATCACGTCCAGGCCGGACGCCAGATTGTCCTGCACCGTCTGTTGCGCCGTACCGTAAAAGTTGTCGAACACTTGTGCGTGTTCCAGAAACGCCTGGTTTTCGATCATGGCTTTGAATTCAGCGACCGAGACGAAAAAGTAATCGGTACCGTGACGCTCGCCGCTACGCATCGGCCGCGTGGTATGCGAGACCGACACCGTCAATCCGTCCAGTTCGGTAAACAGCTGTTTGACCAAGCTGGTTTTACCGGCGCCGGACGGTGCCGAAATGATATAAAGTCTGCCCGTAGTCATTTATTTATTCAGGGTTATCCATGCGGCCGCCATTCTTTTCTGATAACGCCTAAGAGTCAAGCCCCGCCGCGTGCTGTGGTATGATGCAAGGCCTTTCTCTGCCCCTTCTTTAACGCCGATGAGTGTGATTTGGAACAACTGCCTGGCCAAACTGGAACATGAAATCCCGAGCGCGGATTTCAGTACCTGGATCAGGCCGCTGCAAGCTGTGGAGTCCGACAGCCAACTGAAGTTGCTCGCCCCCAACCGTTTCATTATCGACCATATCAAACAACACTTTTTTTCGATCATCGAAGACGCGGTCAACGAATTCTCGAATGCGACGCTGTCGGTGCATTTCGAGATCGGCTCCAAGAAAGCGCCGGCCATCAAAGCACCGACCTTGAGCAAGAGTTCGACCCAGAAAAAGAACCAGCCCAATTTTCTGAACAAGGCCTTCACCTTCGAGAGCTTCGTCGAAGGTAAATCCAACCAGTTGGCGCGGGCGGCATCGGTCACGGTATCGGACAATATCGGCAAGGTCTACAACCCGCTATTCATCTACGGCAGCTCCGGCCTGGGCAAAACCCATTTGATGCATGCCATCGGCAACGCGGTGCTGCTGAAAAAACCGGATGCCAACATCGTCTACCTGCACTCGGAAAAATTCGTGCAGGACATGGTCAAGGCCCTGCAACAGAACAGCATCAACCAGTTTAAAGAGTACTACCGCAGCATCGACATCTTGTTGATGGACGACATCCAGTTTCTGGCCGGCAAGGAGCGCTCGCAGGAGGAGTTTTTCCATACCTTCAACAATCTGCTGGATAACAAGCACCAGGTGGTACTGACCTGCGACAAATACCCGAAGGAAATCGACGGCCTGGAAGACCGGCTGAAATCGCGCTTCGGCTGGGGCTTGCCGGTGGCGATCGAACCGCCGGACTTGGAAACCCGCACCGCGATTCTGATTAAAAAAGCCTTGCAGGTCGGCGTCGAGCTGGATCAGGAAATCGCTTTTTTCATCGCCAAACGCATTCCGTCCAACGTGCGTGACCTGGAAGGCGCGCTGCGGCGGGTGGTGGCCAACTCCCAATTCACCGGCCGCGAAATCACGTTGGAATTCACCAAGGAAGCGCTGCACGATTTGATCAGTCTGCAGGACAAACTGATCAGTATCGACAACATCCAGAAAACCGTGGCGGAGTACTTCAAGATTCGGGTCGCCGATTTGTCGTCGAAAAACCGCAAGCAATCCATCACCCGGCCGCGGCAGGTGGCGATGAGCCTGGCGCGCGAATTGACCTCGCACAGTTATCCGGAAATCGGCGACGCTTTCGGCGGCCGCGACCATACCACCGTGATCAACGCCTGCAAACGCATCGCCGAACTGAAGGAGGAGGACGTGAAAATGGCCGAAGACTACAAAAACCTGCTGCGGACCTTATCGCATTGATCGGTCCTGACCCGCTTTGCCCGCTGTTGGCTGCACCTTGAAACGCCATCTACTCAGTGCCGCGATTTTTCTGGCCGCAACCTTGCTTTATCTGGTAGGTTATTCCAAAACCAGCGCTGCCACGGCGATCGCCGGAGGCGTATTCGAAGCTTGGTTTTGGCTCAGAATGTTCGAACAGCCGCAGAGCGACGATATCGACCCGGCGAACCGATCAAATTAGCCACAGCCCGGCTACGAGCGCCTCGATCCGCGCTCATGGAAAACGGCGGAAAGGACCGAGTAAGCGATAAGGAACAGATCAAGGATTCAACATGAACGGCCCGCAACGCATCGTCTGTTTGACCGGCGAAACCACGGAAGTGCTTTATTTGCTGAACCAGCAATGGCGGATTGCCGGCATCTCCGGTTACACCACCCGCCCGGCCGCAGCACGTAAAGAAAAACCCAAAGTCGCCGCCTTCACCTCGGCCAACATCGGCAAGATTCTGGCATTGAACCCCGATTTAGTGTTGACCTGCACCAATCTGCAAGCCGACATTGCCGCGGCACTGATCAAAGCCGGCATCGAAGTGCATGCCTTCAACCAACGTTCGTTAGCCGGCATCCTGCAAATGGTTTCCACGCTCGGCGCACTGGTCGATGCCGCCGAAGCCGCCGCCACATTGCGTGCCGAGTTAGAGCGGCAGATCGCCTCGGCCCGCGCCGCAGCCGAATCGATGGCTGTCAGGCCGAAAATTTATTTCGAGGAATGGAATGAGCCTCTGATTAGCGGCATCGGTTGGGTTTCGGAGATTGTCGAACTGGCCGGCGGCAACGATTGCTTTGCCGAGCTGGCCGGTCAGGCCTCGGCCAAAGGCCGGATCATTGACGACCCGAATCGGGTCGTCGAGCGCCAACCCGACATCATCGTCGGCTCTTGGTGCGGCAAGAAATTCCGCCCGGAACAGCTTGCCGGCCGCCCCGGCTGGGACCTTATTCCGGCAGTACGCGACGGCTTCGTCCGCGAAATCAAATCGGCCGACATCCTGCAACCCGGCCCCGCGGTGTTGCAGCACGGCCTGCGGCAGATGCAGCACATCGTCCGGCAATGGTCGGCATGGCAGGCGGCACATGGTTAAACCAGCCGGCACGACAAATCCAAAACCATACTCGACCCGCTGCCGCAGCGTTACGTTTTGTTGCGGTCTGGCGGCATATCTTCCAGACTTTTAATCGACGTCCCGTGGCTACTTTATTTCAAATTCCGCCGAACCACCCGCAACGCTTCGTCCTGCATAACGAAGTCCATGCCCGCGCCTCATCGATTCGCAGCCTGCCGGTGCGGGCCAGCTACCTGGCCTTGGCGCTGTCCGGCGAGGAAAAGCTGCGCGAACGCCAGCACCTGATCGCGCTTTGCCAACGCTACGGCGCCGCCGCGCCCGACCACGACGCCGACCATTTCAGCGCCGGCTTCGACGCGTTTCAGATGAGTTGGGAACAGCACGGGGAATTCAGCACCTACACCTTTTACGCCTACGACGGCGAGAGCGAACCGTTTGCCGAACCGGCCTTAAAAAAAGTCCCGGTGGACTGGCTATCGAAAATCGCCGGCCAAACCATGGTGGCCGCCCATGCCTGCGTGGTGACGGCCGCCGACATCGATTACCAGGACGGCATGGATTTAAGCCCGCTGTCCGCCTATTTTGCCGGCAACCCGATCGTCGGCTCCAAGGTCACCGGCGGCGCGGCGTCGGTCTTCACCGATTTTCGAATCCATGTGGACGGCTTCAGCCGGTTTCTGGTGGTCGACCAAAACCTGAAAACCGCCCAAGCCGGCCGCCTGCTGCACCGTCTGTTCGACATCGAGGTTTACCGGGTACTGGCATTGCTGGCTTTTCCGATCGCCCGCAAACTCTATCCCGAATTAAAAAGGGCCGACCGCCAGTTATACGCAATCACTAACTCGATGACCCAGCCGGACGCCGACGACGCCAAATTGCTCGACGAACTGACTGCACTGGCCGCCGAAGTGGAAAACCACATTTCGTCGCACCAGTTCCGGTTCGCGGCGGCCAGCGCTTACTACCATCTGGTCGGCCAACGTCTGACTGATTTGCGCGAAGCGCGGATTCAAGGCATTCAAACCCTCGGCGAGTTCATCAAACGCCGCCTTGAGCCGGCAATGAACACCTGCGCCTCGACCTCGCACCGGTTCAACCTGGTTTCGGAACGGGTCAGCAACGCCAGCCAACTGTTGCGTACCAAAGTCGATATCATCATCGAACGCCAAAACCAGGGCTTGCTGTCGTCGATGGCCTTGCGCGCCAAGATGCAACTACGTATGCAACAAACGGTCGAAGGGATTTCAATTGTGGCGATCGCATATTACGCCGCCAGTTTGGTCGGTAAAATTGCCGAAGCCCTGCATAGCGCGGGCTGGCACGTGAACCCCGAAATTGCCGAGGGTATCGCTATCCCGTTTATTTTGATCGCGATCGGCATCGTCACCAAACGCATCCACCGCATTATTGAAAACACGACGGATTTGTAAAGCATATTCCGCCGTCGCTTTGGAGTTTATTGGTTATTTTAACTGCGGCGACAAACCGCCGGCGTTACCCGGATTGAATCTAAATCGACCACATTACATCTTGAAACTAAACTAATAATGAAACTTCGCGTTATTCTAAAAAGATTCTCGCATCCGCAAGTTAGAAGGCGACTGAAAATCGGGTTGTCGCTTTGGGCGGCAGCCATCGTTTTAAGTTTGATTTCCAAAATATCCTACGATATCGGCTATTTCAAAGCCCAGTCGCTGATCGACGAAAAAAATGCGTCGAATCAGGTGGCACGGCAGCTTCTGACACCGGAGGCCGCACAGCGCATTGTCACCGGCGCATTGAAGGAAGACCCCAATAACCCGAAAACCGTGGTAGTCCAGGTCACCGACAATAACCCGAAACTGTCGACAATCATTATCGAAAATAATAAGCAAAAAAGAATCGCCTGGATTATAGATTTGCACTTGTATTTTACCGGCGACCTATATAGCGATAACGGCTACAATTTAACCCAATCCATGGAGTATCAAAATAATATTATTACCGGCCCGCGTTAGATTGGGACCGCTTATGTATTTAGGCCGAGTTGTCGATTATAAAACCGATAGCCGACGCTACAATCAACCGCAGTAAGGCGAAACCCGGCCGATTGTCATACCCCGGTCATATCGCTATGTTTGGATAGCAGGCCAATTCCTGCGGCAGGTATTCCCCGGCCGATATTGGCTCAGCCGTCCCCTCAACCGGAAACCCGATCCAAAAGCATGCGCACCCAGTCGACAATTCTCGCCATTTTGTTGGTAACCTTGCTGGGCATCGCCGCATTTCGACACGGTACGCCCGGATTGCAAGATATCGAACTCCACAAACAGGCCATCGGCCTTTTCATCGACAGCCATTACGGGGCGGCGGTCGTTTTATTCTTTTTGTTGTGCACGATTTTCATCAACTCACCGCTACCTTTGGCCGCGGCCATGAAAATCCTGTCCGGCTATTTTTTCGGGTTTTACCTGGGCGCGGTTTACAACGTCGGCGCAACGCTATTGGCATGTTTAATGGGATTTTGGCTGAGCCGTTACGCCCTCAGAAGCCGATTCGAGCGCTTGTTTTACAGCCGCCTGGAAGCCATCGAACACGAAATCGAACGCAACGGCTTGTATTATTTCCTTAGCCTGCGCGTCGCTATGGTGGTGCCCTATTTCCTGATCAACATCGTCGCCGGATTATCCAGACTATCGCTCAAGGATTATCTGCTCAGCACCTTGCTTGGCGTGGTGCCAGCCTCGTTGATTTATGCGAACGGCGGCGAACGGTTGGAACAGATCCGCTCCGCGGCCGACTTGTTCGAATGGCATACTGCCGGTTCGCTGGCGTTAATGGCAAGCGCCAGTCTGATCCCGGTATGGTTTCGGCGCAGCAGCCGCTACTCGGATTAGGCCGGCTGATACTGCCTTCAAGCCTTAGCCGCCGAGCGACTGGTGAAGCCGTTCTCAAATCATCGATCTTGGCGTTCAACATCCAACGGCGCCGGCCGACAGCCACAATTCAAGCAACAGGGGGCTTCTCCTGTCTAACGCCGGTGCCGGTAGACCCAACCCGCCGCCTCGTCGGATTCCCCGTTCCCGATTAACTTTTAGCCCGGTAACCTATACACACTTTTCAAACCCATTTTCACTATGACCGATGCTAGACCAAATTAAACTATTTTTTGAGAAACACCTCGCCCTGCCATTACCGGCGGCTGCCGCAGAAGCCCAACTTCAACAGGCCTTGGTTGCATTGTTCATGGAAATGATGACGATGGACGATGTTTGCCAGGAAACCGAGCGGACGGCGATTTTATCGCTCACCAAAAAATGTTTTTCGTTATCGACCGAACAGGCCGAGCATTTGATGGCAAATGCAGAACAAAAACGTCAACACGCGGTCGACTATTACGAATTTACCTCGCTGATCAACAAACGCTTCAGTCCCGGCGAAAAGGTCGGGTTGATACAATCGCTCTGGCAAATTGCCTATGCCGACGGCCAACTTGACCCACAAGAAGAATATCTGGTGCGGAAAATTGCAGATCTTTTGGGTGTCTCTCATACCGATTTTATAATGACCAAACTTCGGGTGAATGGCAAACCCTAAGTCCGCTCAAAACTTATCCGAATCACGCATGAAAAAGCAGAAGAAAAACAAAGACCTCTGGTTGAATCAAACTGATATCGAAGTCGGTTGCTTGTACCTGACGACCGCCCGGCAATACCGTGCGGTGTTGGCGATGAAGGGCGACTTCTTGATCTACGCGCCCAGTTCCGAAGCAATGGCAGCCTTAGCAGCGGATGCCAACATGCCGTTTGAAAATTCTCCGTTCAAAAAATGCCAAATCGCCACTTTCGCTCAGAAAGAATACCAAGCATTCGAATGGCAAGACACTCAAGCCATCCGCCACAAACTGACGGCCGACCAACTGGCCGAAGCGATTAGCCAGTGCAATGCCAAAGCCGCCATTGAGGTGTTATTGGCCGAGTAACCAACAGCGCCTTTAGCAACAAATTGAAATCCTCAATTATCCTCATCAGGAGAGCCCCTTTTGAAACAATCCTTTTATGATCTGAGTTATTCGGATTTAGAGGCCGTTGCCAGTGAAAATGATTTAAGCCCTTCAGTGCCGGCAGTCCTGTTTAATTGGCACTACAAGAAAAAAGAAATTGATCGCTGCCGCAATAAAATTTCCAAATCATCCTCTGCCTTCTTCGATGCCCATTTCGATTTTTCGCTGCCGGAAATCGATACGGTCTATGAATCGAACAAAGATCGAACAGTCAAATTTCTGTTCAAACTCAAAGATCAGCGCAAAGTCGAAACAGTCCTCATTCCGTTCAATAACAAATATTCTATTTGCCTGTCGTCGCAGGTCGGTTGCGCCATGAATTGCTCCTTTTGTTTTACAGGAGAACAAGGGCTTAAAAGAAATTTGGCGACCAACGAAATTATCGGCCAATTTCTTCGGGCTTGGCGCTGGTTGGCAACCAACAGACCTGGCGAAGAGCGGATTTTAAATATTGTATTTATGGGGCAAGGCGAGCCTTTACATAACTTTGATGCCGTCAAAAAAGCCTGCGAAATTTTTTTATCGCAATACGGCACCTCAATCGGCAGTCAAAAGATTACGATCTCAACGGCCGGGTATATTCCTGGGCTTAAAAGATGGAGCCAGGAAATACCTGGCGTGAATCTGGCTCTATCACTGCATTCGCCTTTTACCGAAAAGCGAAATGAATTGATTCCACTCAACAAAAAGTACCCGCTAGCCGAAGTAGTATCATATATTGACCAGATACCGCTGCAAAAGAAGCAGTTTATTACCTATGAATATATTCTGATAAAAGGCTTCAACGATACCGCCGATGATGCGAATAAACTCGGCAAGATGCTTGCCGGTAAAAGTGCATATATAAACCTGATCCCTTTTAATGAATTTCCGGGGTCGCGTTACACTTGCCCTGATGCTGCGGCAATTGAAAATTTCAAAGCGGTTTTAGATACTTACAAAATTCCGACTTTAATTAGAGGCGCCAAAGGCGATGATGTATTAGCCGCATGCGGACAACTCAATTCAAATCAACAAATTCGGAAACAATCCTTGAATCCCGCCGAAATCATTCCGTAAAAACCAGGCAAGATTAAAACTACTTAAGGAACCTCTGAAAAACAGCCGTTTTGAGCAACAGAAATTTCTAAGATGAGGCAAAAATTTCAATAATCGAGCGTATTTTCGCCAAAACAGCCGGTTGCTCTGGAAAACAAGCCCTTTTCTGGGCCCATGTTCAAATTACAGACGCAATGTGGCAGTGATGGGGCTACACTAAACCGGACACAATTTTTAAAATATCCGAAAAAAATTGTGATCCAAAATGAGCAGAGAAAAACCCAATACCTATACGGCAGAATTTAGAGAGTCGGCAGTCAAATTAGCTAATGAATCCGATCAATCGGTGGCTCAGGTAGCCAAAGAGCTTGGAATCAAC